>DAIOGN010000097.1:0-4128 GCA_036745245.1 Candidatus Zixiibacteriota bacterium
AAGCACCGCGGTGGCCTCCGCAAAATGCGCTCCGAACACGAGCGCCGTCGTCGTCCCGTGAGACGCCAGGCCGCGCAGGAACAACCTCGCGGTGTCCCTGGCGTATTCACGGTCTGCCATCCTCGCCTCTTCCGGCAGAGCGACCGCTTCGAGCCAGTCCAGGAGTGTTCGCCCCATCGCACCGATGACGCGAACCTGCGGAAAGTGCACGTGAGCGTCCACGAGTCCGGGAGACACCACGCGTCCACCGGCGTCGATCTGCACCATGTCGGCCGCCCCTCCGAGGCGTGCCAGCACGTCCCGCTCGGGCCCCGCCGCCAAGATCCGATCACCGCTGATGAGCACGGCAGCGTCCTTTACGAGTCCGATCTGCCGCAGTGCCTCGCGCCGCCGCGGGGCAGGCGTGGGAGGCACCGTGACCAATTCACGGATGCCTGTGATGACGAGCGTGGGTACAGCGCCGGGTGCAGGCTCAGCCAAACTCAGACCGTCTGTGGAGTTTTTGGCTGCGCCGGGCCGGTCGCTTGCGGCATGGGGATCTGACATTCGTGGAGGCGCGCTGTTTCGAGCGCTTCCGGGTAGCCTGCGTCGGCGTGCCGAAAGATGCCCATGAGTGGATCGTTGGTGAGCACGCGCTCCAGGCGACGCGTCATGCTGCGCGTGCCGTCGGCCACGATCACCTGTCCGGCGTGAAGTGAGAGCCCCATCCCCACACCTCCACCATGGTGGAACGACACCCACGAGCTGCCGGAGACCGCGTTGAGAAGGGCATTGAGTATGGGCCAGTCGGCGATCGCATCCGAACCGTCGCGCATGGCCTCGGTTTCGCGATAGGGTGAAGCTACGGAGCCGCAGTCCAAATGGTCGCGGCCAATCACTACCGGCGCCTTCAGGGTACCGCGTTTCACCATGCGATTGAGACGAACACCGAATTCCGCGCGTTCCCCCAGGCCGAGCCAGCAGATGCGGGCGGGCAGTCCCTGAAGCGGCACTTTCTTGCGCGCGAGCTTGATCCAGCGCACCAGGGGTTCGTTGTCCTTGAACAATCGCAGCACAAGCCGGTCGGTTGTGGCGATGTCCTCCGGATCCCCTGACAGGGCCGCCCACCGGAAGGGCCCCTTGCCTTCGCAGAAAAGCGGCCGGATGTACGCCGGCACGAAGCCGGGGTAGTCGAACGCGTTCGCCACTCCAGCCTTCTGCGCTGCCCCACGCAGATTGTTGCCGTAGTCAAACGCCACGACGCCCTGCGCCTGCATGTCGAGAATCGCGCGGCAGTGCCGTGCCATGCTGTCGTAGCTTCGCTTCTGGTAGGAGTCCGGATCACGCTGCCGGAGCGCGAGCGCTTCCGCCAGAGTGAGTCCCGCGGGCACGTAGCCGCCGAGCGGATCATGAGCCGAGGTCTGGTCGGTCACCAGATCGGGGAGTTCGTGGCGGCGTAACAACTCCGGAAGCACATCGGCGCAGTTGGCTGCCAGACCCACGGAGATTGCGCTTCGGTCTCGCTTTGCCTTGAGCACCCACTCCAGGGCCACATCGAGCCGGTCGGTCATGCGGTCGCAATAGCCCAGATCCACGCGCCGCTGAATGCGAGAGGGATCCACTTCAACAACGAGAATGGCGCCGCCGTTCATGGTCACCGCCAATGGCTGGGCGCCTCCCATGCCTCCCATTCCACCCGTGAGCGTCCAGGTGCCCGCAAGCGTTCCACCGAAGTGGCGCGCGGCAGCGGCCGCAAACGTCTCGTAAGTTCCCTGGAGGATCCCCTGCGTGCCGATGTAAATCCACGAACCCGCGGTCATCTGCCCGTACATCAGAAGTCCGAGGGCTTCGAGGCGGCGGAATTCGTCCCAGGTGGCCCACTGCCCCACCAGATTCGAATTGGCGATGAGCACGCGTGGGGCATCCGGGTGCGTCGTGGCGATACCTACCGGCTTGCCGGATTGCACCAGGAGCGTCTCGTCATTTTCGAGCCCTCTAAGGCACCGTACGATGGCCTGGTAGCATTCCCAGTTGCGAGCGGCTTTTCCGGAGCCCCCGTACACCACCAGATCGTCGGGCCGTTCGGCCACAGCCGGATCGAGGTTGTTGGAGAGCATGCGCAGGGCGGCTTCCTGATGCCAGCCCTTGCAGGAGATCCGGCTGCCCGTGGGGGTGGGAAGCGCGCGCATGGGCTCACCATCGCAGATACTCGAACAAGAGTCAACCCGCAAGCCGCGGCATCCTGCAAGGCTGTGCGCGTCCATAAAACGAAACGGGGCCCGAAGGCCCCGTCGCATCTAGCACACCACTTTAGTTTACCACCACCACTGACCCACAGGGGCAGGCCCTGCGTTGTACAGGAAGGACTCGAGGTACGACACGTCGGCCATATTCACCAGACCGTCGGCGTTCACGTCACCCTGCTCCGCGCGCGGAATGGGTGAGGCGCTGGAGCCTCCGGACTGGACCCAGTCATACAACCACACCAGATCGAGGAAGTTGTAGCTGCCGTCGGCGTTGACGTCTCCGCGTGCGAACCCAGCCATGCGGTTGGCTTCGGCGGCGGCCGACTGAGCGGCCGCATCGAGATCGCCCCCTGCGGTCGTGCCGAAGATCGCATAGAACGCGTATTCCGTGTCGTTGGCCGCCAGATTCACGCGCTCAAACGTGCACACCATCGACATGTCCCCGACGTCATCTGCGGCCCGGTTGAAGCCGCCGCGCGAACGCAGTCCGGCGCCCGACGCGTAGCCGTGGATGAAATCCCCGATGGGCTCGAACGGGGCCCCCGGATACACCTCGTCGGGATTGAACACGGCATACACGCCGCGGAAACCGGTGGCCGTGTCGAGCGTGCCATTGGCATGTCGGAAGACCGTGCCCGCTTTCGGCAACTTGATGACACCATAGGCTTCCTGGTTGCTTGACGGCGCGTACTCGTACACCACCGACCACGCCGTGGCGTGCGTGGTATCCACGTTATTGGCGCCCCCGGCCACATCGAAGTCGGTGTACGTGCCGAGGTAAAGTGGGCTGTCCACCGGCGTACCATTCCGGTTGATCACGCACTGGCGTACCAGCTTGAAGGATTCGGCGCCTGCACCCATGTCGTTGAGCCCCACCTGCTGCTCGCGCACCGACACTCCGAACGAGTACACGCCCGGTCCGGCCGGAAAGCCGATCGAGTCGATGTACTCGGCGTGCGAGACCGTGCCCGTGACCTGGTCTGTGCCTGTGCTCGTGGCCAGCACCGTGTCGTACGTGACGACGAGGAAGCTGTCAGGCTGGAACTCGAGCCAGTCGTAGTTGTCCCAGGCCGTTCGTGCCGTGTCCTGGATCTTGCCGGAGATCAAGAACGAGCCGTCGAACAGTGTGCCAGTGGCATCGCCATCGACATAGAAAATCTCATTGTCGTTCACGCCCATGGCGCCATGGTTCGTCACCTGGCTGTGCGCATCGCGGCCACGAAGTGTGTCCTCTTCAAACGCGTAGCCGAAGATGGCGTCCACCACGATCACCGGGAAGCCCAGCTCATCGTTGTCGATGTCCTCCGGGAAGAAGTCCGGGTCGTCCGAATCGAGCGTGACGTAGTTCCGCACCGTGGTGCGCGGAATCTGGCCGGTCTCGTTGATGCGCAGCGCGATGTCCAGGCTGTTGCCCGGCGTGATCACGGCGGGAGTCGACGTTTCCACAGTGACCACCTGCGGCGCCCGGGCGGCCTGTGCCGACCGTGCGAACGCACGCGCCTGAGGAACCCACAGATCGTCGTTGCCGAGCTCCGAGCGCAATAGGCCATACTTCATGTCCGTGGCGCGCGGGCGATGCGGAAACGCATCGGCGAACGCCAGCCAGTGCGAGGCGCGGCGATCGGCCGACAAGAGTGCACGGCTGGCCCAGTCGGGCGTGCCCAGGCTGACGCGTGGCGCAAGCGATAGCGTATCCACTCCAAAGCTCGCCAAGGTGAGGTCGCTGCAGCCGCTGTTCGACAGGGCCGTCGCGATGGTGTCCACCGTGCTGTTGCCCGATCCGGGCAGAGCGTTGGTGGCGAACACTGTCACCTGATTCACGTCCATGCGCGGCCGATCGGCCGGTGCCAGTGTAAAGGAGGCCAGCTGGCCGTTGGTGTTCCCCACCAGCGAGCTGCGTGTG
>DAIOGN010000097.1:4146-13402 GCA_036745245.1 Candidatus Zixiibacteriota bacterium
AATCGAGTACCACGGTCGAGTGCACCAGCCCGCTGAACGTGCGCGACCAGACCACGTCGCCCGAGAACCCGTCGATCAGGAACCACAGACCGCCTCGCGTACCGGCGAACAGATAGGGCCGTCCACCCGGCTCGCAGGTCATGGTGAGAGGCATCGGGACCCCCGCACCATCCAGCGGGTTGTGCCAGAGCCTGGCGCCGGTGGCCTTGTTCAGGGCGATGACCCCCTTGGGGTTGTCCGCGCCAACGAAGATGCCGTCGTTACCGATGTACACGAGCCCGTCACCCACCACGGGACCGCCGTACAACGCGCGCCCCACGGGGGCCGGAGCCACCCAGACAATTCCGGCACCGTTGCCGTCTTCCAGGTTCACGTCGATGGCGCCCGCCGAACCATCCCACGGGAAGTGGTCGAAGCCGGCTGCGTCGTCGCGGATGTTCGACTGATAGTAGAGGATTCCGTTTTCGTAGGCGAGGAACCCCGAGAACCCTTCGCGATCCAGCGTAAGATTGTTCAGGAACTTGGCCGACGGATCTTCGAGCGTCCACTTGATCGTGCCGTCGGAGAGGCGAATCGCGAACAGCCGACCGTTGGTGAGGGTGCCCGCGTCGGCGACGCTGCCCACAAAGAGGAGCGAGTCGCCGTCGGAGGTGAGAGCGTTGAACACGCCGCCTTCCGAGAGCATACGGGGATTGGTGCCCCAGCCGGAGAACAGCGTTCCGGTGTACTTGTTCGCTGCGAACACTTCAGCGGGCACACGGTCGGTGGCCCAGTACACGACCGAGTCCGTGACCACGTGGGGAGCGAACTTCGTGTTCCCCACAGGCGCGGGCACATTCAGCGTGTTGTACGACCACACGAGCGAGCCGTCCACCACCCTCACGCAGTTGAACGAGCGGAAGCTGCCGCCGCCGAAATACACGAGGGAGTCATCCACCGTGATCTGGCAGCGCATGTCCTGACCGAACTCGGGAAACTGGTCCCGGGGCGTGGTCCAGAGCCGGACACCCGTGCGCGCGTCGAAACAGGCCAGGTAGTTCCAGAAGCACAGGAAGGCCAGCGTATCGGCGACCGTAATGGTGGAGAAGGCGGATACATTGGTGGACCCCGCAAAGAAATCGCCCTGGGAAATCCAGTCGAGCGTGAGGCGGCATTCGTTGTTCACGGCCGCCGTCGACCGGAACGTGCGCTGGAACGAGCCTCCGTAGGTCAGCCAGTCGGGCTGCGACCCGGGAGTGCACGCGGGCGGATCGCCGCAGCACAGATCTGCGCGCACCAGAAAGTCCACGTCGACTCCCCAGCCTTCAAAGATCAGCTCCCAGCCCACGGGCTCGAAATACTCTCCCGATCGCAGGTTCGTGGAGTTTTCGTCGGAGATGAAGACCAGGGTGTCGGTGTCCGCACCCGTGCGGTGCAGCACCACGCAGAAATCCTGATCAAAGGTCAGGTTGAAGGAGGAAAAGTCCACCACGGTCGGACCGCCGGGGAATTCGACCAGATTCGCGTTGGGCACCGACACCGAGGCTACGAGGGTGTCGGGATAGTTTCCGGCCGCGGAGTAGATGTCGACCTGCACGCCGGGCGTCCCGGCGCCGCCGAATCCGGGGTTCGTGCTCACCCAGAACTGCACGGTCTTGAGCGTGCACGCAAACCCGGGCGAGAAGCGCACAAACTGCATGGTGTCGCCGTCCGGATCGGGCGATTGCCAGACATAGAACGGAATTCCGTCGTCGTAGGCCACCGTGTCGCAGCCGGCCGCACTTACGGCGCCGCGAACGGGTCTGCGCATTTCTTCCGGCAACGGCACGGGCTGCCTCTTGGCTGCCCACACCGACTCAGCGCCCGAAAGCACCATGACACACACTGCCGCGATCACCATCAACCGATAGATGCCACGCATCGGTTCCCTCCTTGGCGTAATCCCTGTTTCCATGTGACCTGCAATTGAGCAACGCTGGCCCGGCTTTGCACAGCCCCGGTCCATCCTTTATAGCCTATCGGCGGCCCACCCACAATGTATAGCCGATTTCTGGGCCGGATCGACTCCGTAAGCGGTTGTCGCCACGCCGGTTTTGGCCCGATTCCGGCCCCCAGGAGTCCCGCAGCCGGTTGACGGAACACACGACTGACCCTGGGCCGCCCCGTCCCCCCCCTGCACGGCTCATTGAACATAGTGGCGTCCTTGCGCGTAAAACTCCCCTGCAGGCAAGCTCAGACGAGCCGAATAGTTCCGCAAGGCCAATTTGATTGCCCGGGGACAGGCCCGCCCGTAGGTTTCCGGGGCAAGAGCAGTTTGGGGGATGTTCAATTTGCGACAAGCGGTACTCACCAGGGAGGCTCCCGGTTGGCCGAGAACACGGTCGTAGCCGACCCGTCACCCTCCCCGACGACGAAGCCCGAGCCTCCTGTCAGGAGTCGCGGCCTGCGCCTTCAACTGGCCGCCGCGCTGGCTCTGTGCGCCTTTCTCGGCCTGTTGGGCTGGCTGGGATGGCTGTACGTCTACGAACTCCCCTCGTTTGCCGAGCTGCGGCAGTTCAAACCACAACTCGTGACCCGCCTTCTGGCACGCGACGGCTCCACCTTTCAGGAGTACTACCTCGAGCGCCGCATCCTGGTGCCGTACGAACAGATCCCGCCGTTTCTGATTGACGCTCTCGTGTCCGCCGAGGATCGCCACTTCAGCGCGCACTGGGGATTCGACATTCGCGGGTTCTCGCGCGCGCTGGCCGTGAATCTCCTGTCGGGATCCATTGAACAGGGCGGCTCCACCGTGACGCAGCAGCTGGCGCGCATGCTGTTTCTCAACCGCGCGCAAACCATCGAGCGCAAGATCAAGGAGGTGCTCACGGCCGTCAAGATCGAGCGCGCCTTCAGCAAGAGCGAGATTCTTGAGATCTATCTCAACCAGTACTACTTCGGCCACGGCGCCTACGGCATCCAGTCGGCCAGCCAGGTGTACTTCGGGAAACGAGCCCAGGAGATCAACGTGGAGGAAGCCGCGCTCCTGGCGGGTCTTCTGCAGGCCCCGTCGCGCCTCGATCCGTACCGGCACATGGGCCCCGCCGTCGCGCGCCGCAACATGGTCCTGTCGATGATGGTGGACGCGGGACGCCTCGATCAGAAACTCTCCGACTCCCTGAAGATGCGGCCCATTGCACTCTCCACGCGCGTGGATGAGCGCGGCTCGGGCCGGTACTTCTCCGAAATGGTGCGGCGGTATCTCGAAGACAAGTACGGCGTGGACGAGCTGTACTCCAACGGCCTCCAGGTGCAGACCACGCTCGACCTGAAGGCGCAGACCATCGCCGAAAAGGTGGTCGACACCAATCTGACCGCCTTGCAGGCCTGGTACGAGTCGAACCACTCCCTGCGCGACACCTCGGCCACCCGACTCGACTCGATCGATCGCAGCGTTCCCGGGGGGGAGCCAGCCTGGGACACGGTGCGCGTATACAAGAGACTTCAGATCGCCTTCGTGGCTCTCGACAACGCCACGGGAGACATCCTGGCCCTGGTGGGCGGGCGCGACTTCGAGGACTCCAAGTTCAACCGCGTGGTGCAGGCCTACCGTCAGGCGGGGTCGGCCTTCAAGCCCATCGTGTACACGGCAGCCATCGACAACGGCTTCAAGCCCACCGACATCTTCTACGATTCCCCCATCGTGCTCATGCTGGGCGGCAAGGAGTGGCGTCCGCACAACTTCGACGACAAGTTCCTGGGTCCGATGACCCTCCGCGAAGGGCTGGCGGGCTCGCGCAACCTGGTGGCGATCAAACTCATGGGCGCCGACAGAAGCGAGGGGGCGATCACGCCGGAGCAGGCCATTTTCTACGCCCGCCGCATGGGCATCACCTCGCCTTTGGCACCGTATCCGTCGCTCGCGATCGGATCGGGCGACGTGACGCCGCTTGAACTCACGGCGGCCTACACGGTGTTTCCCAACGGCGGCATCCTGGTGAAACCCCGGTTCATTCAGAAGATCGCCGATCGCACCGGCACCGTGCTCGAGCAGAATCCGCCGCAGCGCGAGGAGGTGCTGTCCGCGCAGACGGCCTACATCATGACCAGCATGCTGCAGTCGGTGATCGATGAGGGAACGGCGGGCAGCGCACGCTGGCGCTATGGAGTGCGCTGGCCGGCGGGCGGCAAGACCGGCACCACCGACTACGCCGTGGATACCTGGTTCATCGGCTTCACGCCGTACATCACGTGCGGTGTGTGGATCGGGTTCGACGACAAGACCTCCACGGGCGACACCCGCTCCGGTTCCACCAACGCGCTGCCCGTGTGGGCGGAATTCGTCAACGGCTACCACGCAGACAAGGCGTGGCGTGATTTCGAACCGCCCCCGGGTGTGGTGTTCACCACCGTCTGTCTGGAATCGGGCGAGCTGGCCACCGAACACTGCACGCGTACCCGGCTGGAGGTCTTTCGGGAGGAGACCGAGCCAACGATTTCCTGCCAGATGCACGCCGGCGGTCGCAAAAGCGACGGGTTCAATCGGCGTAAGGACGACAAGCGCATTCATTTCTAGCGTGCGCAGGGTGGAGGGCGGCATTGTCCGCGCTCCGGCTCAGATGCACCCGGTGACCGTCCTCTGCGAGCCGACCGTGGCTGCCCTTCCCCGGGGTTCCGTGTGTGAGGTCGATCGCCCCTGCCTGATGACTCCGGGCGCCCGCAGGCTAGCCCTGGAACTCGGCATCCAGATCGTCATGCGATCCGGTGACCTGGTCGCCCCTGATAGCGCTGCACCCTCGCAGGACACCTTCGCCGGACGGCTCGACTCCACCTTGTTGGCCGCCCTGGCCACTCCCGATCAGATCGAGCAACTCGCGCGCGAAGCCATCGACTGTCGCTTTGCCGCCGTGTGTGTGAATCCCGTGTTTGTGCCACTCGTATCAAAGCTGCTCGCCGGCACCGGGGTGGCGGTGGCCTGCGTCGTGGGGTTTCCGCTGGGCGCCTCGGCGTCCTCGATCAAGGCGCTCGAGGCGCGCCTGGCGGTGGACCAGGGAGCCACAGAGATCGACATGGTCATGCCGCTCGGATTGGCGAAGGCGGCCGACTGGCGGGCCGTGGCCCGCGACGTAGCCGAAGTGCGCGCGGCCGCACCACGCCCGAATGTGGTGCTCAAAGTAATCGTCGAGGCGCCGGTGCTGACCCCCGAAGAACTGGATCGCGCTGCGATCACCGTGGTAGAGGCCGGCGCCGACTTCGTGAAGACCGGCACGGGCACCTCCGGGGCGGTCCAGCCTGAGCACGTGATCCGGGTCGCCCGTGTCGTGGGGCAGCGAGCACGCATCAAGGCCGCGGGAGGGATTCGCAACCTCGAGACCGCCATGGCGCTTCTCGACCTCGGGGCGCACCGGCTCGGCACGTCAAACGCGGCTGCGCTCGTTCGGGAAGCGAACCGAGCCGCCTCCTGACGGGTGGGTTCCGGCAAAAAAAAGAGGAGATCGAACGATCTCCTCTGGAGTGCATGTGGGAGCGAGTCCCCGGTTCAGGCGGCGGCTTTCTTCGCCTTCGCCTTTCCGGCCTTGGCCTCGGACTTCCCCGACGACTTGCCCTTGGACGCCGTCGCCTTGGCTTGCTTGCCGTCCTTGGCCCCCTTCTCGGTCTCCACCGGGGCGGGGACGATCAACTCGACCACCGCCATCTCGGCGCCGTCGCCTTTGCGCTGCCCCAGGCGAACCCAGCGGGTGAATCCCGAATTACGGTCGGACCAATGCCCGGCGTGCTCGTCGAAGAGCACCTTGAGCGCCGCCGGGTCACGCAGCCGCGCGGCTGCGAGCCTGCGTGCGGACAGATCGCCCCTGCGCGCGAGTGTGGCCAGCTTGTCGACGAACGGCAGCACCGCCTTGGCCTTGGTCAGTGTGGTGGTGATGCGCCGGTGGACGACCAGGGAGGCCGCCATGTTCGCCAGCATCGCCTCGCGGTGTGCCGGCCGGCGACCCAGCTTCTTCTTCTTGACTCCGTGTCTCATGGCTACGACGAGTGGTGGCCGGACGTGTATTTCATCACGTCCATGCCGAAGGACAGCCCCAGTTCGCTCAGAATGGCGTTGAGCTCATTGAGCGACTTGCGGCCGAAGTTTCTGAATTTGAGCATCTCCGACTCGGACCGGCGCACCAGATCCTCGAGGGTCTGGATGTTGGCGGCGCGGAGGCAGTTGGACGAACGCACCGACAGCTCGAGTTCGTCGACGCGCGTCTTGAGGAGCGTGCGGATGCGGTTGGTCTCCTCGTCCTCCTCCTCGTCGCGCTCGAACGGAATCTCGTCTTCGATGTGAATGAGCACCTGCAGATGCTCCTTGAGCAGCTGCGAGGCAAAGCACAGGGCATCACGCGGCGTCACGCTGCCGTCGGTGGTGACTTCCAGCGTGAGCCGGTCGAAGTCGGTGCGCTGTCCCACGCGGGTGTTTTCCACGTCGTAGTTCACGCGGGTCACCGGCGAGAACAGCGAATCGAGAGGAACGGTGCCCGTCGGGGCGTTGATCCGCTTGTTCTGCTCGGCCAGCACGTAGCTGCGCCCGAACTCCACGTCGATCTCCATGCGGAAGGCCCGGTCCTCGGTGAGTTCCACCAGATGCAGATCAGGATTCATGATCTCGATGGATCCGCCCGTGGCCACCAGGTCCTTGGCCTTGTACGTGCCCTTCTTGCTCACGTCGAGCACCAGCAGGCGGGCGCCGTCGTCGTCCATGCGGATTCGCAGCTGCTTCGTGTTGAGCACGATGCCCGTCACGTCCTCGTACACACCGGGCAGACCGGTGAATTCGTGAAGCACCCCGTCGATGCGCAGGCCCACGGGCGCCGCCCCCTGTATGGAGGACAACAGCACACGGCGCAGCGAGTTGCCCAGCGTGATGCCGAATCCGCGTTCGAGCGGCTCGAGTACAAAACGCCCGAACTGCGAGGAGAGAGATCGTTCGTCGATCTGCACCTCGCGGGGCATCTGCATGGTTTTCCATCTCATAGCCATAGTATCGATCCTCAGAGCGGGTTCGTTATTTAGAGTACAGTTCCACGATGAGCTGTTCCTGGGCGGTCACCGGAATGTCGGCGCGCTTCGGACGCTCGAGCAGTTGCCCTTCCAGCCGCGCCTTGTCGACGCGCAGCCACGCCAGGGGCTCCTGACGCGCCGCGTCACGCAGGGCCGCGTGCACAATGTCGAGGTTGCGGCTCCCTTCGCGCACCTGCACCACGTCCGACGGGCGCAGCTGGTACGACGGAACGTTCACCAGCGAGCCGTTCACCGTGAAATGGCGGTGGCGCACCAGCTGCCGGGCGGAGCGTCGCGACGGCGCAAACCCCAGCCGGTACACGATGTTGTCGAGGCGGCACTCGAGCATCTGCAGGAGGTTCTCCCCCGTGATGCCCTTCCGCTGGGCCGCCGCGCGGAAGTAGTTGCGGAACTGCCGCTCGAGCAGCCCGTACAGACGCCGCACCTTTTGTTTTTCGCGCAGCTGCACGCCGTACTCGGAGACCTTCCGTCTCCGGCTCTGGCCGTGCTGTCCCGGAGCGTACGCCCGTTTTTCGATGGCGCACTTGTCGGAGAAACAGCGGGAGCCCTTGAGGAAGAGCTTCTCGCCCTCCCGCCGACAGAGTTTACACTGCGCGTCTACATACCTCGCCATAGTCTATCCGTTTCGCTTTCGTCAACCGTACCGGTTACACTCGCCGGCGCTTGGGCGGCCGGCAGCCGTTATGAGGAATGGGGGTGACGTCGCGGATCGCCGTGATTTCCAGGCCGGCCGACGCCAGAGAACGAATCGAGGCCTCGCGTCCCGAGCCCGGCCCCTTCACCCACACTTCCACCTTCTTCAGACCCATTTCGAGAGCCTCTTTGGCGGCCCCATCCGCGGCCACCTGCGCCGCAAAGGGCGTGCTCTTCTTGGAGCCCTTGAACCCCGACCGACCGGCCGAGCCCCAGGAGATGATGCCGCCGGTGGCGTCGGTGAGCGCGATGATGGTGTTGTTGAACGTGGCGTGAATGTGCGCCACTCCCACCGCGTCCACGCGCTTCCGGCTCTTCTTGGTTCGCTTTTTCTTGATGTCCGTCATAGTTCAATGTCTCCCGGCCCGCCCGAGGCGCGCGCGGCGTCCTTACTTCTTCTTGCGCCCGCCGATGCCCGCCTTCGGGCCCTTCCGCGTGCGCGCGTTGGTCTTGGTGCGCTGGCCGCGCACGGGCAGGCTGCGCCGGTGGCGCAGGCCGCGATAGCTTCCGATGTCGATTAAGCGCTTGATGTTCATCGCCACTTCGCTGCGCAGGGCGCCTTCCACCTTGTGTTCCGCTTCGATCGTGGTGCGCAGCTTGGTCACGTCGTCGTCGGTGAGAGCCTTCACCCGCGTGTCGGGATTCACGCCCGACCGGGCCAGAATCCGACGCGCCGAGGACGGCCCCAGCCCGTAAATGTAACAGAGCGCCGCTTCGACGCGCTTTTCCCTGGGCAGATCTACCCCTGCGATACGTGCCACGCGCTACCCCTGTTTCTGCTTGTGCCGAGGGTTCTTGCAGATCACGCGCCGCACGCCGTGGCGGCGGATGATCTGACACTGCTCGCACCGTTTTTTAATGCTCGAACGCACCTTCATCCATCTGCTCCCGGACGACCTTTCGTCACTTGTACCGGTACACGATGCGGCCCCGCGACAGATCGTAGGGCGACAGTTCGATGGTGACCTTGTCGCCGGGCAGGATGCGGATGAAGTGCATGCGCATCTTGCCGGAGACGTGAGCCAGCACCACGTGTCCGTTGTCCAACTTTACGCGAAACATCGCGTTGGGGAGGTTTTCCACCACCTCCCCTTCCACCTGAATGGCTTCTTCCTTCTTAGCCATGCGACATCGCAACCGTTCGCGTGAGAATTTCGGGTCCACGCGGTGTCACGGCCACGGTGTGCTCGAAATGGGCCGACAACGACCCGTCCTTCGTGCGCACCGTCCAGCCATCCTGCAAAAACTCCACCTCGTGCCCTCCCAGGTTCAGCATGGGCTCGATGGCGAACACCATTCCCGCTTCAATCTTTTCCCCATCGTCGGGGGACCCGAAGTTGGGGATCTGCGGCGGCTCGTGCATTTCCACACCGATGCCGTGACCGGTGAGTGCACGCACGACGCCCAGCTTCTCCCGTCGGGCCACCTGCGATACCGCTGCGCCGATGGCCCCCACCCGGTTGCCCGAACGCGCGGCGTCGATTCCTGCCGCGAGGGCCTCGCGCGTGCTGATGGGCGGTTCGCTCGGACAGGAAAACACTGC
>DAIOGN010000098.1:0-12818 GCA_036745245.1 Candidatus Zixiibacteriota bacterium
GCACCCGACGTCGATCCCGACTCGGCTGTTGTGGTAGACACGGCCGGGGACGTGCATGTTCTCGGCGTGCTTCAAGGGCTCGGCGGTCCGCTGGTGGTGGGCGGAAACGGACTGGTCGTGAATGGTCCTGTGGCAGTTGTGGGAGGGCCGGCCAATTTCAATGCGCCGGTCAACGTGAACAACGGCGCGCAGGTGGTGGGTGGCGACCTGCTGATTGTGGGGCCCCGCCGACTCGTGGTGCAAAACCTGGCCGAGCTGGAGCTGGAGCCGGGGGCGCGCCTGGTGACGCGAACGCTGTCCGAGTTGCGCGTGGATTCCGGAACCACCTGGACCTCGTCGGCGCCCCTGCGCACGGACGCGGAAATCGAAGTGGACGACCCCGGGTATGTGCGAATTCTGGACCCCATGAGTTCCGACATGGCCACGCTGGAACTGGACCGCCTGGAGATCGGCAAAGGCGCGCGGACCATGGAGCTGCGTCCTGAAGACCTCACGACTACGGGCGGGAGATTCATGATCTCCGCAGACACGCTCGGCATGGTTTCGCCCGTACCGATCGAGATGGTGGCGCTGAGTCTCACAGGAACACCGGGGCTTGCCGTGTCTGGAGGCGGGGGCGTCAGCGTGACCGGTGGAGGTGCGCTTTCCACCGGGCCGGGCTCTCCGGCCGTATTCAACGGTCCATCGGTCTTCAACGTGCCGATCAATGCACCACTTCAGGTGGGAGTGGGGCCGGGTGGAGCCGGTGCCCTGCACGTAGTGGGCAACATCACGGCCACGGGAGCGAAGTTGTTCGTGCAGGATCATCCCAACGATCCCTCCAAGGTGATCCACTACATCGCCCTGGAAGCCGGAGAAGCCGGCACCTACACGCGTGGTACGGCGACCCTGTCGCGTGGTGTGGCCGAAATTGTGCTGCCGGAACACTTCAGTCTGGTGACCGGTTCCGATGGTCTCACGGTGCAGATCACCCCGCGAGGACCGGTGCAGTCCATGCTGTATGTGGAATCCGTCACGCCGAAGCGCATCATCGTGAAGTCGAGCCACCCCCAGGATCGGGACGTGAGATTCGACTACCTTGTCAACGGTGTGCGGCTCGGGTTTGAAGATCATCAGGTGGTGGTCGATCGGCCCGAACTCGTCGCGCGCTGAGCTTGCCGTGGGCGGACCGGTCGTTTTGGGCCGGTCCGCCCCTCTGCTTCAATCACCAGCCACCCCGCATCAACATCTCGGGAGGAGTCACTATGTCTCGCCTAGCCCATCTGTTTCTCGCAACACTTTTGATCACGGCGATCGCCTGGGCCGATGGTCCGGATCCGATCAGCTACCAGGGACGTCTTACCGATGAGCTTGGCACACCGGTTCCCGACGGCCCCTACATGGTGACGTTCGCGATTTACAGCGGACCGGCAACGGCGCTGCCCCTCTGGTCGGAAGTGCGTTCCATCCTGGTTTCACAAGGGCTGTTCACCGTGGGGCTGGGCGACGTGAATCCCATTCCCGATACGGCGCTGTCCGACACCGCCGCCTATCTGGAAATCACGGTGTCTGGCGACGGTCCTCTGAGCCCGCGCACGAAACTCCTGAGCGTACCGTATTCCCGCCAGGCCACCCTCGTGGATGGGAGGGGACCTGTGCAGGTGGGAGCCGTGGACCCTGCGAATGGCTACGAAGCAGAGATCTCAATGGCCGCGATGGATCTCGATCCATACGGCAGAGTGAAGATGAAATTTCCACTGGGATTCCAGGCACCCACCGAGCAGCCGCTACGTGTCGGAATCCGTCGACCTGGATGTGGATACCGGATACACGCGGAAGGTGACCCTCGAAAACCCGCTGACCTCGATTGAGTCTTCGGAGCAAGCGAAGGCGCACGGTCATCTGGACTACCTGAAGCAGGTGGGGGACCCGGCCACCGGCGAAACCACCGCCTTGCACACGATCCTCACCAGCGACACCCTGGTGGACATCACCACGGCCCAGGGCAGTTCAGGCACGTCCACCAGCAAGCGCATTCACAAGCCGATCGTGATCACCAAGGAACTGGACGCGGCCAGCGCCTCGAGTTCCGCCCACATGACCTCGGTTCTGCACGCGGACACCGGGTGGACGGAAACCATAGAACTGATACGACCCAACCTGGAAACCACCCTGCACAAGAGTTCGGGCCACTTCAAGGAGGCTATCATAGTAGCCCGGAAGTCGGGCTTGTCCGGGGACACAGACGATCAGGAGCTGCAGCTTGAAACCAACGACACCACGGCGGCGTTTCATCTCTCCAGCGTGAGCGCCGATGGAGACACCGCTTCGGCGACCATGTCGGGGCAGGCACGCAAGAGCTGCTCCCTCGTAATGTACAACGCCGACTCGGACACGAAGGGACAGGTCGACCTGACCACGGGCCCGAACGGCCCGAGCCTCGTGCTCACCAGGAACAACGCCACGGCGGGGGGGCCAAAGAACGACGGAGTGGTGATCCTGGACGCGAGCCTTCCGAGCGGTGTTGCGATGAAGATGCAATCGGTGGCGGGTAACGACACGGGGACCGTCGAGATGGCCGCCCTGGGCAACAGTCTGAACGCGAAATTCAATGTTGTGTCCACCACGGTGAAGGCCGCGTCTGAATCGCAGACAGACACGACCGGCACCTCGCTGGAACTGTCGAGGTCGACGGCCACAGAGACCTCCGGCATTGAATTGGTCGTGGATGATGTGGCGCCGCAGATCGCGCTCACCAAGCTGGTGGGCGGCACGAAGTGGAAGAACATCGTGCTCAAGCGCGGCCTTTCCGGCGGCGGAGAGATCTCCGTGAGCCACGTGGGCGCCGGCACCAACGACGGGGTCTTCCTACGGTCGGATGCCGCCGCTGGCGGCCAACTTGGCATCAATACCAGTTCGCCGACCCTGGCGTTTCAACTGGTGGGTAGCGGCTGTTACACGGGTACCTTTGGAGCCTGCTCGGATGCGCGATTCAAACTGGACATCGAGACGCTGCCGGATCCGCTGGAGACCCTTTCGCGCCTTCGCGGAGTGCAGTACGAGTGGAATCGCGACCGCTATCCCGACCGGCAGTTCCCGGAAGGGCTACAGGTAGGATTGATCGCGCAGGAGGTGGAGGCCGTCGTGCCGAGCGTGGTGGTCACCGATACCGAGGGGTACAAGTCCGTGGACTACTCGAAGCTCGTGGCGCTCCTGATCGAGGTCACCAAGGCCCAGCAGGAGCAATTGACCAGCCAGGCGGCGCAGCTCGCACACCTTCGGTCCGACATGAGCGCACTGAGAAACCGGATGGACGACCTGGCGCGAAATGCTGGAACCGGTTCTGCGGATTCGTTTGGAATGAAGTAGCGGGTAGGGCCGGTCGGGCGGACAGCAGCACCCGTCTGGCGGGTGTCAGAGCGGGGCGGCCCGGGGATCCGCGACTGGGCTAGCCGTCCCGCTTCGCGCGCACTCGGCCCGACAGCCAGCGATACCACGCCTCCAGCCCGTCGCCCCGCGTGCTGGAGACATCGAATATCTCGAGCCGACCGTTGATGCGCAGGGCGTTGGCTTTCACGCGATCGAGGTCAAAATCGGACATTCCCAACAGGTCGATCTTGTTGAGGATCATGATCGAGGACCTACGGAACATGGCAGGATACTTCAGGGGTTTGTCGTCCCCCTCCGTCGTGCTGATCAGCACCGCCTTGAGATCCTCACCCAGATCGTAGCTGGCCGGGCACACGAGGTTGCCAACGTTTTCGATGAACAGCACATCCACGCGGTCGAGGTTGACGTGTTCGAGCGCTCGCGCGACCATCGTGGCATCGAGATGACACGCGCCGCCCGTGACGATGGGATGCACCGCTCTTCCGCCGGCGCGTTTGAGGCGGTCGGCATCATTTTCCGTCTGGACGTCGCCCACGATCACGGACATGCGCAGCGAATCCTTAAGAGCCACCAGAGTGCGCTCGAGCAGCCGGGTCTTGCCGGATCCGGGGGAGCTGACCAGGTTGATCGCAAAGATCCTCTTCTCTGCGAGCGTGCGCCGAATGTCGGCCGCGCGTCGATCGTTTTCTGAGAGGACCTTCTGCTGCAGGCTTACGGTTGTGCTCATCATGATGTCTCCGGGTCGATTGTGCTACGCCTGGTCCTGTCCCGTGATCCGGGCAAGCTGCAGTTCCTCCCCCTGCGTGACCACGAGGTCGCCGGAACCGCAGTGCGGGCAGATGAACATGTAGTCTGTCACTTCGATCGTCCCCTGACACGCGCGACAAGTGGCTCTCACGGGCAGGCACTCGATGTCGACTCTCACTCCGGCCAGAGGCGTATCGATCGTCGATGCCTCGAGCGCAAATCTCAGCGCGTCGGGGTCCACGCCCGACAGGGCGCCGATCCGGAGGCCGATTTCATCGACCCGCAGGAGATTCGCTCTGGCCGCTTCGCTGTTCACGGCGCGGAGAATCTCCGTCGCGATGTTCAGTTCGTGCAAGCGCTCCGCTCCGTCTGCGAAGGCGTCGCCGGCTCCGAGCGCCCGGCGTGCGTCTTCTCCGTCTTCTGCCATTGCTTCACAAGGTCCAGGACGGCCGCTTCCGCTTCGTCCAGCGCCGCTTCCACGGAGGCGGTCAGGCCGCGTCCCATCGTGCTCGTGTCCTCCGGTTCCACGGCGATGATGTACACGTCGCGCGGGATCGGCAGGTGCAGCCGCCGGGCCATCTGCAGCACCTCGGGCAGCCCCGAATGGTGGGGCGAGAGGCCCGGAAGCACCCGCAGGTCGGATGACTTCATCCTGTACAACGTTCCGGGCCGGTGGCGCCCTGTGGCCATGACGTCCAGAATCACAGCCAGCGGGCGCCCCACCAGCGGATCGAGCAGCGCCAGGCCCGCTTCCGCCGACTCGATCACGTCGACCGCCCGGCCGATCCTGCGCTCGAGGCGGCGCGCGGCCACGGGGCCGAACCCGTCATCCGCGAACAAGTCGTTGCCCAGCCCGAGGATCACCGGCTTCACGTCGGGTCCCTGCGTATCTCCTGAATCAGCGTGTGGGACCGGTCGTACACGCGCACCAGAAGCGGCATGGTGCCCGGTAACGTGTGCGTCGCGCAGCCGTTGCAGGGGTCGTAGGCTCGAAACGCCATTTCGATCAGATTGAGCACGCCGTCGTCCACTCGCCCTTCGGACAGGGCACATCGTGCCGCCTTGTCCACCGACAGGGCGATACGGGCCGCGTTGTTCTGCGTGGCGACGATGAGATTGGCCGTCTCGATCACGCCGCGCTCGTCGGTGGTGTAGTGATGGAAGAGCGTGCCCCGGGGCGCCTCCACCACCCCGATCCCTTCCTTCGGCGTGTTTGTGGGAAGCTCGCGCACATGCGTGCTGACGATGTCGGGGTCCCCGGCCAGCTCGCGCATCCGCTCGGCCGCGTAGAGTAGCTCAATCAAACGCGCCCAGTGATTGGCGAGCGTGTGATGCACAGGCTTGCCGCCCAGCGTATCGAAGAATCGCTGGTAGGCCGCCTGGGCCAGAGGCGTGGCCATCCCTTCCGCCGCGTTGAGCCGCGCCAAAGGCGCCACCGAAGCGATGCCGCTGCCGGGTCCGTCCGTAAACCCCTTCCAGCCGATGTCCTTCAGGTAGCTGAACTTCATGTAGCTCCACGGCTCGATGTGCTCTGCGATGTGGTCGAGGTAGCGCGACCCGGGGAAGGTGCGCACCTCGCGACCATCCGGCGCCACCACTCTCAGCACACCGTTGTAGAAGTTCACTTTTTTGCGGTCGTCCACCATGCCCATGTAGTAGGTGCGGTGGGTGTACATGTCCGACGTGATGTACTCCACGTACTTCTGGTTGGCGAGCACCACGTCGTCGAACACCTTCAGACTGAACTGGGCGAATTCCACGGCACGTTCGGCCACGTCGATGAAGGCGGCCTGATGTTCCGGCGCGATGGGCCGGGAGATTCCGCCTGGCAATCCGAACGCGGGGTGGATCGCCTTGCCCATGGCCAGCGCCATGAGCCCTCGCAGCTCACGCCGCATGCCGATCACCTTTTTGCCGGTTTCGATCCCTACGGCTCCCAGTACGCCGATGATGTTGCGTTCGCCCTTCGGCGCGTCCGGGCCCACCACGAAGTCGGGGCCACCCAGGTAGAAGAAGTGCAGCGCGTGATCTTCCACGAAGAAGATGGTGTACAACAGCTCGCGAACCTTGTGAGCGGCGGGCGGAGGGTCCACCTTGTACAGGTCGTCAAGTGCGCGCGTCGAGGCCATGTGGTGTGCCATCGGGCAGACGCCGCAGATTCGCGACGTGATCTGCGGCATGTCTTCCGCAGGGCGGCCCTGCGCGAACCGCTCGAATCCGCGCAGCTCCGGCACCTGGAAATAGGCGCGATCCACGTTCCCATGGTCGTCCAGCAGTACGTCGATCTTGCCGTGACCTTCCAACCGGGTGATGGGATCGATCGTGATGTGTCTGGTCATGTGGGTCTCACCTCTTCTGGATGCTGTGGCCTGTAGTGACGGTGCAAAAGCGAGGCGGGCAGGCTGTAGCGGAAGAATGTTCCGGCCGGATCGACGATTCGGGCCAGTTGCGCCTCGATGTCGGAGGCTTCCGTTGCCTCAAGCATGGAGGCTACGGCCGACATCGCCTTGGCGCCGAAGTCTGTGACGCGGCTGGTAGCGCCCATGCAGCCGGTGCAGGGCATGTTCACCCTGGTACAGGCGGCCTCGCACCCCATGCGTGTCACGGGACCGAGGCAGAGAAGCCCCTGCGCCAGAAGGCACTGTTCCGGATCGATCAGGATCTCGTGCGGCCGGTGGAATTCCTTCACGGTGAGCTTCTCCGGCTTGCTCTCCTTGCGCGGGCAGTCTTCGCAGAGCGCCTTGTCGGGCGCCAGCGTGCTCCCCCGTTCCGGCAGTTCACCCTTAAGAATCGCCTGCACCGCGCCGACGATGAGCTGGACGGGAGGCGGGCACCCGGGCAGGTAGTAGTCCACCGCCACGCACTGATCGAGCGTCTTCACGGTTTGCCACAACTCCGGCAGAGTCAAGGTCCCGCCGGGAACGCTGGATTCGATTTCGGGTCGGGTCCCGTTGCCGGTCTGGAGGCTGGGTGCGTCGCGGTAGGCCGTTGTGACAAGCTGGTCGAGCGTGTACAGGTTTCCCAGGCCCGGCACGCCGCCCGTGTGTGCGCAGCTGCCGAAGGCCACGACCAGTTGCGACTTGCGGCGCAGAATCTCCGCCATCTCGAACTGCTCGGAACTGCGCACGGCGCCGTTGATGAAGCTTACAGCGATGGAACCGTCGGGGAGGGCTTCCACATCCGTGCGTTTGAAGTCGAGCGCCACGGGCCAGAAGACGATCTCGACGGCCGCCAGGACATCGAGGATGGCCTCGTTCAAATCGACCACGGCCTCTTCACAGCCGCCGCAGCTGGCGCACCAATAGAAGGCGATCTTCGGCTTGCTCATACACGGCCTCCTTCCACCAGGGCCGGCTCCAACGAGGTCTCGAGAAGCGGTTCGGGCAGGTCCGTGTGCAGCAGCATCCGCTGCTCGAGCCGCAGGGGGCCAAGCGCTCGCACCTTCTCGGTCATCTGGTTGATCACTCGTTGCACCTTGTCGCCCTCCGAAGCCGCGATCCACTCCAGGCGCACGCGCTCGGGCTCGATGCCCATGGTCGTCAGAAACCGTTGCATCAGGACAAACCGCCGCAGAGCCTTGTGGTTGCCCTCCTGGTAGTGGCAATCGCCCGGGTGGCAGCCCCCGATGAGCACGCCGTCGGCCCCTCCGCGAAGCGCCGCGAACACAAACTGCGGATCCAATCGCCCCGAACACATGAGTCGGATCACCCTCACGTTGGCGGCATACCTCATACGAGCCGTGCCTGCCAGATCCGCGGCAGTGTACGTGCACCAGTTGCAGAAGAACGCCACGATCCGCGGTTCAAACCGCTTGTTGTCGCTCTTTGCTTCAGACATAGCTCAATACCCCCTTGATTTCTTCGAAGATCTGCTCGTCCCGGAAGAGGTTCTGCTGGAGCGCTCCCGACGGACAGGCGGCCACGCACGTGCCGCACCCCTTGCAGAGCGCGCCGTTCACCACGGATGCGTTCTTCGTTTTGTCGAACGCAATCGCGCTGTACGGACAGAGTGCGATGCACACGTGACATCCTGAGCAGAGTTCCTCCACCGAGTAGGCCGTGTTGGGTTCGAGCTCCACGTGCCCGCGGTCGACCAGCGCCAGGGCCTCCGCCGCCGCGGCGCCCGCCTGGGCCACCGACTCGGGGATGTCTTTCGGCCCCTGGCAGGCGCCGGCCAGGAAGATTCCGACCGTAAACGTGGACACGGGCGCAAGCTTCGGATGGCGTTCGAGGAACCACCCCTCCTTGCTGCAGCTGATGTTGAAGAGCCGGCGTACGTCATCGGCATCGGGCTGCGCCTCCAGTCCTACGGACAGCACGACCATGTCCACCGGAATGCGCCGTACCCTTCCGATCAGCGTATCCTCCACGCGGAGAATCAGGCGGCCTTCTTCCTCGTCGTCCATGGCCCAGTCGGACACTTCGGCCACACGCCCGCGGATGAAGTGCACCTGCTCCTGCAGCAGGCGGTCGTAAAACTCCTCGTAGCCTTTGCCGGGCGTCCGCATGTCGATGTAGAAATTGTAAACCTCTGCGCCGGTGCGCTCCTTGAGCAGGTGGGCCAGCTTGAGCGAGTACATGCAGCACACCTTGGAGCAGTAGCGGTTCGTGGCCACGTCCCGGCTGCCCACGCAGTGGATGATGCCCACGGCGCGGGGTTTCGCCCCGTCGGCCAGGTGCACCTCCCCGCCCGTCGGACCCGCCGCGTTCACCATGCGCTCGACCTCGAGGCTGGTGTACACGTTGGGGTACTTGCCGTACCCGTAGCGGGAGATGCGTTTGGCGTCGAAGGTCTTGAAGCCCGTGGCGAGCACGATTGCGCCCACGGGGACCTCATGAATCTCTTCGACCTGGTTGAAGTCGATGGCGTCCTTTTCACAGGCCTCTACGCACGTCTTCTTGCAGTGGTGCGACTTGAATTCGATGCACGTCTCCGGATCGATCACGGCCACCAGCGGCGTGGCCTGCGGGAAGGGCACGTACACCGGTTTGCGCATGGAAAGCCCCACGTTGAACTCGTCGGGCACCTTGGCCACCTTGTACACGCAGGACTCGATGCAATCCAGGCAGCCTACGCACTGGTCTTCCTTCACATAGCGCGGCTTCCGCTTCACCGTCGCCTTGAAGTTGCCTACGTACCCCTCGACGTGGCTCACCTCGGAGTAGCTCCACAGCGTGATGTTCGGGTGCGATCGTACCGCCGACATCTTCGGCGTCAGGATGCAGGCCGAACAGTCCAGCGTGGGGAAGGTCTTGTCGAACTTGGCCATGTGACCGCCGATGGTGGGCTCGCGTTCGACGAGGTAGACTTTCTTGCCGGCGTCAGCCATCGTGAGGGCGGCATGAATACCCGCGATGCCGCCGCCCACGACCATTACGTCGGGATGGACGGGCACCCGGGTGCGCTCCAGGGGCTCATGGAAGGAGATGCGGGCCACGGCCGCCGCGATGAGGGACTTGGCCTTGTCGGTGGCCATGCCCTTGTCTACGGTGACCCAGCTCACGTGCTCACGGATGTTGGCCATCTGGAACATGAAGGGGTTGCCGCCGCCCACTTTGGTGGCCGTGCGGAACGTGTGTTCATGCATCAGGGGAGAGCAGGACGCCACCACGACGCGATTGACGAGGCCATCCCGGAGATCCTGTTGAATCAACTCCTGGCCGGGATCGGAGCACATGAATTTGTACTCGCGAGCCACGGTGACGTGCGGCAGCGCTCGGGCAAATTCCGCACAGGCGGGCACGTCCACCGTGTGCGCGATGTTGATGCCGCAATGGCACACGTACACGCCGATGCGAGGTGTTCCGTTGGAGGCAGAGTCAAGCGCTGGCATGAACGGCTCCTTTCGATTCGGGAGCTGCGGGCGTGAATTCAAACGGTACGAACAGGCGCTGCAAGCCCAGCGCGCGCTCCTTCAATCCGAAGGCCACGCCCATAAGCTGCGTGAAGTATACCACGGGCATGTGCACTGTGGTGTGGTTGGCACGGCTCATCGTGGGCTGGTAACACTCCAGGTTGAACTGGCACAGTGGGCAGGCCGTGATGATCACGTCACAACCACGCCTTTGGGCCTCGCGCAGAAGCACGTAGCTGAGCCGGTACCCGACGTCGGGAACGGTTCCGGTAAGCGACCCACCGCAACAGCGAGTCTTGAGGGGCCAGTCGACTGGCGTGCCGCCGAGCGCGGTCACGATGCGGTCCATCGACGTCGGATCATGCTGGTCGTCGAAGTCGGCGTACGGCCGGACGAGCTGGCAGCCGTAGTAGGAGGCTACCTTCAGCCCCTTCAGGGGCCGGGTGACCCGGGCCTTGATGGCGTCCATTCCCACGTCGTTGATCAGAACTTCGAGAGGATGTCTGACCTTGACATTGCCACGATACGTCAGTCCGGCCTCCGCGAGAGCCTTGCTCACCGTCTGACGCAGGTCGTCATGCTCCCGGAGGTAACGCTGCGCCTTGTTGAGGCCCAGGTAGCAGGCGGCACAGGGCACCACCAGGTTCACGTCGCCTTTGCCGTTGTGTTTCTCGGCCAGCGCGAAGTTGCGCGCCGACAGGGCAAACGCCTTCTCCTCGGAAATCGACATGTAGGCGGTGGCCCCGCAGCAGTTCCAGTCGTCGATCTCTTCGAGAGAGTGACCCAGGGCCGTGAAGACCGCCCGCATCGACTCATCATACGGCTTGCCCGTGCTCTTGAGAGAACAGCCGGGATAGTATGGGTAGTTCACTGGACGGCCTCCCTGGTTGCTTGCGGGGTGTGCCGGCGAGCTGCCTCTCCCCGATCGATGGACCGGAGCATGGCCTGAAGTCCACCGGGGCGCTTGATCGACTCCACCTTGGGGGAGAGTCGGCCGCGGCGCAGCAGGGCGAGGCCGAAACCCGCGCGGCCAAGCAGGCGCAGCGGGTTGGTCTTGAGAAACAGCCGCACGAGCAGGGACCCCTCGTTGCTGCGACCGGTCCGCTCCACGCCCTTGTAGAACTCGGTGGCGAGCACCTGCGCGGGAAACCGCTTCGGATGCATGCCATCCCGAATCGCCAGGCGTTTCGTGGCGTACATGAGATCGGTGATCTTGATTCCCTGCGGGCACTCCACCGTGCAGGCATAGCAGGAGGCACACAGCCAGGTCGTGTAGCTCGACAGGACTTCGCCGCGGAAGCCGGCCAGAATCATGGCGACGATCTGGCGCGGAGTGTAATCCATGAAGGAGGAGAGCGGACACATCCCGCTGCAGGTTCCGCACTGGATGCAGCTTAAGAGCTTCTCCCCATCCGGGATCGACATGACCTCCTGTGCGAAGCCGCTGTCGAGCTCCGACTCGTACTGAATTTTGTCCCACGTGTTCCACTTATCCATACAGAGCATCTCCTGTTTTCGAAGTGATGAGGCACGCGCCGGCTGTGTGTGGCGCACGGCACCACGAAGTGGTGGGGCCTGTGGCCGAATGTCATAGGGTGGATCATCCGCCCGGTGCGAGCGGAGAGAGTCAGTCCGGTGAAGTTATTCGCTCGACCGGTCGAGCGGTCCCTGCCCAGCCGTGGCTTGGCATGGCCCACGGTTCCACACCTCCCGTCCACCAGTATAGTGTATCGGCGTCTCACGGGCAGTGGTATTGAAGCCAACTGCGCGAGAGAGCACATGTGAATCACATGTGGTGACAACAAGGCACGATCACTCGGCCGCCATGACGGACGGCGCGTGAAGGATCTTTACACTCGTGGTGAACGCGAGCGATCTGGAGCTGGAATTCTCAACAGTTCGTGCGGCGAGGCGATGTGAAACACATCACATGCGACCAGGGAGCTCTGTGAGAGTTGTCAATTCTAACGGAGGAAGAACTTCAGGCCTGCGGGTGGGCGCTGGCCGGGGTCAGGTGAAGAGTACCAGCAAATATATGGAGGCCGGAAGAGTGCCTCACGATCTCACCTGTGGTTTGTCAGAGTGGGGCCACCCGGAGACATGGAGTGTCTCCGGGCGGCCGGCCTCTGAGACGCGCTGAATCTGCCGTCTTATCTGGCCGTGGCGGCCAGGCGCTCCACCTTGTGGGCCAGATCTTCCATCTGCTTCTTCAGGAGCGCATTCTGCTCCATCAGGGTGCGATTCTGTGCGGCCAGTTCGCTGCTCGTTTCAAGCAGTGTCCGATTCTGCCGGTTCAGTTCCTTGATGGCGGCCAGCGCAATGCCGGACGGATCGATGGTGGAAATCGACTTCCCGTCGGAGCCTACGCCGAAAATCTGCTTGAAGTCCTGGGCGGTGGGGCCGATGTGCTCGCTCGACTTGTCGGCCTTGTAATTCCACCGGGTAATCTCCAGCCCGTCGAGCTTCTCGAGGAGCTCCTCCCCGTCGATGGGCTGGAAGTTCTCTTTCGCGTTGGCATCGGAGGCATTGGTCCAGACGCCACCGTCCGTCAACTTCGCGCCGGAGGAGTGCTCAATCGGATTCGTCGGCTGTGAGACACCAATGCCGAAACGCTTGGTCGCTCCGTCGATGACGATGCCTGTATCGACGGTGCCCAGCGTATTGTCCGTCATGGTGATGCTGGACTGGCCCGTCACTTCGCTGACGTGGAGGCCGATGTTCTTGCTGGCGGTTCCCACCTCCATGGCGGCGTCGTCGCCGGTCGTCTGACTCACCACCCGATTGGGATCCGCGCCGGTGCCTTTGGTCTTGATGGCCACGCTGGACGTGGTGGGTGTGACCATCATCG
>DAIOGN010000099.1:0-12711 GCA_036745245.1 Candidatus Zixiibacteriota bacterium
CCAAGTCGCCAGGAGCTGCGGCAGCCAGCGACGGGTCCTCGGTGTCTTCGCCATGGGCCTTGGCATCTGGTCCCTCATACGGGTGTCGGCCGACAGGATCAGCCGCCGCCAGGAGAACTGGGGCTACTCAATCGTCACACTGGCCGGGCTGGCCGCGATGATGGCGTTTTCGATCTACAGCTGGATCACCGCGGGCCTCGAAAACGCGATGTCGGGGTACATGTTCGAGCACTTTTTCGACCACGTCATGGTGCCCATCCAGGCCACCATGTTTTCACTTCTGGCGTTCTTCATCGCCTCCGCGGCCTACCGGGCGTTTCGCGCTCGCTCGCTGCTCGCCTCGCTTCTGCTTCTGGCGGCCGTGGTGGTGATGCTGCGCGTAGTGTACCTGGGTCCGATTTCGCCGCCCATCAACGTGGCGGCCGACTGGATCATCAACGTTCCCAACCTCGCCGCCAAGCGCGCCATTCTCATCGGCGTGGGGTTGGGGATCGTCGCCACAGCGCTCAAGGTGATTCTGGGCATCGAGCGCGCCTACCTGGGGAGGGACTGACCCATGGCCGATGCGAAGCGCTTGAGCTTTAACGAACGGCTGCTCAAGATCGACCGCCGCTGGATCTTTCTGCTTCTGGCCATGGTGGTCATCCTGGTGTACCTGCTCGATGTCACGGTGCCCGTGTACGTCACCGAGGAGGTTCGCAACATTTACGAGCGCATCGAGGCGCTGAAGGAGGGCGACGTCATTCTTCTGGGGCTCGACTACGACCCATCCACTCTGGCCGAGTTGAACCCCATGACGTTCACGGTACTCAAGCAGTGTTTTCACAAAAAGGTGAAGGTGATCGTGACGGCGTTACACCAGAACGGCCCTACGCTGGCCGATCAGGTGCTCCGGGAGGCGACGGCCATCCACGAGGGTGGAGGTGGCGACAAGATCGTCTACGGCACCGACCTAGTGTACCTGGGCTACAAGCCGTACCCGGCCCTGGTGATCAATTCGCTGGGCCAGGATTTTCACATCTCCTTCCCGGCAGATTATTACAACACCTCGATCGACTCACTGCCGCTCACGCAGCGCGTACACAATCTCACCGACGTGAACGCCATCATCAACATCTCAGGCACCTCCGCGACAGACTATTGGATCTCCTACGGCGCGGCAGCGTACAACGTGCCGCTCGCGATCGGGGTGACGGGAGTCATGGCCACCGATTACTACCCGTATCTGCAATCGGGGCGTGTCTTCGGGCTGATGGGCGGGCTCAAGGGGGCGGCCGAGTACGAGCATCTGGCCAACAACCCTGGCGACGCGATCCAGGGGATGGCCATGCAGATGTGGGCGCACCTGTTGATCATCTTCTTCATCATCATCGGCAACATCGGCTACCTGCTCTCCCGTCGCGCGCAGGCAAAGGAGTAAGGCGATGAACCTGACTGCTGAGAACCTCTGGCTCACCGCCGCAGCTCTGGCGACTCTGTGTACGATGTCCTTTCTCTACAAGGACAACCCGTTCTATAAATTCGCCGAGCATCTCGTGGTGGGCGTGTCCGCGGGCTACTTCACCATGCTTCTGATCGTCACCTCGCTGTGGCCCAAGCTGGTGGACCCGCTCAGGGACGGGAACTACTGGTATATCATCCCGGGCCTGCTTGGCATCATGATGTACTTTCGCTTCTCCAAGTCGCAGAGCTGGGTGGCGCGCTATCCGATCGCCATTTACATCGGCATCGGCACGGGCCTGTCCCTGGTGGTGGAGTTTCAGGCGCGCATCATCGAGCAGCTCAACGCCACGATCGGCATCGCCGCCACGATGAAGGCCGACTCGGCGGCCGGAGCGCTTACCACCCTCGATGCCATCAACAGCCTGATCATCCTTCTGGGCATCGTGTGCGGGCTGGCGTACTTCTACTTCTCCAAGGAGCACAAGGGCTGGTTCGGCGGCGCCGCCTCGATGGGCATCTGGATGCTCATGGTGGGATTCGGCGCGTCGTTCGGCTACACCGTGATGGCGCGCATCTCGCTCTTCATCCAGCGCGTGCAGTTCCTCGGCGACTGGTGGCAGCGCCTCTTCGCCTGACTTAATTGGGGTCAGAGGCAATTTAAACCAGGCGGCTGGGCCGGTGTCCCCGGCCGGCAATTCAGCACTTTCCCCGACTCCTTCTCTGGTAGATACTGAGTCCATAGTCAACTATCGGCTCCCGTCGAGCCTGGGAGATCCGAGTTGGTCATGGACTCAATCCTGGTCGTGAAAGGGCTAGCCATGCTGCGTGGTCAACTCACTCTGAGGCAATCCTGGTTCAAGGGCGTGGTCGCTCTGGCCATGTCTCTCGGGACCGTCAACTCACTTTCGGCCAACACGGCGTGCGTGGACTGTCACCGCACGCAGTCCCCTGCGCTGGTCATGGAGTGGGAGCGGTCGCTGCACGCCACCTCCGATGTGAGCTGCATCGACTGCCACGGGGCAGCTGAGGGTGACATCGACGGCTTCATGCATGAAGGGGCGCTCGTGTCGGCCCTGGTGACGCCCAAAGACTGCGCCCAATGCCACGAGAAAGAAGTCTCTGAGTTCGAGGTGAGTCATCACGCCCGCGCCGGCGAGATCCTGGCCAGCCTCGACAACGTGCTGGCGGAAAAGGCCGCCGGCATGCCGGGAAACAAGGCCGACGCCATTAACGGCTGCTGGCAGTGCCACGGCACCATGATCAAGTTCGTGCGCGACGAGAAAGGCGAAATCGTTCGCTCCGGGATATACCAGAAGCCGGTGATCGACTCCGACACCTGGCCCAACTCCGGCATGGGCCGCATGAACCCCGACGGCAGCAAGGGCGCCTGTCAGGCGTGCCACTCGCGGCACTCGTTCGAGGCCAAGCTGTCGCGGTCACCCGAAAACTGCGGCAAGTGCCACATGGGGCCCGATCATCCGCAGATCGAAATCTACAACGAATCCAAGCACGGCATCGCCTTTTACGCCAACCGCGACCGTATGGCCCTCGACAAGGACGGCGAATGGGTGCTGGGCCGCGACTACTCCGCGGCGCCCACCTGTGCCACGTGCCACATCTCGAGCTACATGACGCCGGATGGTCAGTTCACGTCCAACAGCCACGACGTGGGCGACCGCATCAGCTGGACGCTGCGTCCCATCATCTCCACCAAGATCAACCGCGTGGTGTTCGAAGACCGTTATCAGGAGGACTATCCGGACACGCGGCCCATTCCCAAGGTGGGCGACAAGGTGGAAACCACGGAAAAGGTGATCGAAGGCGAGATGCTGGTGGACAGGAAGGTCACGCGCACTGTGGCCCGCGTCATGACCTGGCAGGACCGCCGCGAGACCATGAAGGGCGCCTGCCGCAATTGCCACAACGACTCGTACATCGACAACTTCTATGAGCAGTTCGACGGCCTGGTGACGCTGTACAACGAAAAGTTCGCACGCCCCGCCAAGGCCATCATGGACAGCCTGCAGAAGGATGGCGTGCTCCAGGCCGATGCGCCGTTCGAGCACGAGTTGCAATGGGTGTTTTACGAACTGTGGCACCACGAGGGCCGTCGCGCCCGTCACGGCGCCAGCATGATGGGCCCCGACTACACGCACTGGCACGGCATGTATGAAGTGGCCAAGCACTTCTACACGGAATTCCTGCCTGGCGTGGTGGAAACCGCCGCGACCAAAGGCCCCGCCATGGAGAAGAAGTACAAGCAGCGGGTGGACGAGCTGCTCACGCAGAACGAGCACAGCTGGCTGCAGGGGCTGTCGCCGGAGGAAGCTGAAGCGCTGAAGAAGATGTACCGCGAGCGGTACGAGTAGCGGCCCGCATAAAGAAAAAAGCGCCGGCTCACAAAGTACAGCCGGCGCTTCTCGCAACGCTGCCGGACGCCGATGCATCCCGGCGTCGAAACCCGCTATTGGCTCGCCAGCAGATTCTGCCGCCAGGTGGCCTTGCGAGTGACATTCACCTTGGGCGTACCGGGCGGGAGCTTGTTCGGATCGAGAAAGTCCGTGTCGAAGGACCAGTCGCGCGTGGGAATCGTATAGTGCTTGTTGGGGTCGCCCTGGGTCGTCCACTTGCCGGTAGCCTCCCGGCTTTCCCACAGGTCCACGAAGGAACCTTTGAGTGTCAGGGTCTTGCTGGATCCCCACGTTTCCAGAAGGCGGGGAAGGTTCTCTAGACCGCCGTTGTACCCGTTGTTCATGTTGGTTTCGTAATTGCCGGTCATGAAGGCCACGTTCACTGTCGTGTTGCTGGCCGTGCGCGATGCCAGCGTACCATTGCTCTTGGAATCATCCCAGTTTCCAGACAGGATGGTATAGGCGTCGGCCATGATGGCGGCAGGCTTTTTGTTCACACTGTTGTAGTTGCCCTGCGTGTACACCGGATTAGACGAAGCCACCGTGAGCGGCCGTGGCAGCTCGCTGCCATTGACGAGTCTCAGGCCTTGCTGATTGGCTCCTCCGGGGGTCGTGGACGCATAGACGATGCCGTTGGCCGGGTAGTACGCCGTGGCGCCGAGTTTCTGTACATCAATATCCACGGAAGACACCCACTTGAACTCTCTGGCATTGTAGAACGTCTTGTTGGCTAGCGCACCGGCGGTGGTCAGCGCGCCCGTCACATTGTTCCACGAATTTCCCGATTTGTAGTAGGCCTGGCCATTGATGATCTTCAGGCCGGCCTGGTTTTCCATGGAATTCGGATTGGCGCCGCTGTTGGCAGGATCGATCAGGTCCGAGGCCGTTCCGCCGCTGGCCACGGGGAGGTTCAGCTCCTGCATGCCATGGCTGGCATCCTTCACGCGGCCGTCCCAGCGCGACGTGGACTCAGAGACCCAGTTGGAGTCATCGGAATCGAGCCAGTCCGAGCCCACCTTCATGGCCACATTGGCGCCGGTGCCGTCCTTGATGTACACGTTGCCGGGACCCACGGGATCCGGTGTGCCGGTTTTTCTGTGGTTGGTGTAGAGGTGTCCAGCCGCGGTCACCTCGGAGTTCATGTAGAGGCTGGTCCAGGCGCCGAGGTACAGGTCCGCATTCGTGTGCATGCGACCATTGATAGTCATATCGACGCCGGGGCAGAATTCGAGGTCTTTCTCATAGAACACGGCGAATTGAAACACCGGGATCAGGATGTTCTCCACTTCCTGGACGATCTCGACGACCTGGGGTTCACCCTGCTCCCGACCGCGCGAGGAGATCTCGTAGCTCTTCACCATCCCGTACAGCCCCGCATAGGATCCTTCGGAGAGGGTTTGAATCTGCGCCGGGCCCTGGTCGACGGTCGTGTAGGCAATGGTCGCCACGTCGGTCTGAACCGAATCGGACGGAAGCGGATCGGGCGGCACCCCGCTCTGGCTGTAGGCTTGAATGATGTCCGCACTCGCCTTCTCCGCCCCCGCTTCGGCGAAGTAGAAGGCGCGCGTACGTGCCACCTGGTTTCCTGCAATCGAAATGTCGGTGTTGGACGTGCGGATGGAAGCGATGCCGATGAAACTCAGGAGCACGATCAGGATCAGACTCACGACCAGGGCAAATCCGCTTTCTGGTTTCAGTCTCGTGTTCATTTTCCTACCCTCGTTTCGGATTCGCCTGTGAAGGCAGCCCATCGGCGACCCGGTAGCCGCAAAGCAAGTCGGGTTGTTGTGTGGCAGGACATGAGCAACGCAGGTGCCGGCCCTCGTATCTGTGCAGCCATTCGCTACCTATTGTACTCCAGGGCTTTGTGGCAGCCCCAATCTTACCGGTCGGTCCGTGGGCTGGTTCAGATACGCTATTGAGGGGCTTTGTCCCAATAGCTACGCGCAATGCGGTCCGGCCATTATGTAATACTGTTGGTCAGATAACCTCACGCCGCAGGCCACTTGGGGTGGGTGCGAGGGGTGTGCTCCAGGACGATGCGCCTGTCATGCACGAGTTGCAGTGGGTCTTCTACGAAGTGTGGCACCATAAGGGCCGTCGCGCCAGCTCTGCCGTCAGCCAGAGTGCGAGCCCAGTCTTACGGTAGTTCACTCAATTCGATATCTTGAGCCACCAGGACCGCTGGTTCTCGGCAGATCCCAAGGATCACGCGTGGCGAAATGATCTGTAGGGGCGATGCTGGAATCGGATATATTGCTGCGTGCCTCAGTAGGCAGGTATTGCTTCCAAGGCTTCCAAGTTCGCTGCCAGCGCGCTCGCAAGAGGCAGACGGCCGAAATGGCCTGCACCTGATTCACGAGGGGAAGGCCCAGCCAGGCGATCTCCCCGCATGGCGGACCCGGGACGGGCAACATCTTACATTCGGGAAGGAAGGGACGTATGAAACGGGCCTCATTCCTTACAATCGTATTGGCGTTCCTGCTCAGTCAGGTCGGGTTGACTCAGCGCGCCGCTTCAGAGACACGACTCAGCTTGGCCGCCGAGCAGTCCGGCAGTCGGTTTCACGCGGAGTCCGCGACTGCCGCCGATCCGGATGATATCTACTGGGACAACGGTAGTTCGCTGACCCTTGGTGGCACTAGCGGAGTCAACACCCTGACTGTATACGGCAGCAATCTGATCGCTGGGGGAATATTAGTCAGCACCGGCGGGTTTACCGCGAACCCCATCGCGGCTTGGGACGGTTCTTCCTGGTCGGGATTGGGATCGGGGGTGAATCACTGGGTCTTTGCCTTGACCGTCTATAACGGCCAGCTTTGCGCCGGCGGACTTTTCACGTCTGCCGGCAGTGTGGCTGCCAACTACATTGCATCCTGGAGCGGGACTGCATGGTCGGCACTGGGCTCCGGTGTGAGTGGCAAGGTCGAGGCTCTGACCGTCTACGACGGCAAAGTGATCGCCGGGGGAGATTCCATCAATGCCGGTGGCTTGATCTCGGTTGGAGTGGCGGCCTGGGATGGTTCTGCATGGTCGCCGCTGGGGTCCGGGATAGGCGGCTTTTTTCGACGCGTCCGTGCCCTGGCAGTCTATGACGGCAAGCTCTACGCCGCGGGAGATTTTTCGATCGCAGGAGGAGTGGCAGTCGATCGCATCGCGGCCTGGGACGGCACTTCCTGGTCGGCGTTGGGATCGGGCGTCAGCTCGCTGGTCAATGAACTGACCGTCTACGATGGCAAGCTGATTGCCGGAGGATTCTTCCCCACGGCTGGCGGCGTGGCCGTCAACTATATCGCGGCCTGGGACGGCACTTCCTGGTCAGCCTTGGGGTCAGGGATGAATGAGGATGGCTTTGTCCATGCCCTTACTGTCTACGACGGCAAGCTCATCGCTGGAGGAAATTTCACGACAGCCGGCGGCGTGGCCGCCAACCGCATCGCGGCGTGGGACGGTACTACTTGGTCGGCCTTGGGGTCGGGGATGAATGACTGGGTCTTTGCCTTGACCGCCCACGACAACAAACTGATTGCCGGAGGATGGTTCACGACGGCCGGTGGCAAATCGTCCCCCAATCTCGCCATGTGGACCAAAGTAAGTCCAGTCGATGTGTCTGAGGATCAGACAGCCAGGCCCACGCATTGGGCTCTCCTGCAGAATGCTCCGAACCCTTTCAATCCAACCACCACGATTGAATACAGCCTCACGTCTCCCTCGCGTGTGGCCCTGGACATCTTCAACATCATGGGCCAACGAGTGCGTGTGCTGGTGCAGGACACCAAACCGGCAGGAATGTACCGGGTTGATTGGAACGGCACAGACCAGGAAGGTCAGGCCGTGGCGAGTGGCGTGTACGTGTATCGTCTCCAGACGGATGGGCATGTTGAAACCCGGAGGATGCTGTTGCTAAAGTGAACGAGGACGCGAGCCAAAATACCCCTTGATTGCGACGCAAGGAAGGGGGCTGTATGTGGATGGTAGGTCTGTCTTCACATTGCTCTTCAAGGTTGGAGCCTCATGTCATCGTTTCGTCATCGTTGGTGCGTGGTGGCCTATTCTGTGCTGGTCGGGGTACTCCCCTGGCGGACCGCTCTGGGAGAGTCCCCCGTTCCACCTGCGCTGCCGTCCGACACTCAACGTGTCGTCAGCATGGGACTGCCTTTCAGTCACTATGCCAGCTGGGGGCTGATCAGTGGCTACGCCTTCGATAGCCAATCCGTCCCCACACGTCTCTCGCTTGCCGATCATGGCAGAGTGGTCCTCCCGCAGCTGGGTGCGATCAGCCTCACGCTTGAAGGGGCGTTAGCCCAGGAACGCAAATCCGTTTCGGGAGCCCTGGGGTTGTACCTGAATCTGTTCGGAGCCCGGGAAGGCATTGAGTGGGACACCGGGGAGGACGACTTTCTCTTCCGTTTTTCCGCGGACTTCGTGATACGCCGCGGGGGGTTGTTTGGCAACGGAGAGCGGCTGCGAATCGATTACGTTCCGGCCAGGCAGTCCGTGCAGATGGGCATCACGCTCAGGCCATTCTGGACGAAGCATCGGCAGAATCGACCAAGGCAGAACTACGTCGACCTTCCCAGGGGCACTTCGCCACCTGCGGCACCGGCGAGCCAGCCAGCGACGGAAAGCCTTACAAGAGTCGAATCGGCACTTACCTGGATGGACCGGCTGCTAACGCCTCGCCTCAGTTTTGACATCCTCGATTCCAGGAAAGAGAGGCAGGAGCTCGAGGCCACCGTCGGGGAGATCAGGAATCACCTGCTCGGGGGAGGGCACGGTTTCGCCGAGGAGGATTCGAGTTACCATCGCAACCTGGAAGAAGCCTTCTCTCTGGGGGTACAGCCCGCCTACGGGGCGCAGCTGTCCCTGTGGGCGGAATCGACCTTGCTGGAGCAGGTCATTCTCCCCTTCAACCGCCTCTTTGGACAAAAGCGAAAACCCTTCGAGTTGTCCGGCCTCCAAGCTGCGGCTCGACGGGAGTTCGGTGACCGCCTGGCCCGCGCCGACCACCTTGATCCACAAGAGAGAGCAGCGGCCGCGGCTGTCTTTGACCGCCTTCTGCTCATGATGGACATGGTCGTCCAGTCGGCCAAAACCCGGTGGAAGGACGGACGTCTTGTCTGGTTGCCGCTCAACTATGGCCTTCGACCCGAACAATACGATTCACAGGCAGAACTGCAGGGCCTCCTGGCGCGGCTGGCCGGAGGGGAGTTCAACGGGGCCAATCGCGTGCAGTATCTCATGAATGACCGGTGGTATTACGAACTCCGGAGGATGATTCTCGAAACGCAATACTACCAGGTGCTGGTCATTCACGACTTCGCGGGCGTGAACAGAAAAGCGGCGGACCCGTTGAGCTGGGGACTCGTTGTGGATGGTTACGTCGAGGCGTTTGTGCGAGCCATCGAAGCACTCGACCGCGGGGAGCGAGCACGGTTGCCAGACTTCACCATTTTCCTCGACGAGCACTACTTTCAGGCGAATGGATCCAGGTCCATTATGGAGTTCCTTGGAGATCTGTACGAATCGGACGTGCCCGGTCTCAAGGACACGCAGCTCGAATCCACCGTGCGCGCGGCCCAGGTCAGACTGCGGGAGACCGTGAAGAACAGCAGTGCCCTGGGCACAAGAACCAGGAAGTGGCTGAGACAGCACCTCCTCGTACACGTTAACATCACCAATGCCTCCGATCAAGCCTACGCCGACGACGTTCTGATGCGCGACCACCGCAAGGTGGCCTTTCGCGATGTCTTCGAAGACCTGCCCATGTCGGGAGAAGCTGTCTTCACGGGCGAGGGAGTCGGACGATCCTACTGCGGTCCCTGCTGGGAAGATCGCAGCGTGGCGGTGAAAGGGGATGTCCTGGCGGAGCTGAAAACGTCTGTCCGCGAGTTGTTCCTGAGTCAGGGGTATGACTCCTCCGAGGTGCCCCCCTACCTGCAACCCCGCTCGCGCTCGGCTGACCATGAACAAGTCTGCGACAGTCTCCGACGGGCCGGGTGGACCGCCGACGTGATGACCGTAATGAACGAAACGGGCTTCGGGACGAAGACCGCCACGATTACGAAGCTCGCGCTCTACAACCTGATGCTTCGCGGAACCGTGATCATTGCACCCGACTCCATCTGGGCCAGCGATTACTGGGCCGGGATGTTCCTGGGAGCGGCCCTGCGAGGCATGTGGGTTTATCCAATCACTCCCGCCGCCAAGGAGCAGGCTCCCAGCAACGCGCCCATGACGTTGGAGCTCGTGAGCTCAAACCTGGCCTGCCTGCAACTGGCCTCCCAGCTTCTGTCGGAGGAAATCTCGAGCGCGGGGGGCGAAGTCAAAATCGGGCTGTACGACCTGGATTCCGACGTGGCCGATCTGAAGGTGCGTCTTGAGACGTTTCTGACAAGATCAACAGCATCCGAACCGTTCAAAAAGCGATTCGGCCTAAGCCCCGAAGTCATGGCGCAGCTTCACACCGAGCTTGAGAAACTTCAGACCAGGCCGCCTCAGATCAAACACCTCACGCAGCCCAGTGAGCCGTGTACTCCGCAACTGCACCTCAAGGTTCAACTGTTCATCAACGGCTCCGGCTGGCAGGCTCTCAGAAACAGCGACTGGAGTCCGATGTTGGAGCGCTATTTCGAAATTCGGAGATGGGAGGTGTCGGGTCAGGCCGACAGCCTGGTCGGGATCACGCAGGACCTGTTTGCTCCGCTGGGGCTGAGTGGCAAGGCCGGAGAGGACACCGCCGCGGAAGCCCCGATCTTCATGATGACCGCGGGCTCTCACAATCAGGATCGGCGCAGTATGACCCTGGACGGCGAAGTGATACTTTTGATCGGCGGACCCGAGGCACTCATCTGTTCGGTCGATTTCGCCCTGCTCATGGGCACGGTTCACTGGGTCACCTCGGTCGAGGAAATCGAAGCGATCTACCCGCAGAAGAGCTCGCTAATGCGCTCCCTCGTGAAATCGATCAAGGGTTTGATCTGACGAATGGGTCAGGCTCTTGTGATTGGCGCCACTAGAACATGAATCCCACAAAGGTCTGTATCGTCGTCTTCTCGACGGATCGAGCTACGGAGACGCTGAACGTATAGGCCGGTTTGATGAAGGACGACCAGACGCCCGCACCCACGGAGGAATGCCAGCGCTGCGAATCCTCACCTGCGACGTAGACTCTCCCCATGTCCGCAGAGAGCGAAATCCCCATCACCCCGTAGGCCGGAAAGCGGGGTCGCGCCAGGAGCAGGCGAAGTTCGGCATTTCCGATCACCGATGCGTCGCCGGTAAAGCGCTGTCGGTCGAACCCCCGCACGGTCCAGGCTCCGCCGATGGTCGCCCCTTCATAAAACGGATACCGGCCCCACACTTTCTCGCCCGCCACTCTCAGAGCCAGGGTCGCGGGGAGGACGACGGTTCGAGCCACATAGGCCCGTGTCTCGGCGCGTGCCCTGCCGAATGGCTCTGTGTGGTCGAACACTCCGGGATCATACGAACCCTGAAGATGTAGCACCACGCCACGTGTCGGCATGAGCGGATGGTCCCGGGTCTCCATGTACACCTCGAGGTCGGCACTCCACATCCAGACGCTCCCTTCACCGCTCACACTGGCCGTGTCCAGCACGACATTTCCTGCTCCTTTGGTGTAGACGTTTTTCACCGAGGTCCCCAGGAGGATCTTCGCCTTTCTGAAGGCGGCCACCTCGACCAGCGAGCGAAAGAGCAGCTTCTTCTTTTCCACCTCGTAGCCGCCCGAATCGTCGACCTGCGGATCCCGCACCGTTTCATTGCCGAGTCCGTAGTAGTTGTCGATGTCTCTTTGCGATACGCTCAGGTTGACGAATACATGGGTGCCCTTGAGCAGCTCAAGAAAGTCCCCTGCGTACTGGCCTCGAAACTTTTGCGGCCCGGACATGAACTGGCCGCGCAGCTGCATTCGATACACATACGGATCGGCGCGGAAGCCATACTTGTAGAGAACGACCCCGCTTCCGACGGAGAATCCATCGTCTGAATTGAGGCCGACCCAGGGTTCGTATTTCCAGGCCCACCCCCAGTCGCGCACAGCGAATGAAGCGTCCTGCACGCCGTAGCTGAAGGGCTCCGTATCGTCGCGGTCCACTCGAGTGCCTGGACCGGTTTCAAATGTCGTCCCGGGGTCGCTATCGTAGAAACGGGTCTTTTCTTCCTCAGAGGCAGAGGCCGGCTGAGCGGTTGGCGACCTGGGTTCACCTCTTACAATGGAGTGGTCAACGAGCCGGTCCTCTCCGTCGCCACCCACGACGCGCACGGAGATGCTCTGGTCCACGTCACCTTCGACCACGGCCTCGTCATCACCGCCCTGGAGGAACACGCGAATATCGTCTGTGTGTGCGTCTTCAAACACGCGTCGAAACAACGGCCTGTGCTCCATTCCAGCCGTGGTGTCGCCGATCCTGTACAACTCCACAGCGACCAGGTGATCGTCGAGGCGCCGGATCTCCGCACGTTCCGCTTTGCCGCTTGCTCGAATGTCGACATGGCCGGAGAGAAACTCATAGTAGCTCTCCGAAGCCCGGTGAAGCTTTGCCCTCCGTGACTTCAGGTCACTCTCGAACGACTCCCGGTCATCGGCAGGAAGAAGCGCACCGGCGTCTTCGATGAGCGAATCCGTGAGCACGGCCACCACCGACCTTGTGAGCGAATCCCACTCGGTCTTGTCCAGTGCGACCAGGATTCTCTGGTCGACGTCTTTTCCCTCCCAGACAAGATTCGAGATTCCTGGAAAATCTGCTCCAAACGAGCTCACCTACGACACCAACTTGGTCATGGCCCAGGAGAACAGACCATTGTACCGAACGAAGGCCCAATCATAGTTATGAAC
>DAIOGN010000100.1:0-12499 GCA_036745245.1 Candidatus Zixiibacteriota bacterium
TGGAGGCCATGGCGAACGGTTCCTATGATCTCGTGCTCACGGCTCTGGGAATGCCCGGCATGAGCGGCTGGGAAGTGGCCGCGGCCGTGAAGAAACGCCATCCGTCCATCCCCGTGGTGCTCATCACCGGGTGGGGATTCAATTTCGCGGAGGAGCAGGTGCGCAAGGCGGGGGTCGACTACGTACTCACCAAGCCGTTCCGGCTCGAGCATCTCACCGAGGTGGTGGAGGCCGCGGTACGACGGTCGCCGCAGGTGCATTGAGCCCCACACCGGACCCTCCGGCTCGTCCGTCGCCTTCGTTCTGACGGATCCTCGCTCGAAGTCTATTCATGCCTCTGACCCTTTTGACCGCCGGTGAATCTCATGGACCGTCCCTTTCGGGGATTGTCGAAGGGATGCCTGCCGGGCTGTCGGTGTCCGTTGAAAAGATCCATGCCCACCTGGCCCTGCGTCAGGCGGGCTACGGCCGCGGCGGTCGCATGCGCATCGAAAGCGATCGACTCCAGATCCTGTCGGGTCTGCGGCACGGGGTCACTCTCGGGTCTCCCATCGGATTTCAGCTGGTCAATCGTGACTACCCCAACTGGGCTGCCGTGATGGCTCCCGAACCGCCCGAACACGCCACACCGCCCGAGGCGCTGCCCGAGAAGTTGCGTCCCCGGTACACACCAAGGCCGGGCCACGCCGATCTGGCGGGCGCTCTGAAGTACGGTCACGGTGACCTGCGGAATGTGCTGGAACGCGCCTCCGCGCGAGAAACCGCCGCCCGCGTGGCCGCGGGCGCGTTTCCTCGCCAGCTGCTGGAGCACCTCGAAGTGCAGTTCGCAAGTCACGTGGTGCAGCTTGGAGCCGTGGGCCTCGGACGCATCGCCACCTTCGAAGAGATTCTGGAACGTTCGTCGGAATCGGACGTGCGTTGCGTGGACGAGCAGACCGCGGCACGCATGCGCTCCGAAGTAGACCGGGCACGGGAAGAGGGCGACACGGTGGGCGGCGTCGTGGAATACCGCGTACGCAACCTGCCGGCAGGCCTGGGCCGCTTCTCCCAACCGGCCGCTCGTCTGACGGCGCGCCTCTCGGCGGCGCTCATGAGCATTCCGGCCGCCAAAGGTGTAGAGATCGGCGATGGTTTCGTCCTGGCCTCCCGTCGTGGCTCCACGTCGCATGACGAGATCTATTTCGAGTCGGGCGCGCTTCCATTGGATCGGCGATTCGGTTACCGCCGACGCTCCAATCGAGCGGGAGGATTGGAGGGCGGTCTCACGACCGGGGAGGACCTGGTCCTGCGCCTCGCGGCCAAGCCGCTCTCCACGCTCATGCAGCCCCTCGAGTCCGTCGACATGCGCACAGGCGAGAGTCAGCCGGCCATGATCGAGCGTTCGGATGTGTGTGCCCTTCCGCCCTACGCCGTGATCGGCGAAATGCTCCTGGCCTGGGAGCTTGGCTGCGCTCTGCTCGAGAAGTTCGGAAGTGACACCGTGGGCGAAATCGAAGCCCACCTGAATCGCTATCTCAAGCGGCCACGCCCATGACCCGTACGTTCCTTGAACGCCTCATGGCCTCTCCCATGCTGGCCGACGGCGCCATGGGCACCGTTCTGCACGCGCGCGGAGTGAGCTTCGACCATTCGTTCGACGGGCAGAACCTCGATCATCCCGAACTGGTGCGCGACATCCACCGGTTGTACATCGCCTCCGGGGCCGAGCTGATCGAAACCAATACGTTTGGCGCCAACTTCTACAGGCTGTCCAAGTTCGGCCTCGAGGAAAGGGTGCGGGACATCAATCTGCGCGGAGCCAAGCTGGCCCGCGATGCCCGGGAGATCGAGGGCCGCGAAGTGTTTGTGGGCGGCAGCATGGGGCCCCTGGGCCAGGCGCTGGCGCCATTGGGACGGCTCTCGCTTGCGGAGGCGGAGTCGGCGTATGCACGCCAGGCCGAGGCGCTCGTGGAGGGCGGCGTGGATTTGTTCCTTCTCGAAACGCACGCTCATCCGCTCGAACTCCGCTCCGCGGTGAACGCGGTACGCCGCGTGTCCGCCGACCTTCCGATCGTGGCCCTGCTCACCTTCACGGGCGAAGGGAAGACCTTCACGGGACACACGCCACAGGAAATGGTGGCGGCCCTCGACGATTTGCCCATCGATGTGCTGGGCGCCAACTGCTCGGTGGGTCCGCAACAGATGCTGGATGTGCTTCTGGCGATGGCGTCGTGCACCCGGCGCCCGCTGGCGGCGATGCCGAACGCCGGACTGCCCGGGTACCGCGACGGGCGCTTCGTGTATCTCTCCACGCCCGCCTATTTCGGCTCGTACGCCGCACGATTTCTCGACGCGGGCGTGCGTCTCGTGGGCGGCTGCTGTGGCACCACGCCCGAACACATTGCGGCGATGGCCGAAGAGCTGAAGCGGTACAGGCAACACAGGTCGCCTTCCGCCCAGGCGCCTGTGCTGGTGCAGGTGAGCGAACCGGAGCCCGTCCGCGAGACGTCGGCGGGGGAGCCGGTATCGAATTTTCTGACCAAGCTGAGGCGTGGTTTCGTGGTCTCGGTGGAACTGGACCCGCCGCGCGGCACCAATCCTGAAAAGCTCCTGCAGGGGGCGCACCGCCTGGCGGAGGCGGGAGTAGATGCCGTAAACGTGGCCGACAGCCCCATGGCGCGGGTGCGCATGGCGTGCTGGGCCATCAGCGCACTCATCGCACGCGACGTGGGTGTGGAAGTGATCATGCACTTCACGTGCCGCGACCGCAACCTCATGGGGTTGCAGTCAGATCTCATGGGGGCCTACGCGCTGGGTGTGAGAAACATCATGGCGATCACCGGGGATCCCCCTGCGCTGGGGGATTTCAAGGAAGCCACCGCCGTGTACGACGTGGATTCCATCGGCCTGGTGCAGATCATTCGCGCCCTCAACTCCGGGGTGGATTTTGCGAAGAACGCCATCGGACATCCCACGGAACTCTCCATCGGCGTCGCCGTGAACCCGGCCGCCGACGACTGGGATCGTGAACTCGACCGGTTGAAGCAGAAGATCGACGCCGGGGCGCAGTTCGCCTTCACGCAGCCCCTGTATGAATTGGCGGTGGTGGAGCGCTTCGTAGAGCGCATGTCCGGCATTCGGCTTCCCGTGTGCCTCGGCGTCCTGCCGCTCATGAGCCATCGGCACGCGGAGTTCCTGCACAACGAAGTGCCGGGCATCACCGTACCCGCTCCGGCGCGCGAGGCCATGGCGAACGCAGGGAAGGATGGCGCCCAGGTGGGTAAGGAACTGGCCATCGAACTCCTGGAGCAGGCGGGGAACCTGCTGCAGGGGGCTTATCTCATGCCTTCGTTCGGTCGCTACGATGCCTGTGTGGAAATCGTTCGCTATCTCAAGGATCGCAACCGTTAGTGTCGTGTCCCGGAGATTCCTTGAATTTCTCGTGGCCCTCGCGGGGCCTGACTTCGTTGTGACTCCTCACCGTATCTCCTGGATACGCTTCGTCGTCACGCCTCGTCAGACCCCGCGATGCCTCACGAGACGTATGCAAGTTATCTCCCGGACACGACACTAGGTCCGGCGACCGACCATTACAAGCTGCTGATCTTCGCCGCCAGAATAAAGTCGGACTCGGTGAGGCCGTTGATCTTGTGCGTGTAGATTTTCACACTCACCCGTCCCCAGCCCAGCTCGAGGTCGGGATGATGTCCCTCCCGCTCGGCCACCTCTCCAATCCGGTTGACGAAGTCGAGGGCGCCTTTGAAGTCGGCGAACGTAAACGTGCGCTCGAGATGGTGCGAGCCGGCCACGTTCCATCCGGGGACGTGAGGCAAGAGTCTGGCGATGGCGTCTTCCGCAAGAGGTGGCACGCCGCCGCGGCAGGGGACGCAGTGTTGCGCGGCGAGCGCCGTCGGGTCGGGCTGGCTCATGAGTGTGGGGTCTCCTTTATGGGCACTGGCACATCGTGCACGGCGCGGCTCCGCCTTTGAACACATAATTTACGAGGGTGATGATGTCGGCGGTACCCACCAGCCCCGAGCAATTCGTGTCGCCGAGTTCGAGACAGGGGGTGGGGGAAGGCGCGGATTTGAACACCACGTTCACCAGGAGAACGATGTCCCCGGAGGTGAGCGCCAGGTCGTGATTGAGGTCTCCGGTGAGAGGCACGGGGCAGGCATTGTCGAAAAGGATCACCAGGTCGGCGTCCTCATCGATGCCGGTCATGTCGAGGTCGCCGTCGGCGTCGCGATCGTGCAGGAGGGCGCAGGATCCCGCCGACTCCGCTTCGTACGTCGTCGGGCCCAGCAGCACGCCCGATCCGTTGTTTTCCCAGAGCAGAAACACGGCACTGGAGTAATGACTTGTCACCACGTCGAGATCGGCATCCCCGTCGATGTCGCCCACGTCCACCGCGAGTGTGAACGAACCGCCGGGGTACACCTCGACCGAGTCGAACCCGCCCGTCCCGTCGCCGAAGGCCAGCGATGTGTTGTTGCTGAATGAATTGGCGGAGGCTATGTCCGCGTCGCCATCGAGGTCGAGATCGCCTGTAGCGATCATCCACACGCGTCCGCCGGCCCCGATCTTTTCGGAGAAGGTGAGGTTCCCCTGCCCGTCCCCCAGGAGGATGGCCAGTTCCTGTCCGTTGTGTGCCCCCACGGCCACGTCGAGGACGCCGTCCCCGTTGAAGTCGGCCTGCGCCACCGCCGTCTCGTTGGCCATGCCGGCTTCGAGTGTGCGCGATGAGTCGAAGTTCCCGCCGCCATCATTGTAGAACAGCGACAGGAAGTTTCCGGAGCGGTTGGCTGTGACGAGGTCGTCGTCGCCGTCGGCATCGAGATCGATCACGCACACGCCGCGGACCGCAGCCCCCGAGACATAATTGTCGGGCGCACCGAAGGCTCCCAGGCCGTCCCCGAAGAACACCGAGAGTTTGTCATTGCCCGCGTTGCCCACCGCCAGGTCGATGTGACCGTCCCGGTTGAAATCGCCGCCCTCGTTGGGGGAGGGCGTCTGGCCGCCGGGGAGGTCGTACACCACAAACGAATCGTAGCCGCCCGTGCCGTTGTTGAGGCACACACGCACATCCACGGAGATCTCGTTGGGGATCGCGAGATCGCTTTTGCCATCATGATTGAGATCGCCGGCATAGGCGCCGTAGCTTTGAATGTGTCCTTCGCCCGGCAGCCGCAATGGGAGCGTGTCGATCGCCACCAGGTCGAGGATTCCCGGAAGCGGCTGAATCATAAACTGCCAGGCATACCCCAGGGTGAGCGTGTCGCCGTTCGCAAAGCGCACGCTGTGCGGCAGGTTCACCGTCACCATCTCTCCGCGTGAAAAGCTGTCGACGGGCACGAAGCGAAGTCGTGTGCCTCCCGACTCCAGGGTGTGTGCGCCCGGTCGGGGCCCCGACCAGCGGCCGAAGACCGCCACGGTGGCGGGTGTGACACTTGTGGAGTCGAGCGGAAGATCAAAATCGATCAGAATCTCCAGCTGCGCGTCGGGCCATGACTCGAGATGAGCCGGGGACGTGGAGAGCACGCTGCCGCACCAACCCGGGTGCGGGGCCCACGCGAGGCCGCCCAGCACAAGCGCGAGCATGCACCAGGTCGAATACGATGCGCGAGCGCTGGAAGTAGCGCTAGAGCAGGGCACAGGCATCACAGGGAGCCGCACCGCCCTTGAACACGAAGTTCACAAGAGCAATGACATCGGCCGACGAGACGCTGGAGGAGCAATTCACGTCCCCCGCCTCAGGAATGGGGAGAGGCGCCGGTCCGGCCTTGAATACGGCGTTGACCATGTAGATGATGTCGGCGGACGACACCGATCCGGACGTGTCCACATCGCCCATCAAGTCGATGGGGCAGACCGATGCTACGCAGGAATCGGGCGGAGCATCCGACACCAGGCGCCACACCGCCCCCGTGCTGATGCCTACCAGGTACAGTTCGCCGCGGGCATCCTCGCCGAAGGAGGCCAGGTTGAAGCTGCCCATGCTGAGTTCCGGGTTGTGATCGGTGGAGTCGCTGATCGTGATTCCGTCGAAGCGGAACGACCATACTTCGCCTGTGCAGTAGTCACCGTAGAAGTAGCGTCCATTCGCTTCGGGAGCGAGGCACCCGCGGTACACGTATCCTCCGGTCATCGAGCAGCGGCTGCCGCTGTGGGTGTACTGAGTGATCGGATCCGTCAGTACACCCAGGGGATCGCAATTCGAGGGTGGATTATAGCAACTGAACCCCTCCTTCAGGCGCCAGCCATAGTTCTCTCCGCCCGGGGAGGTGCTGGGCTGGAAGTCGATCTCCTCGCGCGCACCCTGTCCCACGTCAGCGATGTACAAATCGCCCGTGAGCCGGTCGAAGCTCCAGCGCCAGGGATTGCGAAGTCCGAACGCCCAAATCTCGTGGCGTGCAGTGTCGGGAAGTACGAACGGATTGTCGGGCGGTATGGAATAGGGCACCGTGCTGATGTCGAGGCGGAGCATCTTTCCCAGGAGCGAGTCGGGGTTCTGCGCACGGTTGCCCGGGTCGCCCGAGCCGCCGCCGTCGCCGTTGCCGATGTAGAGATACCCGTCGGGACCGAAGGCAATCATGCCGCCATTGTGATTGTCCGCGGGGTGCAGGATTTCGAGGAGTACCGTCTCTGCGGTATCTGCGACCTCGGGATCGCCGGGCGACACGGAGAACCTCGACAGGCGCAAGCGGCCGTCAGGTTGAGCCGTGTAATTGACGAAGAAGTAGCCCGTCTGGGCGTAGTCTGGGTGGAACGCCAGGCCCAGCAGTCCTCGCTCGTCGCCCGAGAGGGTCTTGGAGACGATGTTGAGGAAAAGCGTGGAGTTGAGCGAGTCACCCACGAACACTTTGATCCGACCTGCGCGTTCCACGATGAAGAGGCGGGATGAGTCGGAGGCCGGGGCGGTGACGAACAGGGGGCTGGAGAGCCCTGAAGTGACAAGCGTTTTGCTCAGAGCCGCCGAAAGAGGCTCGGCGGAACTGAGGGCCAGGAGGAGTCCCAGCCCAGGTACTATGCGTCTCAACGATTCGCTCCCCTGAATAGGTTATCAGCACTCGGCAGGATATCCACAGTATACGTCATCGGACATCGTTCGCCAAGACCGCACCCGGGCCGGCGGCCGCGGCCCGCCGGGCATTGCACGCTCCCCGGAGTCCGGTTATGATCCACCCATGGCGAACGCCGGCTCATCCGACAGGCGGCCGTCCAACGGCCTGGTTCGTTTCGGGACCTCTTCGTTCTCGAGTACAGATTGGGTGGGAGTGTTCTATCCCGAGGGGACGCCGCCGCGGGATTTCCTTACACACTACGCCAAGAGCTTCGGCACGGTGGAAGTGGACAGCTCGTATTACAGTGTCCCGGCAGCCTCCACGGTCGATCACTGGGCCGAGGCCACGCCCGAGGGTTTCCTGTTCAGCCTGAAGTTCCCCAAGTCCATTGTGCATGCAGGCAAGGCGGCGTCGCCGGATCCGTTGCGGCTCCTCGTGCCCGACGCCACCTACTCCGATCGCGACCGGTTTCTCAAGGTCACGGAGCGGCTGGGAGACAAGTGCGGGCCTTTGCTGTTGCAGTTTCCGTACCTGGCCAAACGTGTGTTCGAGGACAAGCAGGCCTTTCTGGATCGGCTGGAGGCTTTTCTTTCAGACCTCCCCGACGACCGGCGGTTCGCCGTGGAGATTCGCAACAAGACGTGGCTTGCGCCTGTGGCCGAGCTCTGCCGCCGCCATCGCGCGGCCCTGGTGACTTCCGATCAGGCCTGGATGCCCCGGCCCTGGGAGTATCCCAGGTCCGTCCCCAACGTAACCACCGACTACTCCTATGTCCGTCTTATCGGCGATCGCGAAGAGATCGAGGCGTTGACGCAGGTCTGGAATCGAGAGGTGATCGACCGAGGGGCCCTCCTGGAACAGTGGGCCGAGTATTTGAGCGGCCTGCACGGGTCGGGGGTGCTCACCCTGGTCTACATCAACAACCATTTTGCCGGTTTTGCGCCTGCCACGGCACGTCGTCTCTCGGAGCTTTTCACCGCCCTCATCCGGTAATGCCGTGTCGCCCGCCGCGTCCGACACGAAGTCTGGCATCGCGAACGGGCAGTACGGCTTGACGCCTGCGACTTCGTGTCGTATGATACGCCGACGGCCGAGGGTGAGAGCATCTTCCGGCTTCGTTCCGCTGTTCACGTTCCGATCACGTTAAACCTCGATTTCGACGCGGCGCCTTCCGGGTGTTGGAGCGTAGCTGTCGAACGGATAGACCTGGAGAATCTGCATGCGAGTCGTATTGAAAGTGCTGGCAGCGGGGCTTGTGGTGCTGGCCCTGACGGCCGGGGCACAGGCGGACATCCCACAAGAGCTGGCCTGGCAGGGTGTGGTGCTTGACTCCAACAACGTGCCCCTGGCGGACGGTGTCTACAATTTCCATTTCAGGATTTTTGTCGATGACGTGGGCGGCGTTGCGCTCTGGAGCGAAACGCAGGCGGTGACGGTGGCGAGCGGCGTGCTCAACGTGCTGCTGGGCCATCTGATCCCGATCCCGGACTCGGTGTTCTCCGGGCCGGCGCGTTTTCTTGAAGTGCAGTTCGAGACGCAGCCGCCGTACGTACCACGCACGCGTGTCGTGTCCGTGGGCTACGCGTATCGGACGGCCTCCGTGGATGGCGCGCTGGGCGGCGGACTCTCAGGCGACCTCTCCGTGAGCGGAGAAATCTCGGCCACCTCGTTCACGGTGACTCCGCCTCCGACGTCCCTGGATGCAGCCGCGGTGGGCGGTTCGGTGAACATCCTGCTCACGCCTGAAGGCGGTGTAGTTCAGCTCAATGATGAGGTGAGCGATCCCATGGTCTTCCTGGGACCGGATCCCGACGGTCAGGGGGGCATGCTCTCCGTGGCCTCGAATCCTGAGGGCACGAACGGAATCCTGCTCGAAGGCAATTCCGACGGCTCGATGGAGCCGCACCTGGCGATCGTGGGCAGCCAGGCGGCACTGAATTTCGATCTTAAGCCGGGCGGCGAAATCTCTCTGGTCCTGCCCCCGGGGACCATTACGTCCGACCAGATCCAGGACGAGTCCGGGCTCGCGTCTGGAGCCCAGCCTGGTGCGATAAAGAACATCGGTGATTCGTATCGGTCCCTGGCGTGCGCGACGGCCACGTTTCCGTCCGACGGTTACGCCCTGGTAATCGCCGAGGCCACGCTGCGCGGTCAGTGCTACGAATCCTGGATCGACGGCCGGTTGCGCAACGGCGATGACGTGGCGGCCAACTGGTACTGGGATCCGGGTGACTTCGACGAATGGTACGACCAGAGACAGACCTATGTTCATGCCCAGGCCGTGGAGGCAGGCACGCACACGTTCGAACTTCAGATCCGGCAGACCCGCGGACGGGTGGACGCCGTGGATGCACGCGTGACGGTACTCTATGTGCCCACCGCTTATGGACTGATCGCCACCAGCGCCGACGCAGGGGCTGGCGGTGTCGCGGACTCCACGCAGTCGAATCCTGCAACGGTAGAGGACATCAATCTGCCGGCGGAAAAGTCAGCCTCCGTGGCGGCCAACGAAGCGCGTATTCAAGGCGAACTGGACGCGATGTCCGTGCGCCTGGCTGAACTTCAGGCGGAATTGGCGCGGTCGCGCACCCTTCCGGTGGGCGAACCGTAAACCCATGAAGAGGGTCTTCATATTACTGGCGGCGCTTTCGTGGGCGCTGTACCTGGGTGTCAGCGCCTGGGGCGCTACGCGCATCAACGGCAACCAGCTGCTCGAAGGCACTGGCGAATTCGGCTACTCGGTGTCGGCGTCACGCGACGGACAAGTGTCATCGGCACCCCGACTCATTTACTCGGTGGGGCAGGGGGTCATGGCGCGCGGCACGCTGCCCGACTCGGCGCAGGGCGTCGCGTTCACGGTGGGCTACGGCCTCGCCTACGACATTGCGCATTACCTCGTCTGCCCCGTGGAGGCCACGGGCGATCTGAGCGGCGATGGCTACTTGAGCGCGTCGGATCTGGTGCGCCTCGTGCAATTCATCTATAAGAGTGCGCCGTCTCCCGAGCCGTGCCCGGCGATAGGCGACGTCAATTGCTCAGGCAACGTCACGGCCGCGGATGCGGTGGTCATGATCAATCACATCTTCAGGGGCGATGAAGGTCCCTGCAACGTGTGCTCTATGATCCCCGACGCCTGGCCCTGTTATTAGGCGAAGAGCTCTTTCCCGGCCCCGAGAGGTGCCCGGCTCTGTCGTAGACCGTACGCACAATGCGCAGTACCGGGCCACCCGGTGACCCGGGGCACCCTGTAATTCGTTCTTGCGCCAAATCGGATCGCTCCTACAATAGGACCCTATGGGCCCGTCCGCGGCGTGTCGCGGACGAATCTGCTGGGCCATTAGCGCGTCAGCCCGGCCACTACCGGCCGGGGGATCCATGGGAAGGGACTCAGGTGATCTTAGGCGCACACGTTTCCGCGGCGGCTGGACTACGGCACCTCATCGACGAATCCTCTCGGCTCTCCCTCGATGCATTGCAATTCTGCACGCGCAGCCCGGCCCGCTGGTTCACTCCGCCTTTGGAGCCCGAGCAGGTGGTCGGATTCCGCCAACGTTCGGGCAAGTTTCGCCGGGAGAATCTCATGGCTCTCGCGAGTCCGCTCATCAACCTCTGCGCGCCCGACGACGATATCCTCAAGCGCTCTCTGGATGCTCTCTACGACGAACTGGTGAGAGCCGAGGCACTCGGTCTGTCATGGGTGGTAATTCAGCCCGGAAAGCACGATGGCCAGGGGGATGAGTGGGCTCAACGCCAGCTGGCATCTTCCGTGAACAAGGTGCTCGAGCGAACCCGCGGATTCAAATGTGGGCTGCTCCTCGAGACGGCGGCTGGCGGCGAACACGAGGTGGGTGCGAGCTTCGAGCCCCTGGGGCGACTGCGGCGCAAACTCGATGAATCACGCCGCGTGGGCGTGTGTCTGGACACGGCCAAGCTGTTCGCCGCCTCGCACGACTTCCGGGAACTGGGCACCTATCGACTGATGCTCACGGAATTCGATCGCACGGTAGGGCTCAAGCATGTAAAGGCGATCCATCTCTGTGACACACAGCTTCCCCTGGGAAGCAAGGTCGCATCGCCCACTCAGATCGGCCGCGGCGAGCTGGGCACCGACGCATTTGCCTTCTTCATGAATGATTCGCGGTTCGCCGACGTACCTCTGATTCTGGAGACGCCGCCCGCTGCAGGCACCGATGCGCTGGGGGACAACCTGAAACGACTTCTGAGTTTGCGCGGTTCGGTTCAGGTGGCCTGAGTCACCGGGCCCTGGGTGGGCCCATCCGAGCGCAGGCTACAGATCCGAGCGGATCTGCTGCATGCGGCTCCACACATCCCCGAGGAACCACATTTCCACGACCTTGCCGTTTTCTATGCGGTCGATGGCGACTCCGGTGAAGGTGACTTTGCGTCCGGTGGCGGGCACGCCAATATCGTTGCCCAGGTGCGTGCCGGTGCAGGTGAGGCGCGTCACCACAAGGTCGCCCTCCGCAATCTGTTCATCAATCGTGGCCCGGAAGTCCGGATAGGCGGCACGAAAGCTGGCCACGCGCCTTTGGAGTTCGGCTTTGCCGGCCGGCTTGCCGTTGAAGTCGACCTTCGACGCGAAGAACTGATCGTAGGTGTCCCACCGGTCGGCGTTCAGAATGCTGTCGACATAGCCCGCGACCACGGCCGTGCCGCCCGCCGCGGAACGTTGTCCGAGCGGAACCTGGCATGAACACAAACATGCGCACGCAAGCAAGAGCAGGAGTCGTTTCATGGGTGCCCCGCAGCCGTGCCAAATGGAAGGCGCTCAGGATCGACATTGCCGCCCGAGAGAATCACGCCGGTACGCGTTCCGGCGAAGATGTCGGCGCTCTTGATCACAGCCGCGAGAGCCACCGCTCCCGAAGGTTCGATCACGATTTTCATGCGAGTGAACAATAGCCTCATGGCGTCCACGATCTCCTCATCTGTAACGAGAACGACCTGATCCACGAACTCCCGGAGGACAGGAAACGTGTGCTGGCCGAGGGAGGTCAAGAGTCCGTCGGCGATGGTGTGCGGCTGGGCCTGGGGGACCACCTGGCCCAGGCGGAGCGAGTGGAACGCGTCGTCTGCGCCGGCCGGCTCGGCCGCGATCACTCGTGTGGTGGGAGAAAAGAAGTGCGCGGCCAGGGCCGTGCCGGCGACGAGCCCGCCCCCCCCCACGGGAGCCACGAGCCAGTCGAGTTCCGGCTGCTCCTCAAGCAGCTCCATGGCACACGTCGCCTGACCGGCGATCACCCAGGGGTGATCGTAAGGATGAAGGGGCGCATATCCGGTGGAACGCACGAGGTCCGTCAGACTGCGCTCTCGATCTGCAAGGGTGGGTTCGCACTCCACGATACGGGCACCGTACGCGCGCACGGCGTCCATTTTCACCCGGGGTGCGTTTTTTGGCATGACGATGGTAGCGGGCAGGCCGCTCTGACCCGCGG
>DAIOGN010000101.1:0-12277 GCA_036745245.1 Candidatus Zixiibacteriota bacterium
CGCCAATCTGTTTCTCGGACGCGAGCAGGCTCCGCGAGGCATGCTGCATCCAGAACGCGAACTCGAGCGAGCGCGCGAGGTGCTGGCCCGGCTCGGGACAGAACTGGATCCGAGCGGTCGCGTCTCCGAGCTGGCGGTGGCCGAACAGCAGCAGGTGGAAATCGCCCGGGCGCTGGTGGCCGACGCACGAATTCTCATCATGGACGAACCCACGGCCGCACTCACGCCACGCGAAGTGGAGCGGTTGTTTGGCCTGCTTCGCGAACTGGCAGAGCGAGGCATGGGCATCGTGTTTGTGAGCCATCGCTTGGATGAAGTGCTCGCAATCGCCCACCAGGTCACCGTGATGCGAGACGGAATCACCGTGGCGTCGCGACCGGCCGCTCAAGTATCCCGCCGAGAATTGATCGAACTCATGGTGGGGCGAACCATGGAAGATGAATTTCCCAAGGGATCGGCGGAGCTCGGTGCGGTTCGGTTATCCATTCGCGGAGTGTCGGGAGGGAAGGTTCAGGACGTGTCGTTTTCGGTGCAGGCCGGAGAGATCGTAGGGCTGGCCGGGCTCATGGGAGCGGGGCGCACGGAACTGGCGCGGCTGATCTTTGGGGCCGATGCACGCGCATCGGGATCCGTGTGGATCGATGACGCCCGGATCGATCCCACGTCTCCTCGCGAGGCCGCTTCTGCCGGCCTCTGCCTGCTCACCGAGGATCGCAAACGCGAAGGCCTGGTGCCACGCGCAACAGCAGTGGAGAACTTTGCTTTGCCCAGCCTGTCAAAATGGTCGAGGCATGGATTGCTTCGGCTGCGCGAGGAAGCGGCGGCGTTTGCTGTGCATGTGAAGGCCCTCGGCATCAAGCTCTCCGGGAACCAGCAGCGCGCCGAAACGCTGTCGGGAGGGAATCAGCAGAAACTGCTCATCGCGCGCTGGCTCGAGACCGATTCGGCCGTTTTCATGTTCGACGAACCCACCCGCGGAATCGACGTGGGCGCCAAATACGAAATCTACACGATCATTCGCAAACTCGCGCACGCCGGCAAAGCGGTCGTTCTCATCTCCTCCGAACTTCCCGAGATCCTCGGCATGTGCGATCGAGTGCTGGTGATGAAATCGGGGCGCCTCGCCGGCGAAATCAGAAATGTCGCGGGCACCACTCCCGACGAGATCATGGCTCTGGCCGTATGAGCACCTCGGATCGAGGCAACCGGGCCACTCGCTGGCTATCCGACTACGGCATGCTGCCCGTGCTGCTGCTCTTGTGCGTACTCTTTTCCGCGCTCACGCTGCAGGATCAGGCCGTCACGGGTGCAGAAGGGGCGGAGCGGCTCCTTTCGAGCATGCCAGACCAACCCGCTGGCGAGCGCGGGTATCTGCTGCTCACCTCAGGCTCTCAGGACGACGTGGACTTCGCCACGGCGTTTTCCAGAATCGCTGCGGAGCGTGGTTGGAAATACCTGGCACATTACGGCGATCCGTCTTCCATTCGCTCCTCCCTGGTGAGCATGGACTCGGCGGGAGTGGAGTACTCTCACATCGTGACCACGTCTGCTTACAGACCTGTGGTGCAGCAGATCGCATCAGAGTTGCCGAGCTTTCGCAGCGCAACCATCCTCAGTCCCGCAACCCGGCGCTGGCCAACCTTTCTGCTGGCCGAAAACCTGCGCAACGTAGCCAATCAGATCTCCGTGATCGCGATCATCGCCATCGGCATGACCATGGTGATCGTGGCAGGTGGCATCGATCTTTCTGTGGGCAGTTTGATCGCACTTTCCGCCGTGGTCATCGCGCGAGTGATTGGCGCCCTCGGCGGAGCAGGCGCATCCTCAGGCGGCGTGATCCTGGGCGTGCTCGCGGCGCTCGCCGTGTGCGCAGCCATCGGCTCGTTTTCCGGTCTCATGATCACGTCATTCCGCATTCCGCCATTCATCGCCACGCTCGCCATGATGCAGGTGGCGGCCGGAGTGGCGTACATCATCTCGCAAGGCAAACCGATCTACCAGCTCCCGGAAGGCTTTGTCTGGCTGGGGCGCGGTCACGACCCGGTGGCGCACCTTCCAGTTGCCGTGCTGCTCATGGTTGTGCTATACATACTGGCCTGGGTGGTCATGGAACGTACCACCTTCGGACGATACCTCTACGCCGTCGGCGGCAATTCGGAAGCCGCGCGATTGGCCGGCATCCGTGTTAGAGTCGTCCAATGGGTCGCCTACGCACTCTGTGCACTTCTGGCCGGCCTGGGCGGGATCGTCATGGCTTCCCAGCTTAAGAGCGGCGCACCTACGTACGGACTCACCTACGAGCTGTACGTGATCGCGGCTGTCGTGGTAGGCGGCACAAGCCTGTCCGGCGGAGAGGGCAAAATCTTCGGCACGCTGATTGGCGCCTTCATCATCGCAGTGATTCAGAATGGCATGAATTTAATGCACATCGAAAGCTACACGCAGAAAGTGGTACTGGGCCTGGTCATACTTGCGGCCGTGCTGATCGACCGGCTCAAATCGAAGGGACTCTCTCGCGGCTTCACCTGGTTGCGGTCCAACCCGTAAGCGGGCTGGGTCGATCGCCTATTATAAGGAGCAGGTCATGCGTATCGGAACCTCACTGGCCATCCTGGCCACTCTCACGTGCGCCTTGTCCGTTACGGCACAGGTTGAAGAGCCGAAGCCCGTGCAGCGCCGGCTGGGCGCCGTGGCTACGGCGCACCTCGACACACAGTGGCGGTGGACCATCAAGAACACCATCGAGGAGTACATCCTCAACACAATGAAGGACAACTTCCGCCACTTTGAACAATACCCCGAGTATGTGTTCAGCTTCGAGGGCGCGTTTCGCTACATGCTCGCCAAGGAGTACTACCCCGAAGAGTATGCGCGCCTGAAGAAGTACGTGGCCGAGGGCCGCTGGCGCGTGGCGGGAAGCTGGGTGGATGCGGTGGACGTAAACACTCCGTCGTTCGAATCCCTGGTGCGCCACACCCTGTACGGCAACGGATTCTACAAGGAGGAGTTCGGCAAGCAAAGCTACGACATCTTCCTGCCGGGTTGTTTCGGGTTCGGCTATGCTCTGCCTTCCATTGCGCACCACTGCGGATTGAAGAGCTTTTCCACGCAGAAACTCACGTGGGGATGCTCGGTCCCCGTGCCGTTCTCCATTGGCAAGTGGCGCGGTGTAGACGGGTCGTCAATTCTGGCCGGCCTCAACCCCGGCGACTACACAACCGCCTTCAGTGGCGACCTGTCCCGCGACACTGTGTGGGGACCCGTGATCGATTCGCTTGGGGCTGCCAGCGGTTGCTACGCGGCCTATGTCTACCACGGCACCGGCGACGTAGGTGGTGCACCCGACTCGCTCTCTGTGGATTGGCTGACTAAGTCCATGAAGAGCGACGGGCCCATCCAGGTGAGCGCGATCGGCTCCGACGAGCTTGTATCTCTCGTTGCGAACTATCCCGACGCGAATCTGTTGCAGTACGACGGCGAATTGGTGATGACGCGGCACGGCGTGGGCTGCTACACCTCCCAGTCGGCCATGAAACGGTGGAATCGTCAAAACGAACTTCTGGCCGCTGCGGCCGAACGAGCGGCGGTGACGGCAAGCCTTCTGGGTGGATACACCTATCCCGGGAACATGTTGAAGCAGGCGTGGGTGCGGTTTCTGTGGCACCAGTTTCACGACGATCTCACGGGAACGTCGATTCCGGAAGCATACGAATTTTCCTGGAGCGACGAGCTGTTGAGTCTCAACCAGTTTTCCAGCGTGCTTACGTCTGCTGTGGGCGCCGTCACGTCGGCCCTCGATACGCGCGGCGAGGGCGTAAGCGTAGTGGTGTACAATCCGCTCTCGTTTGCCCGCACGGATGTGGCCGAGCTGACACTTCCGAATGAGAAGAGCAATGCCGGAGCGATCCAGGTGTTCGGGCCCGACGGCAAGGAAGTGCCAAGTCAGGCAACGCCTTCCGGCACCTCTTCGATTGCGGTAAAGTTTCTCGCCACGGTGCCGTCGGTGAGCTTTGCGGTGTACGACGTGCGGCCCGGCAAGAAGGCCAACGATAAGGCGGCCATCGTCACGGCTACGGCCACGGGGCTTGAAAGCGAGCGCTACAGGGTGTCAATCGATCAGCTCGGAGACGTCATCAGCATTTTCGACAAGCGCGCCAGCCGCGAACTCCTGGCAGGACCGATTCACTGGGAGCTGATCACCGACAAACCGCAGCGCTGGCCGGCGTGGGAGATACAGTACGAAGACCTGCAGGCGGGTCCCTATAACGTGCTGTGGGGCGCGCCGGTCGTTGAAGTGCTGGAATCCGGCCCTGTGTGCGGCGCGATCAGGGTTTCCCGGACTTTCGACAAGTCCAGCTGCCGCACCACCATTCGCCTGGCGCAGGGCGCCGCAGGCGACCGGATCGACTTTGTGAACGATGTGGACTGGGCCGAACGGGCGTCGTTGCTCAAGGTGGCGTTCAAGCCCACGTTCACCAACGACAGCGTCACGTACGATCTCGGGCTGGGCACCATCAAGCGCGGCACCAGCACAGAAAAGAAGTACGAAGTGCCCGGTCAGCAATGGGCGGATCTCACCTCCATCGATAGCTCGTACGGACTGGCCGTACTCAACGATTGCAAATACGGCTGGGATCATCCAGACCCCTCCACCTTGCGGCTTACGCTGATTCATACCCCTGCGGTGGACGAAGCGTGGAATTGGGTGGGAGACCAGCGCACGCAAGATCTGGGCCATCATCAATTCACTTACTCCGTGGCTGGCCATCAGGGCAGCTGGCAGGACAATGGCATCCCTCAGCAAGCCGCGCGGCTCAATCAGCCGTTGCGAGCGTTCTTTGTACCCGCTCATGAAGGCGCACTCGGAAAGAAGTACTCCCTGCTCAAGCTCGAGGGCGATGGCCAGGTGATGATCGAGGCCATCAAGAAAGCCGAGGGCTCGAATGAGATCATTGTGCGGGTGAAGGAAGTCGCCGGAAGGCCGGCTGCGAAGATGGCCCTCGTATTCAACCGTCCTCTGGCAGCGGCGACTGAGGTGAACGGACAGGAGGAGTCGGTCGCCAGAGCAATTTTCGCAAAAGAAAAGGTGAGCTTCGCCCTCACGCCGTACCAGCCCCAGGCCTTTGCCGTGAGATTTGCAGCCTCCGAGAAACCGCAGGTGGCGGCACTGAGTTCACAACCGATCACACTGACGCACGATCTCGACGGAATTTCCGGCGACGCCGAACGTACCGATGGCAACCTCGACGGCCTCGGAAACACGCTGGTGGCCGAACTGCTCCCGGCCGAATTGAACTACACAGGTGTGCGCTTCACCTTTGGACCCACCACGACCGGCGCCAGGAATGTTGTTTCCTGCTCGGGGCAGACACTCACCCTGCCGGCGCCTCCAGCCAAGTCGGCGTGGTCCGATGCCTATCTGCTCATGCTGGCCACGGGCGGGCCGCAGGAGGGAGTGATCAAGGTGGAAGGGGGCGACAGTGATTTTGAGAAGCCCGTGTCACTGTACGAGTACACCCAACCTGTGGGGCAGTGGAACAATCGCATCGTGAATGGTGAGGTCGTCACCGACGAAAACGCGATTCTCCCGGCGTACATCAACCAGGCTCCTGTGGCATGGGCGGGCACACATCGCCATTCGGCCAAGGGCACCAATGACACGTACCTGTTCACCTACCTCTATGCACAGCGCGTGGAACTGCCTGAGGGATCGCGGACGATCAGGCTGCCTGACAATCCGAAAATCAAACTACTGGCGGCCACTGTGGCGGGCACGCAGCACGACCGGGTAGTGTTCACAACGCCTGTGTACGACACGGCATCGGCTCGATTCACGCGGGCCATGGCCTCCGAACCGGTCTTCATCGACTCCACTGTAGTTCAGCTGTCCAGCCCGATGCCCGGAACTGTTGTGAGGTACACGGTGGACGGCACCGAACCCGATCTCCACGCCGCCGTGTATACGGAGCCCCTTCGACTCGCATCTACGACGACCGTCAAATCGAAGGCGTACAGCCGGGCGGATGAGGGCGGCGTCACCAACAGCTTCAACGTACACAAACTCATCCCGCGTGCCCCGGTGGAGGTCAAGAACCCCGCTTCGGGTCTGCAGGCCAGCTATTACGAGGGAGAGTGGGAGAAGCTTCCCAATTTTGATTCACTGCCCATCGTGATGTCATACGTAGCTCCCCAGGTGAACATCCCCGACACGGCACGGCCGGAAGACTACGGCCTGGTGTTCAAGGGATTCGTTCGCGTGCCGGCCGCCGGCATGTACGAATTCGGCATCAGTTCAGACGATGGCAGCGCACTCTGGGTGGCCGACACCCTGGTGGCCGACAACGACGGCCTTCACGGCGACGGTGAAGTCGCTGGCAAAGTGGCGCTGGAGCCTGGCCTGCACGCTATCGAAGCCCGGATGTTTCAATGCAAGGGCGGACAGGCTCTGAAGATGTTTGTCACGGGTCCCGGTGTGGAGCGGCAGGAAGTGGGCGCAGCCATGTTGTTTCACAAGCCCGCATCCCGCAGCGCTAAGAAGTAGTTCTCTGGGGAAGGGTAAGCAGAAGGGCAGGTGTTCGGCGTCTGCGAGCAGCAGGCTCAGGGTGCAGTCCCTAGTTCTGCCACACCGCGTATCCCCTGTTCCTCAGCGCCTCCGCGAGCTGCACTTCCACACGGCAGGCGTCTTCGTAGTACAGAGGATTGTGGTGCTCGTACAGCTCCGGAATCAGGCGCAGGCCATAGCGCTTCACGTACTTGCCCGATTTGTATCCAGCCTTGTGCTGATCGAAGCGCACGTCGGGTGTGTGCGCTGACATACCAACGTACACGCATGACCTGGGCTTGGTGCAATCGGGGTTGGCCTCGCGGAACTTGTGAAACTGGAATACCGTGGGGTCGAGTTCCACCACGTATACGCTGAAGCGGCGCGCTGAGTCCACGCCGGCACTTCTGGTGGCGCTACGCACGTTTTCCGGATTTCGCGGAGCGCGCGGTATTGCGGGTGCGCCTCGGCTTGACCGGGCCGGGCTCGGTCCTGTGCGCGGGCCGGCCCAGCCGGTCGATGGCCTCGCACAGTTCGTGAAGTGCCATCGGCGCCTCCATCGTTTCCACCTGGTACTGGGCGCACGTGCGCTTGTCTGATTCCGACAGCAGTCCCGAAATCAAAAGCACCCCGTATGTGCGTACTTCGGGCAGCAGGCACACGTGGTGCATGGCCAATGACATGGACAGTCCCATGTTGGTGAGCACCAGCACGTCGTACGAGTCGTGCTGGAACACGCAGTTCATGTAGTCCAGGTCCTTCAGCTTGGAGGCCTCAGAGATGAAGTCCAGCTCGTACTGCGGCAGCGACTCCTCGAGCAGCTTCCGAAAGACCCTGTTGGTGCAGAGGACGAGTAGTTTCATATCCTCGTTATCGGCAGGGGCGGGGCCCACCAGAAGTGTCTGGAGAGTGTGCAAATGTGCGACCGGGGTCTGACCCCGCCCTAGGGGTAGGGTTCGAATTCGTTGCTGTCGCGCGTAAGGAGCTGCAGCAGTTTGCCGTGGACGAACAGCTTGTCGCGACCCACGGCCTCCTCATGCAGCACGCCTGCGTCCACAAGGTCTTTCAGGTAGCGCGAAGCCGCCTGCCGGCCCACCAACCCGCTCTCCACGAGATTTGAGATTCGGCAATACGGCTGCTCGAAGATGGCGTCAACCAATTCGCGGCTGTAGATCTTTGGAAGTCGTTGTCGTACGTACGTGCCGGTATGGGCGACCAGCTCTCTGATCGCGGCGATCTTGACCGTGGTCCAGACGGCCGTCTCCTCCACGGCCCGCAACATGTACAACATCCAGGGCTCCCACGCGCCGCTGCGAGTCACGTCCAGCAGCAGTTTGTAGTACTCGGACTTGTGGCTGATGATGAACCGGCTCAGGTACAGAATGGGCAACGGGAGGAGCTTCTGCTCCACCAGGAACAGGCTGTTGAGCACGCGTCCGGTGCGACCATTGCCGTCGGTGAATGGATGAATCGCCTCAAACTGATAATGTGCGGCCGCCATGCGCACCAGCGGATCCAGGGTGTGGTGGTCGTGAAGGAAGCGCTCCCAGTTGGCCAGCAGATCGCGAATGCGCTTTTCGGTATCGGGCGGTGTGTAAATCACCTGTCTGGTCGCGGAGTTGACAATGACTGTGCCGGTGTGCTTCCGCACCTGCATGGAGACTCCCTTGATACGACTGCACACGGCTTCGGCAGTGCGCGTGGAGAGCGGCTGGTTCGTCAGGGAGCCGTACACCTCCAAGAGTGCGTGACGATAGCGCAGCGCTTCCTTCGTATGCGGATCGGCGGTGCCCTCGATCTGCAGGTGCCTGAACAGTTTGTCCGCCGTGGTGACGATGTTCTCGATTTCGGAGCTGGCTTGCGCTTCCAGAAGCGGCAACGTGTTGATCAGCATTGCCGGATTGGGAATCAGCTCCGTCGCCTGTTTCAGTTCGGCCACGGCCGCTCGCGCCGTGATGCAGCGCTTCAGGACAGCCTTGGTCTCCAGCTCGACGGCCGGCGGCAAAGGAGGCAGGTCGTTGAACGGCTGGTTTGGTTGCCAGATGGCGTTTGGGCTCATGTCGTCGAAAGTCGCTTTGTGCGACATGTGTTCAGGATATGTCGCCGGGCGCGACACGTCAATGGAACATGTCGCTAAAAGTCAGATTCGGCAACATATTGCCAGGCTTGAGGAAGCGTCTTCCATGTGGTGATCGCTCATTAAACCATTGTCGTACAACGGCTTATTGCTATGACTAGGATGCGAAACCAGAAAGGGGGGCACCGGCGGTGACTCCCCCTACTAATGAGGGAAAGCCAACCAGGATCGCGGCCAGGCGATACCCAGACAGGGAACATTGCCGAGGCCGCTTTCTCTGTGATCAACACCCTGGATTCGAGAGGCTTAACCGCTAGCAGTGACTCGGCCGCGTCAGCGAGAATCCTGGCATTACACAGTCGAGGCCACCCGACCCGCCCGTGTTTAGGCTTGCTTTCACCACGCATAAGTCTATGTTGCAATTTGAATTGTCACGTTTGAAGGGCACGTTTGAGGAATAGAACCGCAATTCACATCTGGCGCTGGGTAGCCGGGCGACCGCTCCTGGTGGTTCTGGACGCCGCCATCCTGTTCGGTGCCTTCTGGCTGGCCTACATGGCGCGCTTTACCGCCGCCGAGCGACATGCCTTCGAGTCGGGCGCCTACCTGATACCCTCCCTTCTTATCTCACTTTTCTGGCTGGCCCTGCTTCTGGGCGTAGGCGTGTACCGCCGGCGTTCGCGCACCAACCCGTTCCAGGAAATCCTGCTGTCCACCAACGCGGTGTCCGTGGGCGTGCTCATCCTGGTGCTGGCCCTGGTGGACTGGAATAGCCCGCTCTCCGTAAATCGCACATCGGTTTTGGTGTACTGGTCAGCGTCCGTGGTGCTCATGGCCCTGTCGCGCTGGTGGTATTTCCGCAATTGGCCCGCCACGCTCGACGTGGAGGATTCGCGCGCCATCCTGTCGGTGACCTTACGCAAACGCGCGCTCATCATCCTGGCCGACCTGGGGATGATCTCGCTGTCGTACTATCTGTCGTTTCTGCTCATCTCCGACTGGGCGATGTCACCCGACCAGGCATCCCGCTTCATCACTACACTGCCCCTGGTGCTGATCATCCGCTTCGGCGTGTTCTGCTACTTCGGCATTTATTCCGGCATCTCGCGGTACGCTTCGATGAGCGATCTTGTGCGCATCGTCAAGGCCGTCACTGTGGGTACCGTGATCATGGTGCTGCCGCTCTTTTTCTTTCCGAGGCAGGGGTTCCCACGGTCGGTGTTCGTCATCGACTGGATGCTCATGCTGCTCATGCTGGGCGCCTCACGCCTCATGATCCGCGCCCTGCGCGAATTCTGGCCCGACAGCCATCCCACCGGCCGCCGCTCGCTGATTGTGGGCGCCAATGACGCCGGTGAAATGGTTCTGCGCGAACTGCGCAAGGAGCGCGCACGCGGCTACTACCCTGTGGGTGTGGTGGATGCAGATCCGGTGAAGTGGGGTTTGTCCATTCACGGTGTGCCTGTGCTGGGTACGCCCAAGGATCTCCCTCGCCTGGTGCGCGAGTACAACGTGGACGAAATCATCCTGGCACTGCCGGAAGCCACGGGCCCGGAAGTTCGCCAGATCGTGGAAGACTGCCGCCGTTTGGGCGTGGGCTTCAAGACGGTGCGCACGATCGGCGCCATGCTCTCGGCCAACCCCATGGCGCCACGCCTGCGCGATGTGCGCGTGGAAGACCTCATGCGCCGCCCGCCCGCGCAGCTCGACACGCCGGCCATCACCGAATGCCTCGCCGACAAGACCGTGCTGGTCACGGGTGCCGGCGGCACCATCGGCGCCGAACTGGTGCGGCAGCTCTTGCGCTACCCGGTGAAAAAGATCTACATGCTCGATCGCGCCGAGAACAGCCTGTTCGAACTGACCATGGACCTGTTCCTGGGCGACGAAGCCGGGCATTGCGAACCCGTCATTGCAGACATCACCGATACGGCGCAGATGGCCCGCTGGTGGGAGAAGTCGCGGCCACAGATTGTGTTCCATGCGGCGGCTTACAAGCACGTGCCGCTCATGGAGGAGTTCCCGGCGGCTGCCATCCGCAACAACGTCACGGGCACGCGCATCCTCTGCGAACTGGCCGATCGCTTCGGCACAGAGACCTTCGTGTTCGTCTCCACCGACAAGGTGGTGCACCCCACGTCCGTGATGGGCGCCTCCAAGCGCGTGGCCGAACTGTTCGTACAGCACATGACACGCCAGAGTTCCACCGCGTTCATCACCGTTCGCTTCGGCAACGTGCTGGGCTCGGCAGGATCGGTGGTGCCGTTGTTCCTGCATCAGATTTCACGCGGCGGTCCGGTGACGGTTACGCACCGCGACGCCACGCGCTACTTCATGACGGTGGAAGAGGCGGCGGGATTGGTGCTACAGGCCGCGGTGATCGGCCGCCCGGGCGACACGCTGCTTCTAAAGATGGGCGAACCGCTCAACATTCAGGCCCTGGCTGAAGATCTGATCATTCTGTCGGGATTCGTGCCCGGCGAAGACGTGCCCATTCGCTACATCGGGCTGCGTAAGGGGGAGAAGCTACACGAGGAACTGCGGCTGGCCGAAGAGCCGGTGGAAGAGACCGATCATCGGTCTATCGAGCGCGCGCTGGCCAAGCCGGTGTTGTCGCAGGCGCTGCTGGGCCCGCTTTCGCAGTTGTGTCAGGCCGCGGTCGAGGACGACAACGCCACCATCTACAGCCGGCTGGTGGAGCTTGTGCCGTCGTATCAGCAGCCGTCGCCCTCGACTATCGATGCTGCGCCTGTAGCAGTGCGCGTGGCGTCGCTGGACTAGCCGCGAATTCGCCCCGCGTTCTAATCTACCCTGAATCCCGCCAGCGCCACTTTTGTTTTGACGGCCACCAGGTCGTCGATCTTCGCCTCCAGAATGTAGTCTCCCTTCTTCAGCGACTTCGCCGGGATGCTGCCGGAGTGAAAGGTCCGGGTCTCGCTGGTCTCGAACGTCTGGTCTGTAAGAACCCGTTCTCGCTTACGCCTCCGCTCGTAAAGCGTGTACCGGATCCTGTAGCGGCACGTACCCTGGGGCGTGGGCTGAAGGCTGTACACTTCATGATAGAAATAGACGGGCTGGTTCCTGCCAAAGACGGCCTCCGGAACCGGGATGATCTGCTTGCCGTTGCGCACGAATGCCGTGCCGCCCTCGGGCGCATCACTGATGTAGGCCGCAATGACAAGCGCTGACAGGTCGAGCTCGACCCGCTCCGCGTAGGGCACCAGCCAGCCCTCGAGGGCCGCCGCCGCGTGGTGTGCCGAGTCTAAGGAGGTGACTTCTCCGCCGACGAAATAGTATCCGGCCGGCAACACGTGGCTGAAGCCGTTTTGAGCACTCAATCCACGGGGTGAGCCTTTGAATTGCTTCAGGGTCGACACGTGATCCGACCAGATCGGCGCGAGCAGCCTGTCGCGAACGGTGATGGAGCCGGAGTACGCGAGCGAGTATTCGTCGCGGCCACTTGACTGCATCATGGCGGAGACCGGGAAGGCGCTGGCAAAGTAGACGTCGTACTGTCCGTCCTCCCGGCGGAACGGGTACCACGCCAGGGCTAGGGACACCTCGCCGTGGCCGATCGGAGGAAGATAGGCGAGGCGTGCTGTATCCACCTCGTGAGTACGCTCTTCAAAATCAAAGAGCGGTTGGTAGTCGCCGTGGGC
>DAIOGN010000102.1:0-10525 GCA_036745245.1 Candidatus Zixiibacteriota bacterium
CCATGGAGTCCAGAGGACCCCGAGTCCCATGCGGCGCACGTTGAGGAGACTACTCAGGTCGGCCTGCGTCATCGGCCTCATGCTCGGCCCATCCGGTTGCGGGGCTGCCCCCCAGTCGGAGACTCTGGCTCTGGAGATTCAAGTCCGGCTGTTCGATGCGCTGGCGGACCGAAACCCCGACTACGAGGACACGCTCGCCGCCGTCCTCGCGCTCGATCCCGCCACTCGGGAACAGCGGCTTACGCCATTGGCTCAACGAAACTCCCGCGATCCCCTGATCGCCTCACTCCTCGACAGCCTCCTCGGCACCGAGGTGTATGCGCTGTACTACCAGCAGTTCCACAATGTCAGCCCCGATCTGCACCGGTCCATCTTCATGGCCCTGCCGTACCGAGCGCTGCCAAGTCCGGCCGCTATCGGCACGACTCAACTGGAGTTGTTCCGAAACAGAAGAGGCCTATCGGCCCTGGTGGGGCTCCTGTCTCGAGTCGACAAGGCCAGGGCGGTGGCCATGGCCGCCGCGTGGAGCCCCGCCGCCGACACCACCGTGCCGGTGACCTACTACATCATGGATGGAAACGGCGATGCATTCGCGAGCGAGGGCGGGGTGTGCTTCGATCTCTACTCGTTGCTCTTATCCAGGCGCCCCGAGTCGAATCGCTATGCGAACCTGGCCGACGTTCCCGTCGCCAACATCGAGGCTGTCCTGGCCCACGAGTATCAGCACGTATTCGCCGGTCCCACCCTGTACCCGGAAGGCCGCTCATTCGACACGTGGCAGGCCCGGTGGGAGGACCTATTGATCCGCCGCATCGTCTCAGAGGGCGTGGCCATGCAGTGCAACCCGCCGTCCGGTTTCAAGAAGGCCGTGTTCGAGGACTCCCTGGTGGTGGCGTACTGGCTGCGCGAGCTGGAGGGTGTGATTCTCCGGATGCGCCGCAACGAGATCACGGAAGACTCGGTGAGTAACTGGCACGACCGGAGCTACCACGACACGGCTCGCCGACTCCTGGCCGACTTCGTGTCACGCGCCTACCCGGACGGCGATCAGCCTGCGCTGCTGCAGGAACACATCACCGATCGCCCGAGCGCCGTGTACACGCTGGGGTGGTGGATGCTCAGCCGCATCGTCGCCATTCCCGGAGGACGCGACCAGGCGCTGGGGCTCTTGCGTTCGCCAGAGTCGCTGTTCGACCAATACAACGCCGCAGTGGGCGACACCGGGCTCAGAGTGGAGCTCTAGGCCCATCCTGCAACATCGCGGTCACCTCGGCACGCCCACGGGCATGACGCAGAGTATAGCTTCACGGACTCCATCGATCTCCAGGAACTTGTTGAGCACCTCATCCTGAAAGGCCCCGAGCACGCCAGAGCCAGGACCGCTGTAGCCATTCGCCGAGCACGTCGCGCCTTCATGCCTTCCCTCCTCCTGGGGTGACGAGACGTAGCGGAGGTTCAGATATGGTGAAACGCTCGCCCCGTCGGCTCCAGTTGCAGCTCCTGCACGAGGGCATCCAGGTGATAGACGCGGTCCAGGATGAACATGATGTAGCGCACGTCGCACACGATGGTGCGCGTCACCTCCGCATTGAAGAGGTAATCTGAAGCCACGCCCTCCCAGTTGCCGTCGAAGGCCACGCCGAGTAAGCGACCCTCGCCGCTGATCACGGGGCTGCCGGAGTTGCCGCCGGTGATGTCGTTGGTGGTGATGAAATTCACCGGGATGTCATGGATCACCGTGTCGATCCACGGCCCGAAGTCCCGGTCCCGGTAGGCCGTCTTGAGAGAATCGGGCACCGTGAACGGGTTCCTGCCGGTCTCCTTTTCCATCACGCCCTTCAGGCCGGTGAGGTAGAAGTAGCTCGTCGCATCGCGCGGGACGTAGCCCTTAACTTCGCCGCAGGAAAGGCGCATCGTCCCATTGGCGTCCGGGTACATCTCCCCCTGCTTCCACTCCGCCAGCGCCTGGATCAGAAGTGGATTCAATCTCGACTCGGCGCCGCTGCGTGTCTTGTCGCGATCGCGCATGGCATCAACCTCCGGCTTGAGATCGCGCGCCAGGTTGAGGAAGGGATCGTTGAGGGCCTCCAGCTGGCTCCGGCTCATGGCGAACATGGCCAGCCGCTCCTGGGCGTCCCCCACCCGCGTGGTCTTGTACCACTCCTCGACCTGTCTGGCGATTTCGGCTTGCGGATCCTGCGTCCCTGCGAAGCGCGCCTCGGCAGCCGCGAGCTGCTGGTCGCGCGGCAGTTCCATGGCACGCTGCATGTAGTAGCGGCAGATGTCCTTGTCTGCCTGCGGCACGAGGTTGATCTGAGCGTCCCGGAGGCGCTGCTTCGCCGTCAGGGTATCGCGATCCTGGTACCCGCGGTCGCGCTCCAGGTCCAGCTTCTCGCGCTCGCACGCCCAGCGATACACGGTGCTGGCCAGGCGCAGGTAGTCACAGCCCCAGTTCATCCGGCCGAGCACGAAGTCGTGCGACTCGGTCTGCCGCTTGGCTGCGTACAGGCTGTCCAGCTGTCCCAGCACGCTTCCATATCGACTCTGCAAGTCCGGGTGCGATGCCAGGAAGGCGGACAGCTGTCGTTCGGTTTCGCGCTTGCGTTCCAGCGTTTGACCCCGTTGGAAGCCCTCCACAACGCCGAGGTTCTTCTTCAGGGTGTTGTCGAGTCCCGCCAGGGATGACGTCAGACGCAGAGCCACCGACGTGTCCAGTTCACCCGCGCGTTCAAGCAGTCCGATCTGATCCTGAGATGTGCGGATGGCGTTTGGATAGTAGAACTCCATGCGGGCCGCCAGATCGAACGAGCTGATATAGCGCGACGTGCCGCCCGGAAAGCCGATCGTCATGCAAAAATCGCCTTCCTGCAGGCCGGTCGCAGCGATGGGGAGGTACACACTCGGCCTGTAGGGCACGTTGTCTTTGGCATAGTCGGCGGGCTGGCCGTCGGGCGCCACGTACGCTCTCAGAAACGAGAAGTCCCCCACGTGACGCGGCCACATCCAGTTGTCGATCTCATCTCCGTAGTTGCCGATCGCTTCCGGCGGGACGTACACCATGCGGATGTCGCGAATCTCAAGCGTGGTGTACAGCATGTACTGCTTGCCTTCAAACATGGCCGCCACTTTGGCCTTGATGGACGTTCCCTGCTCGGTGTCGCGCACGAGACTCTTGATGTTCCGATCGATGGCGTTGAAGCGGTCCAGGGGTGACATCTCCCCAGTGACTCCGATGAGGATCTGCGGCGTGACGTCCCGGACGCCGAGGGTCACGTACACCTTGTAGCCAATGGCCTCCAGTTCTACTTCGCGCGTGGGCGCGTAGAACCCGTCGCGCAAATAATTGCGCTCCACTGTACTCTGCTGTTGCACGGCGCCGTACGCGACATGGTGATTCGTGAGAATCAGCCCGTCGGGAGACACAAACGACCCCGTGGCGCCGCCGACTTGCACCACGGCATCCGCCAGGGAACGCCCGTCCGTGTCGGAAATCCGTTCGACGGGAAGCTCGAGCCCGCGGACGCGCAGGCTATCCAGAGGCAACTCTCCGACACTGTACAGAGGCCACATGCCTTCATCCCCTGTGGCAGGTGACAGCATCAATAACAGGGCCAATGACGCGATCAGGGCCGAATTCCTGCGCCGCATACGATCCTCCTGGTTGGGGCGGCAATATATGACACAATAGTCAGGTATACAAGGACGGCTTCCGGACCCGCGTCTGCAGCCTCGTCGACCACGCCCACCGGGCCCGAGCCGAGGGCTGACTTGGAATGGCGCAGCCGATGCGGCCGCCCTATTATAGGGGCGTCATTTCTCGTACGGCTTGAAGTGAACGTGCGGAACCGCCGCCGCCGTCATTCGTACGATTCGTTAAACAGAAGTCAAGAGGCACCACCCTGGTTCAATCGCACAAGGAGCAATGAACATGGCAAAGTTCCTCATCGAGGTGCCGCACGAAGCGGAGACGATCGCCTGTGCCAAGGCGATCAAGATTCTCTTCGAAAGCGGCTCGCACTTTATCACGAACGCGGACTTCGGGTGCCTGGACGGGGTTCACAAGTCCTGGCTGGTGGTGGAGGTCGACGGGAAGGATGAGGCGCGCAATCTCGTGCCCGCCGCGTATCGCAGGGCGGCCACGGTGGTCGCGCTCAACCGGTTCTCCGACCGGGACATCGATGAACTTCTGAAGCACCACAATTCCTAGAATATACAGGGTGCCGAGCCCGGCACCCTGTGAGCTCCACCCTTGCCCCGCTGCCGGGGCCCCAGGCCCGCTTAGAGCCTGGCCAGCTCCACCCGACGGTTGTTGGCCTTGCCTTCAGGCGTAGTGTTTGCGTCGATGGGTTTGGTTTCGCCGTAGCCTTTCGCTTCCAGCCGCTCGCCATCGATCTTGCCGTTCTCCATGAGGTACGCGCGCACCGATTCGGCACGCCGCTGTGACAGATCAAGATTCGCGGCGTCAGCGCCGTCGGTGTCGGTGTGACCTTCGATCACCAGACGCAGGGATGGGTCGTCGCCCAGCATCTGCAGTATGTCGGCGAGGGTCTTGTACGATTCGCCCCGGATCTGTGCCGAGTTTACGTCGAAGTAGATGCCGTGCGTCACGATGTGCCCCGACTCGTCCAGTTGCTCCCGCATGGTCTTGCCTCCCTCCGCGAAGCGGAAGTTGCGGAAGAACATGCCCGACTTCTCGAAGTCGGCATCGTCGCCGTGGATATCAATGGCGAATGAGGTGGGCGTGAAGCCCGCGGTGCGGGGCGCATTCGCCAGTCGATCATTGTCCACGTAGCACTTGATCGAACTCTTGGTCACCATGATGCGGATGTTGTGGAGGCCGCTCGCGAAGGACGCGGGGAGCGCTTTTTCGGACACCGTGGAGAACTGTCCCGCATCATTCTTCATCCCGAAAATCGCCTGCGAGTTGGCGGACAGCTTCAGGCTGGCCACCGGGTAGCTATCGGTGCCGTACCAGATGAAATGCACGTAGTGAGTACCCCGATATTCGGTGGTGCGATTGAGCCATTCGAACTCCACCGTGTAGCGTTCGGGGAGCTGGTTGACCATCAGCTTGGGAGCGATTTCGCCACGTGAAGTGGCCATGATCCACGGATCCTGTCCTACGCGCGCCACTTCGAACACGCCGCGGTTGAGCTTCCAGCGGGAAGGAAACTCCCCCAGTTCCTCCCCGGAGAGATCGTCGAAAAACAGCACTCTCTGCCCGGGGACAAAGTCGAATTTGGTATAGAGCTGGAAGTCGTCGCCCGACTTTCCAGCATTCGCTGAGCTCGGAGCAACCCCCTGCTCACCGGACTCCGCCTCTTCGGCTGCGGGGGCCGCAGAGTCCGTGGCCGGCGTTTCCGGGGCCGGCGGAGTGGTCACTTGCTTTTCTGCTTCTTTCTTGGCCTTGTCCTTGAGGCTGCCCAACCCGATGGCGGCGGCATTCGTGGGGGCGAACGCGAAGCCGAAGCACACCGCCAATACTATCGTTTGAAGGAAGCGCATGAGATCAATCTCCGCGTTGAATTGAAGCTGAATTCTGGCTGCCGGCGGCGCTCGCATCGGGCGCGCCATGCAGGGCCGACCGGGCCTGTTTGTAAGGAGAGTATGCGGAGGTCGCCTTCCGGCGGTCAACCGCGGGACGTTGGGGGATCTGTCAGAAAGCCGGCAGGAGCAGCCGCAGAAGCAGGAACGAGCCGGCGGCGATCAGGGCAGACGCCGGGATCGTGAAAATCCAGGCCCACACAATTCGCCCGGCAATCCCCCACTTGATCGCCGACGCCTTCGTGGTGGCCCCCACGCCGACAATGGCGCCCGTGATCGTGTGTGTGGTGGACACCGGAATGCCCATGTGCGTGGCGGCAAAGAGCGTGATGGCCCCCGACGTTTCGGCGCAAAATCCGCCCATGGGCCGAAGCTTTGCAATTTTCATCCCCATGGTCTTCACGATGCGCCAGCCACCCAGGGCCGTGCCCACGCCCATCGCAATGTGGCAGGACAGGATGATCCACAGGGTGTTCCAGTGCAGAAGCGACAGCTCGGTATCGGGTTTCATGAGCCCGCCCGCGATGAGCAGCGCCATGATAATTCCCATGGTTTTCTGTGCGTCGTTTCCGCCATGGCCCAGGGAGTACAGAGCGGCCGAGACGAGCTGGCCCCTCCGGAAAAACCGATCGACGGAGGTCGGCTTCTGGTTTCGGCAAATCCAGGTGACGAGAATCATGGCTATGACAGCGAACAGGAAGCCCAGGGCCGGCGCCAATGGAATGAACTCCACGGCTTTTCCGATGGTCCCCCACCGGATCACGTCGGGACCTTTGTAGGCCAGTCCCGCTCCGGCCACGCCACCGATCAAAGCGTGGGAAGACGACGTGGGAAGGCCCAGCCACCATGTGATGAGGTCCCACACGATGGCGCCGAGCAGGCCGGCGAGCACCACGTACACGAAGGCGGTGTCGCTGCCATCGATCTTCACGATTTTCGCGATTGTATTGGCCACGCGGGGGGCGAACACGAACATGGCCACGAAGTTGAAGAAGCCGGCCCACAACACGGCCACGGCCGGGCTGAGCACGCGAGTGGACACGACGGTGGCCACGGAATTGGCCGCGTCGTGAAAGCCATTGATGATGTCGAAGATCAGCGCCAGCACGACCGCGCTGATGATCACGATCATCAAAGACGTCATGCCTACGATGCCTCGATCACAATTCCTGCGATGATGTGCGCGGTGTCCTGGCAGCGATCGGTGGCACGTTCGAGGCGCTCGAAGATTTCCTTCCACTTGATCACGAGGAGGGGATCCTTCTCCTCGTCGAACAGGTTGACCAGGGCCGTGCTCAACAGCGCATCCGCCCTGGATTCCGCCTCATAGACCACGAGGCAGCTCTTCCGAATTTCGGCGCCGCGCTGGTTCAGGTGGGCGAGATCGCGCACCGCCTGTCCGATGGCCTCGATGGCCTCCACGAGGAGATGCGACAGTTCCACCATCCCAGGGCGCACTTTGGTGATGCGGTACACCTTGAGTCGCTGTGCCAGCGAGTCCACGGCGTCGATCACGTCGTCCATGCGGCGCATGAGTCGGAGAATTTCCGACCGGTCGAACGGCGTGATGAAGGTGCTGTGAAGGGCGTCGATGCAGCGGCGCGACACGTCGTCGGCCTTGCGCTCAATCTCCTTGATGCGGTCCGCGATCTGGTCGATATGCTCCGGCTGCTCGGCCAGTGTGTTGAGCTGCACGCAGGCTTCATGAGCGAGCTGGCTGTGTGCGTCGAAGAACTCAAAGAAGCTCGTGGATTTAGGAAGCAGTTTCTTGAACATGGGATCACTCCGAGTCGCGCGGTCCGGGCCGGGTCTGAGATCGGCGAGTAGAATGGTGTCGCCGCCCCCGCCGAAGAGCGGACGGCTGGTACGCAGGGAAGGTCAAAGGCCGCATTAAAGTTATCGAACACTCCGGCTGGAGTGTGGACCTGCTGGCGCACGAGCCGAACAGGGTCCCACAGGGTTCGACAGCTGCCCTGTTTCGACTTCCAAGCATAGCCTGTGCCTCCGGGAGGGTCAACCCCGCACCATTGACCCCGCTGGTCCGTCTGGGTAAGTTAATTTCACGGACGCGGGATGCCACGCACATCTCCCCCTGAGCCCCATGATCTATCTCGACAACGGCGCCACCACGTTTCCAAAACCCGATGTGGTGTATCGACAGATGGACCAGTTTTATCGCACCCACGGGGTCAACCCCGGGCGGTCCGGGTTCGATCTGTGCCTCGAGGCCGGCTCCGTCATCGAAGATACGCGCAAGCTGCTCACCCGCTTCTTCAACGGCACCGACCCGAATCGGCTGGTGTTCGGATACAATGCCACCGATGCCCTCAATCTGGCGATCTTCGGCCTGGTGCAACCGGGCGATCACGTGGTGACCACCACCCTCGAACACAACTCGGTGCTTCGGCCGTTGTATCACCTGATGCGCGACGCCCATGTGGAAGTGGACCACGTGCCCTTCGATGCGAAGGGATTCGTCTCGCCCGATGAGGTGGTTCGGCGCTTCAAGCGCAACACGCGGATGGTGGCCGTCAACCACGGCTCCAATGTGATCGGCACCGTTCAGGATCTCGCGGCCATCGGCCGGCACTGTCGCTCGCGAGGGATTCTGTTCCTCACCGACGCGTCGCAGACGGCAGGCAAGGTCCCCGTGGATCTGCAGGGGATGAACCTGGACGTCATCGCGTTCACGGGGCACAAGTCCCTCATGGGCCCCATGGGAGTGGGCGGACTGTGCGTGCGTGAGGGAGTCGACATCCGCCACACGCGCGCCGGCGGCTCGGGGGTGCGCTCCGCACAGCATTTACATCTCGACGAATACCCTTACCGGCTGGAGTATGGAACGCCGAATCTCCCGGGCATTGTCGGACTCAATGTCGGAGTGAGGTGGGTGCAGGAGCAGGGCCAGGGGGTCATCGAAGAGCGCGAGTTCAGGCTGCTCGAGAAGCTGCGAGACGGTCTGCGAGAGATCGAACAGGTGGAACTCTACTGCCAGGACGACCTGACCGGTCACATCGGCGTGCTGTCGTTCAACGTGCGGGGGATGGAGGCGGCGGACGTGGGCACCATGCTGGACGTGGACTACAACATCGCCTGCCGCACGGGATTGCACTGTGCGCCCCTGGTGCACGAGCAACTCGGCACCGACAAACTGCACGGGTCCGTTCGCTTCGGACTCGGCCCGTTCACAACGGAAGAACACATCGACGCGGCCATTGTGGCCGTTTCGGAAATCGCCGCGCTGCGCAGCGCTATGGCGTCGGCGAAGAAGCGCTAGGGCCGGCGGCCGGCCACGGCACGAGCGCGTCGGCCACGGTCTCCGTCACCGTCTTCACCTCCACGCCCAGCTTATAGTGCCGGTTCAGCTCGGCGAGCTGATCGATGCAGTTATGGCACGGCGCCACGACGACGCTTGCTTCTGTCGCGCGGATCTGGTCCGCCTTGATCCGACCCGCTTCCAGCCGGCGGTCTGCGAAGCGCGTCATGGTCAGCTGGCCGCCACCCCCGCCGCAGCAGAAGTTCTCCTCCCGATTCGGCGTCATCTCCACGAAGTCGGCGACGGCACGGCCGAGCAGCCGGCGTTGCGGTTCGCTCACACCTCCGAGCCGCACCAGGTTGCACGGATCGTGAAGCGTGCAGCGTTTCGAGTGACGGGATGGATCGAGCTGAATCCTCCCCTCCTCCAGGTAGCGCTCCAGAAGATCGAGGATGCTCTCCATGGGAACGTCGTCTGAACTCTTCCGCCACTCCACGCCCTCCCACCGGTTGGCGTTGTAGCCGTGGCCACACTCGCCCAGGACGATGCCGCGCACGCCGAGACGCCTGGCCGACTCCTGAAGGCGGCCTGCGATGAGCGCCCCCGAGTCGTTGCAGCCGCTGAACAGGGCATAGTTGGTGACATCGTACGCATCTGTCGAGAAGGTCCAAGTTGCCCCGGCGGCGTGAAAGAGCTTCGCGGCGGCCAACAGCGACAGGGGGTAGAACTTCGCCTCGCGCGGGTTGATGGCGTACAGAAAGTCCACGCCCGGGCGGTCGATCGGCATCTCCGCGGCCGGATCCCCGGTTTCGCCGCGCAGCTCATCCTGCAGCCAGTCCACCGTTTCCAGCCACTCTTCCCGCGTGATGCCCATGTTGTTGCCGGACTCGAGCGCCTTGTTCACCGTGGACTGAAGTTCGCTGGGCACCATGCCGGCCGCTGCCAGGGCCGAGCGCCCAGCGCGGATAATGCGGTCGAGGCCGATACCCATGGTGCAGTTGATCGTGCAGCGCCCGCAGAGCGAGCAGCAGCCGAACAACGCGTCGATCCACTCGCGCGCCAGGGCGGGGTCGAGCGTTTGCGCTCCGGAGAGCGTTGGGAGATGCTTGCCGGTCCAGGTGTGCTCGCGCGCGAACACACTGGAGACCAGGTTGGCCTTGTAAGCGGGAATCGCCTTCGCCTCAGGCTGGGTGAGATAGTAGTGGCAGGTCTCGGCACAGAGGCCGCAGTGCACGCAGGTTTGCATCTGCGCTGCCAGCTCCGCGTCCAGGTGTTCGGCCAGCGCGGTCTGCATGACCGCCAGTTCGGACTCGGAAGGTGCCAGCACGTGGCTTGCGCGTGACAGGTCTTCAGCTTCCGGCATGGGAGTCTCCGACGTGGGCGGCGGGCCGGGCCAGGACGCCACGGCGGCCGAAGAACCGGCCGAACGTAATCCGGCTCACGAAAAACAGCGCACAGTGCCGGATCTTTCCAAGAGGAACATAGAGCAAGAGCAGGACAGCAATGGCCAGGAAGGGAACAGCGAACTTCCCTGTGCGCACCGTGGCGGCGGCTGCGATCACGAAAGCCGTCACGAGAACGTTGGCCACGTAATCGTCGGGTGTGCTGATGGCTCGGAGAGCGAAGGTCGCCGGCCTCTTGACGAGGAGGCCCGCTCCGGCCACAGCGCCGCCGACCAGACACCAGAACAGCATGCCTCGCACCGGATCGGCTGCGTTGTACGAG
>DAIOGN010000102.1:10535-12188 GCA_036745245.1 Candidatus Zixiibacteriota bacterium
AATGAATCCGGCAGCAATGCCCAGGTGGTAGATGACGCCCGCCAAAAACGTCGGCACGTGTTTCCGGGCGCTCTCCTTGGCCCAGGGCATCATGCCGGCGAACAGCGCGTAACGGATCCCCTCGCGTTCACTGCCGACAGGTGGAGCCAGAGGACGGCGCGAACCGAAGCGGCGGGTGGCCCACAGGGTGTACGCGATTCCCAGCACGGCGAAGAGGGAAGCGGCGACGACCGACAGAGCCAGCCAGCGGGGGATCATGGAGCAGCCTACACGCAGCCGTCCGGTTTGGGTAGGCCGGCCAGCTTGCAGGCCCCCTTCGCCGGTCCCGACGGGAACAACTCGTAGATCCGCTTGAGCGGCAGGCCGGTGGTCTTGCAGATCGAGCGCACCATGGGAGCCGTGTTGTGCTGGAGATAGTGTTCGCGAATGAAGTTGATCACCGACCAGTGCTCGGGCGAAAGCTCCGGGATCCCTTCCTGGGCTTGAGCCAGGGCCAGGGCCACGTGCGGGTCCCAGTCCGAGGGGCTGGTGAGAAAGCCTTCTTCATTGAGAACTAGCTGCTGGCCGTTGACGTCGAGGTGCGAGCTCATGGTGGTCCCCAGGTGTGATTCAGCCCCCACCCAATGTAATCAAGCTCATGCAGAAACGGTAGCCCCATTGTCCCCGCGCGGCGGCCGCCCGCGGGACGGCCATCGAGCGCTAAGTGAGAGTCCTGCAAGGCAATCGTTGGCTGCCCAGCGACGCCCGCTGAACCGGGTGAGCGGCCCGGGAAAGCCATGCGGCCAACCGATTCTGCGTGCCAATCGATTCAGGGGACATTATTGTGGGGTCAGGTAATTTCAGCTGACCCGCTCGTGTCAGCGTCTCGCAGTGCCAAACGGCCGTAACAGTTTCACCCATTAGTCGTCAACACCTTTGACTGGAGGTTTCATGTCTCCTCATGCGTTCAGGCTTGGCCTGATTCTCTCAGCCCTTTGGATTGCAACGCTGGCCCAACCAGCGCTCGGTGTGCCGCCCGCGGTGGTGAATTTCCAGGGCATGCTCTCCGATTCAGCCGGAGCGCCGCTGGAGGGTTCGTTCAGCGTCACGTTCTCGCTCTACGGAGTTCCATTTGGTGGCTCGCCATTGTGGACCGAAACCAAGAGCGTCGCTACAGACTCGGAAGGCAGGTTCTCCGTCCTTCTGGGTGAATCCACTCCGCTGGACGAGTCCTATTTCGGTGTCGGCCCGCGCTATCTGGGAATCACCATCCCTCCCGATCCGGAACTTGTCCCGCGCCAGCAGCTGGTGTCGGTTCCGTATGCCCTTCGCATCGCCTCCATCGCGGGCGCCGCCGGCGGCCAGGTGTTCGGAGATCTCGACCTTTCGGGCGAGATCCTCGCGCAGGGTCCCACCAGCCTGATCCGATTCCAGTACAATACCTTTGCCGAGCTGCCCGACCCGACGGCCTATCACGGCGCCATCGGCCACGTACACGACTCGGGCGCGGTCTTCTTCGCGCACGCCGGGGCCTGGGTGCGGCTGGCCAATGCCTCTGACGTCGCTGTTCTCAGCCGCCTGTCTGCACCCGACGGCGATCCCGACTCGGCGGTCGTAGTGGACACGGCCGGGGACGTGCATGTTCTCGGCGTGCTTCAAGGGCTCGGCGGTCCG
>DAIOGN010000103.1:0-2634 GCA_036745245.1 Candidatus Zixiibacteriota bacterium
GCGGCTGCCGTGCTCTTTCTGGCCTCGGCACAGGCCAGTTGGATCACGGGCGTCACCGTTCCCATCGACAGACTTCAGACACCCGTGGAATGGCTGGACGTGTTGAAGCGTTCGGGCGCCGGGCGGTTGTTCGTGGCTCACGCCGAGGGAGTGAGGCTCGTGCCGCTTCTGGCAGAGTCCATGCCCACACTGCGGGTTTTCAGCCTGTACGGCGACCTTCCGGGCGTACAGGCGTCGTTGGAAGACCTGGCCGGTTCGTCCTCGAATGCGGCGCTCCCTTCGGTGTCCCCGGAGCAGGTGGCTTCGCTCATTTTCACGTCCGGCACCACCGGCAAGAGCAAGGGTGTGATGCTGGCTCACGAGAGCATCCTCGCCAACGCGTTCGGCTTGCTCTCCCGGATCGACATCGACGGACGCGTGGACCGCTTCCTCTCCGTGCTCCCCATGTCGCACTGCTACGAGTGCACCTGCGGGTTCGTGGCGCCGCTTCTGGCCGGAACTCCGGTGTACTTTGCACGCGGCTTTGCTCCGCGCGAGATCGTCACCGATCTCGAGCGCTCCGGAGCCACGTTCCTTCTGGGCGTGCCGTTGTTGTTCGAAAAAATCAGTTCGGGGATCGACAAGGGGCTCCAGGGGGCAGGCGTCAAGGGGCGGGTGGCGCGGGCGTTGTGGTCTGTGTCCCGTCGCGGCCGTCCGCTCTGGAAACACAACCTGGGGAAGGTGGTGCTGGGCGGAGTGCGCGCCAAGGCGGGCCTGGGTCGCATGCGGTATCTGGTGTCGGGCGGAGCGCCGCTACCCGCCGAGGTGGGCAGGCAACTCGAAGCTCTGGGCGTTCGGCTCCTGCAGGGGTACGGACTCACGGAGACCTCCCCCGTGGTGACGCTCAATCCGCCGGGCGAAGCCAACCCGGCCTCGGTGGGCAAGCCCCTGCCGGGCGTGGAGGTGAGGATTCATGAACCGTCGGAGGAAGGCGACGGTGAAGTGCGCGTGCGCGGAATCACCATCATGCGTGGGTACTGGAACGACGAAGACGCAACGCGCGAGGCACTGCGCGACGGCTGGTTCTGCACAGGCGACCTCGGCCGCTTCGATCAGCAGGGTCACCTCCACATCACCGGGCGGCTGAAGAACCTCATCATCTCTCCGGGCGGCAAGAACATCTCGCCTGAAGAAATCGAAAGCGCCGCCCTTAGCTGCGACGCGGTCTCCGAGATCATGGTGTACGGACGAAGCACGGGATCGGGCAGCGGGGAAGAGGTGTGCGCGCGTGTGTTTCCCGACCTCGAGTATGCCGCCGCACAGGGCTGGCCGGTGAACCGGGCCGACCTGGTTCTGGCGCGCGTGCGCCCACAGATCGAGGCCGCCACGGCGCATCTGGCTCCGTATAAGCGAATAGTGCACTATGATTTGGTAATGGAACCCTTCGAGAAGACGACCACTCAGAAAATCAAACGCTTCAAGCATACACAGCCGGCCTCCCGCACGTGATCATTCCTCAGGCCCTGCGTTTCGACGGCTCACTGCACCTGCTCGATCAGCGGTGGCTCCCCGCACGCGAGGAGTGGCTGCGCTGCACAACGCCTCATGAGGTGGCGTCTGCCATTTCTTCACTCGCCGTACGAGGCGCGCCCGCCATCGGTGTAGCGGCCGGCTATGGCCTGGCTCTATCCGGTGGTGAGCCGGGCGCGCGTGCCAGGGCCGCGGAGCTGCTTGTGGCGTCCCGTCCCACGGCTGTGAATCTCCGGTGGGCCGTGGAGAGGGTGCTGAAGGCCGCCGGGACACGCTCGGGAGAATCCGCATCTGAGGCGATGCTCGCCGAAGCTTCTGCGATTCATCGCGAGGACCAGGCGGCATGCCGGCGGATCGGTGAATTGGGGCTCACGCTTCTGCCAGAGTCGCCGCGAATTCTCACGCACTGCAATGCCGGGGCACTGGCCACCAGCGGCATCGGCACTGCGCTGGCCCCCATTTATCTGGCAGCCGAAGCGGGACGGAATCCTGTGGTGTTTGCGTGCGAAGCGCGACCCGTCATGCAGGGCGCGAGACTTACCACCTGGGAACTGAGTCGTGCGGGCGTGAATGTGACGCTCCTGGTGGATGCGGCGGCCGCCTTTCTGATCGCTCAGCGCAAAGTGGATCTGGTGATCGTGGGCGCCGACCGGATCGCCAGAAACGGCGATGTCGCCAACAAGGTGGGCACCTACGGACTGGCCGTCGCGGCACGGCGAAGCGGTATCCCGTTCTACGTGGCCGCCCCCACTTCCACGTTCGACCTCGAAGCGGCCGACGGTGGCTCCATTCCCATCGAGCACAGGCCCGCCCGCGAACTATCCGATCGCTTCAGCGAGCCTGTAAGTGCTGCGGGCATAAGCGTTTGGGCCCCAGCCTTCGACGTTACGCCTGCCGAGCTGGTATCGGCGTATATCACCGAGATCGAGGTGCGTCCGGGAGCCGGGGCACATAGTCCTTGACGCCCCGTGAGTGGGCCTTTAACCTGTTGAGCCGTCCGGGCAGGACCGGGCTTAAGTCAATGGCTAGAGAGACAAAGGCAATTCGTAATGGCTCATAAAAAGGGTGTCGGCAGCTCCCGTAACGGTCGCGATTCGCACGGTCAACGACTGGGCGTTAAAGCGT
>DAIOGN010000103.1:2644-10098 GCA_036745245.1 Candidatus Zixiibacteriota bacterium
GCCGGCAGCATCATCGTGCGTCAGCGGGGGACGCGCATCTATCCCGGAGAGAACGTGGGTCTCGGTAAAGACGATACGCTCTTCGCAAAGATCACCGGGGTAGTTAAGTTCGAGCGTAAAGGTCGCGACAAGAAGACCGTTCACGTTCTCCCATAGTTTTCAAAAGCAACAGAACCACAGAATCGGTTGCGGAGCTCGTACATCCCGGCGAGCGCGGAACCGGCGCCTGTACGTGCCCTTTGCGCCCAGGACGGCGCGAAGTCGCCCGATTCTGTAACACAACCATCCTCCTTCGGGGGTAGCGGCTGTGACGGATGGACCAGACACACGCAAGGTAGCTCTGTTTGTGGATTTCGAGCACCTGCGGCGGCACACGGAAGGTGCCCACGCCGTCTGCGGCTTGTCGAGCGCGATCGAAGCGGTGGCCCTGCGCGTCCAGGACATGGGGGACGTGGTGATGGCCAATGTGTACGCCGACTGGGATAAGGTGCCGGGCCGTCAGGGAGAAGTGAAGCGCCTGCATCTCGATCCTCGCTTCGTGTTCTCGAACCTCGCCGGGACCTCCTTTCAACTGGCCCGCACCAACGGCTCTCTGGTCTCCATGGCGTTGGACGCGCTCGATGCGCTACGCGAGCACCCGGAGATCGATACGTTCGTGCTGGTGTCCGACGATGCGGGAATCGCCGACCTGATCACGCGCTTGCGCAGAGACGGACGCGACGTCTTCCTGGTGGGCTTTCAGCGCAGCATGCCGCCCGACCTGCTCAGCATGGACGTCGAATTCGAGCCGCTCGAGGACTCCGTGCAGCCCGCGGAGCTACAGCACGAAGACACGCCTCCTTCAGAGGAGGCGTACTCCGACAGCGACTTCAGCTGGGAAGCCTTCGTGCTGCTGCTCGCCCGGCTCGAAGACACCCTGCCGTTCGTGAGCCTGAAGTACCTCAAGAACCACGTGCTCACGCCCAACCACGGCGGGGGCAGCACGAATCAGTCGAAAGGCGAACTGATCCGCCGCGCCATTCACGACAAGTTGATCGACACTCACAAGATTCCCAATCCACGCAATCCGGAGTTTGGCACCACCGTCTGTGTTCTCAACCGCAGGCATCCGGACGTCCGCCGCATCCTGGAACTCGGCTGAAACCAACGCACTGGTTCGTGTGGGGACTCGCTGCGTTCGTGGTCGCCTGTGGCGCCCCGGGCGGGCACGAGAGGACGGCGCGCGATTTTCTCGACCTGTATCTCGTGTCGGCCGACCAGAAGGCAGCGATCGCGTTGTGTACCGGCCGGGCGAAGGCCGATCTGCAGGCGGAGATCGACCTGTTGTCGGGCGTCGACGATCGCGAGTCGGCCGTAGCACAGGTGCGGCCGTCGCTCCACCTGGAGAAGATCTATGAGCAAGCGCGGCCGGGTGGAGACGTGGCGTTTCTCTTTCGCGTCGACCTGACCCGGGGCGATCTGAGGTTGCCGTCCTCCGATGTGTTCGTGCTGGTGGGCGCCTCCGACGGCCCGCCGCGGGTGAAGAGCTTCAGCTTCGATCCCAGCGGTACCCACACAGACGACACGCCATAAACACGATCGCGCCAACTGGCGTTCCGTCGTCCCCCAGCACCTCTTCGCGGATTTCCTCGAGATCCCTGCCCTGACCGGGGCAGTCCACGTCCGGATTGGGGCAGAATGCCACGGGCGGAAGGGAGGGCTGGGAGTCCATACGCGGCCAGCCCATTATGCACTCCGGGCGCCGGGGAACCTACCCCCCTTGACGGCTCGCGATTTCGGGGTACATTGAACCAAGAAACGTACCCGCCCGTACACCGCGTAACGACAGGGTCCCGCCTCCAGCGCTGGAATAGGCCCAGAGCGTTTGCAAGCAGTGTTCCCCTGGTGCCCGGCTCGGTTTCGGTGCCGCCCCCGGGAGGGTCAGCTAAAAAAGGGTCCACTCATGCGCATCCTGCGTCTTGCGATCGTGCTGTGGGCTGCCCTGTCCGCGGGAGCATTGGCTGTGCCCCAGCACATGCCGGCCCAGGGCCGCCTCACTACTTCGTCCGGAGATCCAGCGCCCTCCGGCACGTACACATTCACTTTTCGAATCATGAACGATTCCACCTCCGGAACGGAGGTGTGGCCCGGCGGTGGCGGAGAGAGTCAGTCGCTCTCTGTGGAAGAGGGCGGGCTCTGGCAGGCGCAGATCGGCGCTGTCGAGCCGATCCCCGATTCGCTCTTCGAGAATTCGTCCTTGTGGCTGGAGATCACAGTCGACGACGGAACGACGTCGGAAGCGCTTTCGCGCATCCGACTGGGTTCCGGGCCGTGGGCATTCCAGGCCGGCTCGTCTTCCACGCTGCTTGGCCACCCCCCCACCGACTTTGCGTCTAGTGTGCACACGCATCTCCCCGGTGCAGTTTCGCCGCAGGGGGCCGGATCCGGGCTCAATGCCGATCTCCTCGACGGCCAGACGTCGACGGAATTTGCGCCTGTCGTGCATACACACACACCGCTGGCCATCGCGCCGCAGGGGAGTGGCTCGCTCCTCAATGCCGACCTGTTGGATGGACGCGACGCTTCCACCTTCGCCGATTCGCAGCATGCGCACGGTGGACAGTGGGCGGAGGACGGACCGAATATTTACTACGACGGCGGCCGAGTGGGAATCGGCACCGCCAGTCCGGAGAACATGCTGCATGTGCAGAACGGCGCATCCACGGGAGTGACACCCAACAGCGGGTCGTTGGGCGTGTTCGAGGGCGATACTCACTCCTACCTGTCGCTCCTCACCCCCGACTTCGCCGAGCGAGGAGTTCTGTTTGGAGAGCCGTCCTCCAACATGGCCGGAGGAATCATTTACAACAATGCGCTCACACCCGACGGGTTGCAGTTCCGCACAGCGTTCAACGTGCGGGGCATGGCGCTCGAATCGTCGGGACGACTGTCGATCGGCACGTTCACCGGGGCGGGAGCTCTCCAGGTGAGCGGGCTCAACCTCAACACCACGGTGGCGCTGCCCACCAATTCCATCGGGCCCGACGAGATTCTGGCCGAGGCGGGACTGGTCACCAACTTCAACGGTGCTACGGTGACCCTGTCGTCCACGGTCATGCAGGAGATCGTGACGGTGCAGATCGATGTTCCCATGTCGGGGTACGTGATGCTCACCGGCAAGTGCAACGGCGTCACCTACAACACCACGGGGCGGAATCAGGGAACGGTGCAGATCGTGGAAACCTCCTCCGGCAGTCCGGTGTCGCCCTATTCCGCCACGTTCGGACTGGTGGGCCATACCTCGACCACGCTGGCCAACAGCTTCCCGGTGTTCGTGCAGCGCGTGTTCTTCAAACCGGCGGGCTCATACACCTTCCGCATGGAAGCCGCGCAGGGCGCCGGGAACGCGTTCGATGCCGTTACGCGCGTGAGCCAGAGCATCCTCGCGGGGGTGTACTATCCTACGTCTTACGGTGACGCCCAGGCGGTGGCCGATTCCAGGGAGGTGTCCGACTTCAGCGGAGCCAGCGCGCTGGCAGAGGGCGAAGGCGACGGTTATCGTGTGGACCTGCGCCAGCTGGAGCTCCGCTCCATGAAACTGCGCCTGGAGGCGCAGGAGGCCGAACTGGAGCTGGAACGCGCGCGTGCGGCGCAGGCAGGGCACGAAACGCCCGCCCGCAAGCCGTAGCAATCACGATTTCATGCCAGTGTGTGGGGGGGAGCCCACACTGGCAGTCGATTATGTTCACCCGGAGTGGACCCGGCGCTTGAACAGCCGCTGAACCGGCGTAGCTGTTCAGGAATTCCATAGTTTTCAACACGGGGTGCGGCATACACTTACGATCGCCGCGGCCCTCGCCTGCGTTCAGATTCTGAACGCGTAGACCACTTTCGTCACAGTTCCGCGAAGCCCGCCGTGGCGGCACGCCTTGTGTTTGTTCCGCTAACGCCATGAGCAAACGTCTCAGAAAACAGTCAGGTTTTTCGATCGTCGAGCTGATGATCGGGCTCACCGTACTCGGAGTGGTGGCCACGGCGGCGTTCCGGTTCTATACGGGCCAGCACGCGCAGATGGTGCAGCAGACCGACGTGTCGGATACGCAGCAGGGACTGCGCTCGGTGATGGATGAGATCACCCGCAAGATTCGCGTGGCCGGCTATCGCGTGTTCGGCGGCAATGCGGTGATGACGCTCAACAACAATACCTGGCTGGCGCTCCGATACCACGATGGCACCTCGATCCGGACCCAGCTCTTTTTCACGGTCCAGAACGCGATCACCGGCCGCACGGATCTCATGTCACAGATGGACGGTGAAGGCATGCAGGTGTTCGCCGAGGGGATTGATTCAGTACGTTTCACGCCCGGCGGCACCGGAGTGGGCACCGAGTGGGTGACCGTGGATCTGGTGGCGAAAACCAGCCGCCGTGGATTCCAGTCGGCCTCGAGTTACAGCGACACCAGCTCGTCCCGATTCCTGTACCGGAAGCTGAGCTCCGTGGTAGACATTCGCAATCGGTGAAGACATATCCTGGGTAAGGAGGAACACGTTATGCTGCGCAGACGACTCGGCAATGAACGCGGAATCGCGATGATCGTGGCTCTGTGTTTTCTGATCATGATCGCGTTCCTGGGAAGCGCAGTGATCCGCACGTCCTCCACCGACATGGGGATTTCGAAGGCCCTCACGGATCGCACCCACGCCTTCTATGTGGCGGAGGGCGGCCTCAATGTGGCCCTGGCCACGATGCGGACCAATGCGTCCATCGTGAGCCGGGATTCGATGCTGCCCCTCATCAACAATGCACCAACGATCGGCGGGGGCTACTTCGCCGTGAGCATGACCAACACCTATCCCATCCGCACCGTGACCTCGGTAGGCAGCGACCAGGAGGGCAGGGCGTCGGTCGCGGTGGACGTCCGGCACCGTCGCAATCCCATCAATCCCTGGAACAACGCCATCTTCGCGGGCGTGGGGCAGGTCGGCAAGGGCATCGCCGGCAACGTGGACATTCACGGCTCCGTGCACATTCTGGGCGACGGCGAGGACTTCACCGACGCCAACTCCAATGGCCAGTGGGACGACAGAGACACCTACACCGACCTGAACGGCAATGGAACGTGGCAGGCGGGTGAACCGCTCACCGTGGACCATGACGGCGACGCTACGTGGGATCCGGCCGAGGCGTACGTGGACGACAACGGCAACGGAGACTACGACGAGACACTCACAGCCACCGACCTCTCTTTCGAAGCCACCGGCACCGCGGCGGTCGAGAACAACTACAACGGCATTCCGGGGACCCTGTCGTCGCGCATCCCGCCGCTTTCGAGCATCGATTTCAACGGTGAATCTGTGAACACGCTGGATGCCGAGTTGCGAGTGAAGCACGGGATGGTGAATCTGTCAGGCACCGCCCACGTCGGCCAGGCCGACGCCTCGGGCGGCTCTCCGGTTCAGAAGGAAACCATGGACGGCGTGTACGTGAACGATGGCTACGGAGGCAACGCCGGCACGTCCAACGTGTACTCCGACAACGGCACGTCCGAAGGCTACGACCTGCCGGATGGCGTGATTTCGTTTCCGTCCTTGAACGATTCCTCCATGGGGTACTCAGATCACAGAGGGTACCTGGCCGGCAACGCTCTGATCATTTCCGGCGACCTCGAGATCAAGCCGGGCGTGGCGTATGCCAGCCCGTACAGTCCCTACGGATCGCTCTCCGTGGACGCCAGTGGCAATGTAACCATCTCCGGAATCGTGATGGTCACCGGCGACCTCAACCTGTCGGCGGGCGCGGGCAGCAAGAAGAACGACCCGCTCGTGTACGACGGGCGCGGAACGCTGGTGGCGCAGGGGAGCATGTACGTGAACACGAGCCTGCTCTCCAAGGCGGAGTATCCCACCAACGACGTCCTGGGACTCCTGTCGTACCACACCCTGGAGCTGGGCACGGGCTCGGGTGCCTCCCAGCTCACGATGATGGCGGCCTGCTATGCGCAGAATCAGATCATCAACCAGAAGCAGAATCACATCGCGGGCGCCATGGTGTCGAACTACTTCAGCATGACCAACGTGCCCTCCATCTGGCAGGTGCCGGCGCTGGTCGACAACCTGCCCCCCGGCATGCCCGGCGGCAATACGTTCATGGCCTACGTGTGGAATGAAATGCCCTCCACCTGGCGGGAGATCTACCCGGTGTACTAGGGCGCCATCTCGCGTGTCGTTCCAGGGGCGGGCCGTATGGTCCGCCCCTTTTTTCATGCGCTTCTTCCTGCGTTGCGGACGGTCTGTGCCAGTACTTGCCCCGGGACTCCACGATTCGTAGTCTGCCATCGAGACAGGAAGAGGTGTGGGGTTTTGGGCGATCTAACTGCTAAGCTTCGATCCTCCGTAGGCAAGAAATTCGTCATGGCGGCCACCGGCCTGGGGCTGGTGGTCTTCGTGCTGGGACATCTGTCCGAGAACCTCGTGCTGCTCTTCGGCGATCGCGAGGACTACAATCGCTGGACTCACTTGCTCGAAAGCCTCGGACCCGTCCTCTGGGGAATCGAGCTCGGCCTTCTCGCCTTCTTCGTGTTTCATATCATCTCCGGCATTCAAGTGTACCTGGGCAAGCGCAAGGCGCGCCCGGATACCTACGAGATGACCCGGCCCGCCGGCGGTCCCAGCCTGAAATCGGCGTCCTCCGTCTCGATGATTCTTACAGGCGTGGTGCTGGCGGCTTTTGTGGTGTGGCACGTATGGTCGTTCAAATACGGCCCGAGTGTGAACGAGGGCTACGTGCACCAGCTCGACGGCGTTCCCATGCGCGACATGCATCGCCTGGTGGTGGAAACATTCAGCCAGCCCGTGCCTGTTGTTCTCTACTCCGTCGTTATGCTGCTCCTTGCCCTGCACCTCCGCCACGGATTCTGGAGCGCGTTTCAATCTCTAGGGGCCATGCGGCCGGGGCTGACGCCGCTCTTTTACGGTCTTGGACTTGTCGTGGCCCTGGTGGTGGGCCTGGGCTTTCTCACTCTGCCTGTGTGGATCTACTTCCGAGGACCCGGCACATGAAACTCGACGCCAAGATCCCGGGCGGCCCGCTGGATCAGAAGTGGACCCGTTTCCGCGGCGAAGTGAAGCTGGTGGCGCCTGCCAACAAACGCAAGTTCACGGTGATCGTGGTGGGCACCGGGCTGGCCGGCGGCGCGGCGGCCGCCACGCTGTCGGAGCTGGGCTACAAAGTACTCAACTTCTGCATCCAGGATTCGCCCCGGCGCGCCCACAGCATCGCAGCTCAGGGGGGGATCAACGCCGCGAAGAACTACCAGAACGACGGCGACAGCGTGTGGCGGCTGTACGTCGACACCATCAAGGGCGGCGATTTCCGCTCCCGCGAAGCCAACGTGTACAGGCTGGCGGAGCTGTCGGTGAACATCATCGATCAGTGCGCGGCCCAGGGCGTGCCGTTCGCGCGGGAGTACGGCGGC
>DAIOGN010000103.1:10108-12120 GCA_036745245.1 Candidatus Zixiibacteriota bacterium
TTACGCGCGGGGGCAGACGGGCCAGCAACTGCTCCTGGGCGCCTACAGCTCGCTGGTGCGGCAGGTGGAGGCCGGCGGCGTGCAGATGTTCCCGCGGCGCGAGATGCTCGACCTGGTGGTGCAGGACGGACGCGCGCGCGGAATCACGGTGCGCAACCTCACCACGGGCGACATCGAATCGTATTCAGGGGACGCCGTGGTGCTGGCCACGGGCGGCTATTCCACCGTGTACTTTCTTTCGACCAACGCCATCAACTGCAACGCCACCGCCAAATGGCGGTGTCACAAGCGCGGCGCCCTGTTCGCCAATCCCTGTTTTACGCAGATCCATCCTACCGCCATTCCGGCCTCGGGGCTGGGGCAGTCGAAGCTCACGCTCATGTCGGAAAGTCTGCGCAACGACGGGCGCGTGTGGGTGCCGAAAGGGAAGGCCGACACGCGATCGCCCGAGAGCATTCCGGAGGGTGAGCGCGACTACTATCTCGAGCGCCGTTATCCGGCGTTCGGGAATCTCGTGCCACGCGACATCGCATCGCGCGCGGCCCTGGTCGTGTGCCGCGATGGCCGCGGTGTGGGCCCGGGCGGCTCGGCGGTGTACCTCGACTTCGCCGACGCCATCGGGCGGCTCGGGGAGCACGTGGTGCGCGACCGGTACGGCAACCTCTTCGCAATGTACCACGAGATTACGGGCGAAGACCCCTACCGCGTGCCCATGCGCATCTTTCCGGCGCCGCACTACACCATGGGCGGCCTCTGGGTGGATTACAACCTGATGAGCACCATTCCCGGCCTGTTCGTGGCCGGCGAAGCGAATTTTGCGGATCACGGCGCCAACCGCCTGGGAGCCTCCGCGCTCATGCAGGGGCTGGCGGACGGATACTTTGTGTTGCCGTACACGATCGGGCAGTACCTGGCGGGCGCGGGCCCTTCGAAGCCGGGCACCGACACGCCGCCCTTCAAAGACAGCGTGCGCGAGGTGCAGTCCGCGACCGAGCGGTTCCTGAAGAACCGCGGTGGGCGCACCGTGCTCGAGCTGCATCGGGATCTGGGCGAGGTGATGCGTGACGAGGTGGGTATGTCGCGCAACGCAGCAGGGCTGAACAAGGCCATTGCGCGCATCCGCGAGTTGAAGCACACCTTCGAACAGGACGTGTACGTCTCGGGTTCGGGCGCCGAATTCAACAAGAATCTGGAGATGGCCGGGAGATTGGCCGACTACTTCGAGCTGGGAGAACTCATGGCGAAAGACGCGCTCCAGCGCGAGGAGTCGTGCGGCGGACACTTCCGGGAGGAACATCAGCAGGACGGCGAAGCGATGCGGCGCGACGACACCTTCGCGTATGTATCGGCCTGGGAGTACACGGGGGGAGATCCCGTGATGCACAAGGAAGAGCTCACGTTTGAGGCGTTGAAGCCTGCTGTGAGGAGCTATAAATGAGCGGGCGTTCGTACACGCTGCGCGTGTGGCGTCAGAAGGGCCCGGGGCACAAGGGCGCCCTGGCCACATACAAAATCGGCGACATCACGCCCGACATGTCGATTCTCGAGACTCTGGATCTGCTGAACGACCAGCTCACCAAATCGGGCGACGATCCCATCGCCTTCGACAGCGACTGCCGGGAGGGGATCTGCGGCACCTGCGGACTCGTGGTGGACGGTGTGGCGCACGGCCCGAAACTGGCCACCACCACGTGCGAGCTGCGCATGCGGCACTTCCCGGACGGGGCCACGATCACGATCGAACCATTCCGCGCGGCGGCGTTTCCGATGGTGAAGGACCTGGTGGTGGATCGCACCGCCTTCGACCGCATCATGCAGGCGGGTGGCTACATTTCGGTAAACACCGGGAGCGCCCCCGAGGCCAACACCATTCTGGTCCCCAAGGAGAAGGCCGATCTGGCCATGGACGCGGCGGCGTGCATCGGCTGCGGCGCCTGCGTGGCGGCGTGCCCCAATGCGTCGGCGTCTCTGTTCGTCTCGGCGAAGATCGCGCAGTTTGCGTTTTTGCCCCA
>DAIOGN010000104.1:0-12086 GCA_036745245.1 Candidatus Zixiibacteriota bacterium
TACGCTGCTGTCGGGCTCGCCGCCGTCGCCGAACTGGATGATGGGCCGGTCGGGATCGCCATCGATATGAAGCACCTGCGTGGTATCCTGACCGCCGTTGGAGATCTTGAGAATGGTGACGTGGCCGCGATGCTTGTGTTTCTTGCCTGCAGTGAGCACCACGCCGCTGTCCGGTTCGCTGCCATCGCCGAATTGAAGTGAGGGCGCTGCGGGATCTCCGTCGAGCGAGAGCACTTCTGTGGTATCCTGGCCACCGTTGGAGATCTTGAGAATCGTCACGTGGCCGCGATGCTTGTGTTTCTTGCCTGTGGTGACTACCACTCCGCTGTCGGGCTCGCCGCCGTCGCCGAACTGAAGGGACGGCGCTGACGGGTCGCCGTCGAGCGTGAGGACTTCTGTGGTGTCCTGCCCGCCGTTGGAGATCTTGAGAATGGTGACGTGCCCGCGGTGCTTGTGTGGCTTGGCCACCGAAACCACCACACCGCTGTCGGGATCGTTGCCGTCGCCGATTTGGACGGACGGGCTCCTGGGGTCGCCGTCGAGGGTGAGAACCTCCGTGGTGTCCGATCCTCCGCCGGAGATCTTGAGAATGGTCACGTGGCCCCGGTGATCTACGGCCTTGGATCCGGTGACGACGACCACGCCACTATCTGAGCCGCCGCCCGTCGGCGCGTTGCCCACGGTGAGCTCTCCACGCGACGTGTGGACGTCGCCATGTACACTCGCGGCCACCGCACTCGATGACGTGGAGGCAAACGGTATGCGCGGCGTCATTTCCGGGTCACCATCCACCGTGACACCCAGCCACACGTCACCACTACTGAACAGGTCATAGGGCAGCGTGGTCGAGTCGCCCAGGTAAAACGTGAACAGTCCGTTGGTTAGTTCGACCTGGCGCGGACCACTGGTCCATCGCAGGTTCCCCGCCACTTCATCGTCGTAGATCTTGAATGTAAGGGAATGGAGTCCATCGGATACCGGGCTGCCACCGGAATCCGTGACATAGCCCTGAAGGTCCCAGATGTGAATGTCGAAGAATTGGGCGTTGGCAGAACCGGAAAGCATGAGAACAGCCAACAGCACCGCGGCCGCACGTAGTGCACGCATAGGATGCCCTTTCAATGTTGAGTGACCGACTTATATGTAGAACAGCTACTTGAATTCTGCGGGCACGAGACTGCCGACAGGTTCAGGGTATCGGAGAGTCACCATTTCGTCAAGCGCAAACGGCCCCCAGCGCGTGCCAGGGTGTCCGAAAGCAGTTGCCAGCGGCCCTCCGGACGGGGATATTCCAATTATCTATGCTTCCATGCGGGGGTAGGTTGGCGCGGGGCCTGGTCGCTTCGCTCCTGTTGCTCCTGGGTCTTCCCCAAGAGGCGTTCTCAGCGGGCGTGGCCCGGCTCACCCTACAGATGCCCATCGGGCCCGTCGCGGCGCGAGTGATCGAGTCGTCCATTACGCGCGCCTACGAAAGCGGCGCCGAGGTACTGGTGATCGAACTCGACACCCCCGGCGGACTGGATGAGTCCATGCGCATCATCTGCCGGCGGCTGCTCAATGCTGAGCTGCCCGTGGTGGTGTACGTGGCCCCCTCCGGCTCACGGGCAGCGTCGGCCGGCTTGTTCATCACGTACGCCGCACACGTGGCGGCCATGGCGCCCGGCACCAACATCGGCGCCGCACACGTGGTCAACATGGGCGGCGAGATGGACTCGGTGATGTCGGAGAAGGTGCAGAACGACGCCGTCGCCTACATCACTTCCATCGCCAAAAAGCGCGAACGCAACGTCGAGTGGGCGCGTCGCGCCGTGCTCGAGAGCGTGTCGATCGACGCTCAGGCCGCACTCGACTCGGACGTGGTCGACATCGTGGCCTCGAATTTCGAGGACCTGTTGAAACAGATCGACGAACGCGCCGTGGTGGTGGGCAGCACCACCGACACGCTGGAGGTGACCGACGCCACCGTGACGCAGTACGAGATGGGGTTCAAAGACCGGTTTCTCACCGTGATCACCAACCCCACGATTGCGTTTATCCTGTTCAACCTGGGCTGGATGGGCCTGTTGCTAGAACTGTACAGTCCGGGCACGCTCGTGCCGGGGATCGTAGGCGGCATCTGCATCATCCTGGCGTTTTTCGCGTTTCAGCAGCTGCCCATCAGCTACGCGGGACTGGCCTTGATCATTTTCTCTGTCATTCTGTTCATTCTCGAAGTGAAGATCACGAGCTACGGGCTCCTCGGGATCGGCGGCGTGATCTCGATGCTGCTCGGATCCCTTCTGCTCATCGACTCCACGGCCGCGCCCTGGCTTCAGATCTCGCTGTCGGTGATTCTTGTCACCGTGGGCTCCATCGCGGCCTTCTTCGTGTTTCTCATCGTCTTCGTGTTGAAGGCTCACAAACGCAAGCCCACCACCGGACGCGAGGCGCTGATCGGCGCCGAAGGCAACGTGCGACCGGGAGGCATGGTGTTTCTCGAAGGCGAATTGTGGCGAGCGGAATGCGACGAGCCGCTGGTCGCGGGGGACCGTGTCCAGGTGCTGTCGGTGCAAAACATGCAGATTAAAGTCAGGAAACTCGGGAGGTAGTATGGGCTTCGCAGGACCGGGATTTATCGCGCTCGTCGTGGTTGTCGTGTTCATTCTCGCCAACTCCATCCGCGTGCTGCGCGAGTATGAGCGTGGCGTGGTCTTTCGGCTGGGCCGGCTGTTGGGCGCCAAGGGACCCGGCGTGATCCTGCTGTTTCCCATCGTCGACAAGATGGTGAAGGTGTCGTTGCGTGTGGTCACCATGGACGTGCCGCCGCAGGACGTGATCACCAAAGACAACGTCACGGTGCGCGTAAATGCCGTGGTGTACTTTCGCGTGATGGATCCCGAGAAGGCCATCGTGAGCGTGGAAGACTACCTGTACGCCACGTCGCAGATTTCGCAAACCACGCTGCGCGCGGTGCTGGGTCAGGAAGAGCTCGATTCGCTTCTGGCCGAACGGGACAAGCTCAACGACCGCTTACAGAAGATCATCGATGAGGACACCGCGCCCTGGGGCGTGAAGGTGACCAAGGTGGAGGTGAAGAACGTGGACCTGCCTCAGGAGATGCAGCGCGCCATCGCGCGGCAGGCCGAGGCCGAGCGCGAACGCCGCGCCAAGATCATCCACGCCGAAGGCGAGGCCCAGGCGGCCGCCAAGCTGGCCGAGGCGGCGCGAGTGATCTCGGCCGATCCGGCCGCATTGCAGCTGCGCTTTCTGGGTACGCTGGCTGAGATCGCCACGGAGAACAACTCCACGATCATCTTCCCGGTGCCCATCGATGTGCTCAAGCCGTTCATGGACGCGGCAAACAAGTTCGCCAAATCGTAGTTTCTGGTCCTGGCCGGGCCGGTTTTCAGAAAGACCCGGCCAGGGCTCACCTTTCGCCTCTCAGCTGATTTCAGCCCTCCGTTCGAGGGCCTTGACGCCCCCTCTTCTGATTCAGTAACCTAATCGCTGCCAAATAGTTAGCCAAAAACCTCCCGGCCAGTTTTAATACAATACTTTTCTGTATGTTTTTCCGTGCAATGGAGGGTTTTCACGCGTATCATGACGAGGAGAGACAAGTCAGAACAGAGGCAGGCATATGAAAGTCACGGCTCAAGAGGAATACGGGCTCCGCTGCCTGGTGCAGCTGGCCAGAGGCTTCACCACTCGCAAGCCACTCACCATTCCGGAGATTGCTGAATCCGAGAAGATCTCCGGCCCCTACGCGGGCAAGCTGCTCGCGGTGCTGCGGCAGGGGGGGCTGGTGGCGGGAGTGAGAGGGCGGGCCGGCGGGTACACCCTCACGCGCGACCCTCGGGCGATCACGCTCGACGAGGTGCTTTCGGTTCTGGGCGGGCGGTTGTTCACGTCGGAGTACTGCAGCCAGTTCCCGGGTTCGGAATCCAGCTGCGTGCACACCGACGACTGCAACATCCGGTCCGTCTGGGGCTCGGTGGAACTCGTGCTCTGCTGCGTCTTCAAACGCATGACCCTGGCCGACCTGATCGGCACCGAACGCGAGTTGCGCGACAGCCTCAACTCGGCCCTGCGCGACTCGGTGGCTGAGCGTCCGGCGCGAACGGTCGCCCTGTCACAGGTTTAGAACACAACCCAGAAAACAACGAAGAACTCGAGGAATAGAGGAACGATGGACAAGAAAGCACTGTTCGCCTTTGAAGACCTGCACGTGTCTGTGGAAGGCAATGAGATCGTACGAGGCGTAACGCTGAAGGTGTTGGCCGGCGAAAAACACGCCCTCATGGGACCCAATGGCTCGGGCAAATCCAGCCTCGCCAACGCGCTCATGGGCCACCCGAGCTATGAGGTCACCCGCGGCAAGATTTACCTGCTGGGACAGGACATTACAGAGATGAAGCCCGACGAGCGTTCGCGCCTGGGGCTGTTTCTGGCGTTTCAGTACCCCAACGCCGTACCGGGCGTCACGGTGGGCAACTTCCTGCGCACCGCCCTGCAGGCGCGGCAGCCCAAGGATGAGCCCCTGAAGGGATTCCGCCAGGAACTCAAGAAAGAACTGGCTGCCCTCTCGATCGACGAGGCCTTCGCGGGACGCTACGTGAACGACGGCTTCTCGGGCGGCGAAAAGAAGCGCATCGAGATTCTGCAGATGGCCATGCTCAAGCCGCGCATGGCGATTCTCGACGAAACCGACTCGGGCCTAGACATCGACGCGCTCAAGGTGGTCTCCGACGGCATCAACCGCGTGTGCGGGAAAGAGGTGGGCGTGCTCATCGTCACGCACTACCAGCGCATTCTCGACTACGTGACCCCAACCTATGTGCACGTGATGGTGAAGGGTAAGATCGTGCGCTCGGGTGGTCCCGAACTGGCACTCGAGCTGGAGAAGTCCGGCTACGAAGGCATCGCCGAATCCGAACTGCAAGCGGTGGGAGCATAACTATGACACAGGAACTCAAAGTAGGCGCCACGGAACTTCAGGCGGACACCACGACCGACCTGCACATCGGCGAAGACTACGAACAGCGGTACGGGTTCAAGGACCCCGAGAAGTTCTTTCACAAGAGCCCCAAGGGCTTGAACCACGAAGTCGTGGAAATGATCTCGCGCATGAAGAAGGAACCCGACTGGATGCGCGAGTTCCGGCACAAGGCGCTGGATGTGTTCCTCGCCAAGCCGATGCCCGCGTGGGGCAACCAGGAGCTGCTCGGCCAGATCGACTTTGCGGACATCTACTACTACCTCAGGCCCATCGAAAAGCGCGGCGAGACGTGGGACGACGTGCCGGATTACATCAAGAACACCTTTGATCGGCTGGGCATCCCGCAGGCCGAGAAGAAGTTTCTGGCCGGCGTGTCGGCGCAGTACGAGTCGGAGGTGGTGTACCACTCCATGCAGGAGGACCTCGTGAACAAGGGGGTCATCTTCCTCGACATGGACTCGGCCCTCCGCGAACACCCGGACCTGGTGAAGAAGTACTTCTCCACGGTGATCCCGATCGCCGACAACAAGTTCTCGGCACTGAATTCGGCCGTGTGGTCGGGCGGATCGTTCATCTATGTGCCCAAGGGCGTGGACGTGGGCATCCCGCTGCAGGCGTACTTCCGTATCAACGCCCAGAACATGGGCCAGTTCGAACGCACGCTCATCATTGCCGACGAGGGCTCGCGCGTGCACTACATCGAAGGCTGCACGGCGCCCACCTATTCGAGCAACTCCCTGCACTCCGCGGTGGTGGAACTTCTGGCGCTCGACGGGGCGTATATCCGCTACACGACCATTCAGAACTGGTCGCACAACATCTACAACCTGGTGACCAAGCGCGCCATGGCGTACAAGAACGCCACGGTGGAGTGGGTGGATGGCAACCTCGGGTCGAAGCTCACCATGAAGTACCCGGCCATCTATCTCATGGGCGAAGGCGCCAAGGGCGAGATTCTCTCGGTAGCGTTTGCGGGCAAGGGTCAGCACCAGGACGCCGGCGCCAAGGTGATTCACGCGGCGCCCAACACCAGCTCGCGAATCACGTCCAAGTCGATCTCCAAGGGCGGCGGACGGGCCAGCTATCGCGGTATGGTGAAGGCGTACCCCAACGCCGAGCATTGCAAAGTGTCGGTGGAGTGCGACGCGCTCCTGATCGACTCGGATTCGCGCTCGGACACGTACCCTACCATGGAAATCGCAGAAGACAACGTGAGCATTGAGCATGAGGCCCGCGTGTCGAAGGTGTCGGAAGAGCAGCTGTTCTACCTCACCAGCCGCGGACTGTCGGAGGATGAGGCACGCCTGCTCATCGTAAACGGCTTCATCGAGCCGTTCACCAAGGAATTGCCCATGGAATACGCGGTGGAGCTCAATCGCCTGATCGAGCTGGAAATGGAAGGCTCCGTCGGATGAGCACGCTTACTGAACTTCAGCAGGCTCCCACGGTGGACGACGCCGAAGCCGTTACGTCCGACATCGTGTCGCGGTTCAACGAAGCCTCCTGGCTGGCCGAGTCGCGTCGCCGTGCCTGGGATCGATATGTTGCCACGCCGGCCCCGAGCCGGGTGGAACACCTCTGGCGCTACACCGACCCCGCCGTCTTCGAAGTGCCCGTGGACGTGCTTCAGCGCGCCGCGGCCGGTTCGGTGGGCGACGTCGTCAGCCCCAAGCTCGATCCGAGCCATCTCTCAGGCTGCGCCGTGTGGGCGAATGGCGCGGTGTCGGGATTCCACCTCGACCGCCCACTGGCGGCCGATGGTGTGAAGCTCCTGGATCTGCACGAGGCTGCTACGCAGGTGGAGAAACTTGTTTCCACACATCTGGGCAGCGTGGTGGCCGCGGACTATGGCCGCTATGAGGCGTTGAATCTGGCCACGTGGCGCGGAGGGTTGTTCATCCACGTGCCGCGTGGCGTGCTCGTGCAGAAGCCGATGCACGTGGTGCTTGCGGCGGGCGACAACAACCCGTTCTTCTCGGGCCGTGTCCTGGTGGTGCTGGACGAGGGCGCACAGCTCACGCTCGAAGTGGAAGTCACCAGCCCCCGCGGCGCAAAACTCGCCACCAACACGGTCATTGAGAGCGTGGTGGGACAGGCAGCCAATTTCCGTCTGATCACGGTGCAGCACTGGGGCGACCGCACAACCTCTTACCTCACGCAGCGCACGAAGGTGGGCCGCGACGCGCAGTATCTCTCAGTGTTTGCCGGGCTCGGCGCCGGCACCAGCAAGGCCGACCTGGGCGCCGTTCTGGCAGGACGCGGGGCGAACGTGAAGCTTCTGGGAGTGTCCTTCGGTCAGCGCGACCAGCACTTCGATCATCACACCGTGCACGACCACCAGGCGTCGAACACGTTCAGCGATCTTGATTTCAAGGTGGTGCTCAAGGACAAGGCGCGTTCGGCGTACACCGGCCTCATCCGCATCGAGCACGATGCGAAGGACTGTGAAGCCTACCAGGAAAACAGGAACCTCCTGCTGTCCGACGGCACGCGCGCCGACACCATACCGGAACTGGAAATCCTCAACAACGACGTGCGCTGCACTCACGGCGCCACGATCGGCCCGCTCGATGAACAGCAGATTTTCTACCTCACGGCACGCGGCATCCATCGCGACGAGGCGATCCGCATGATTGTGAACGGCTTCGTGGAGCCCACGCTGCGCGAGGTGCCGGACGATCTGCGCGAGCGGCTCGCCCATACCATCGCCCAGCGCGTGGAGGAGATCTAGGCCCATGGAGACTCTGGTGTTCGTGTCGATCGCGCCCGCGAACCTGACCCCCGGTCAGGTGCGCGTGGTGACACACGACGGGTGGCGCTACGCCGTGTGCAACGTGGACGGTACATACCACGTGGTGGACGACACCTGCACACACGACGACGGACCGCTCGGCGAGGGAGAACTCGACGGCTGTGCCATTGTGTGCCCTCGGCACGGTGCGCGCTTCGACGTGCGTGACGGACGCGTGTTGTCCATGCCGGCAGCTTACCCCATCCGCGCCTACTCAACGCGCGTGGAGGGCGGCCAGGTGCAGATCGGGTTTACGCAGACCCAGAGGGCCCGGGAGACGCGGTCGTGAGCGACGTGACCACCGTGGTGCGCACGGGATCGGGCAAGGCCCCGGCCCGAACGCTTGATCCGAGGGCCCTGCGCAAGGATTTCCCCATTTTGTCGAGGCCCGTTCACGGCAAGCGGCTGGTGTACCTCGACAACGCGGCCACCACGCAAAAACCGCAGGCCATGATCGACGCCCTCGTGAGCTACTACTCCAAGTACAACGCCAACGTGCACCGGGGCGTGCATACGCTGGCGGAAGAGGCCACGGCCGCGTTCGAATCGACGCGCGGCAAGGTGGCGCGTTTCATCGGGTCGGCGGGCACCCATCAAATCATCTTCACACGCAACACCACGGAATCGCTCAATCTGGTGGCCGCTTCCTGGGGTGGAAAGAACATCAAGGCAGGCGACGAGATTCTGCTCACCCAGATGGAGCATCACTCCAATCTGGTGCCGTGGATCATGCTGGCCGAGCGCACGGGGGCAAAGATCCGGCACATCCCGATCACGCCCGACGGTCACCTGGATCTCTCGCAGCTCGACACCCTTCTCACACCGCGCACCCGGCTGGTGTCATTGGTGCACGTATCGAATGTGCTCGGCACCATCAATCCGGTGGCCGAAATCGCCGAGCGTGCCCATCGCTCAGGCGCCCTGGTGGTGGTGGACGGCGCGCAGAGCGTGCCCCACATGCCCGTGAACGTGCAGGATCTGGGGGCCGATTTGTTTGCCTTCTCCGCGCACAAGATGCTGGGACCTACCGGCGTGGGCGTGCTGTGGGGCCGCTCCGACCTGCTCGACGAGATGGATCCCTACATGGGCGGCGGGGAAATGATCCGCGAGGTGCGCCTGGACTCGGTGACCTGGAACGAGCTGCCGTGGAAGTTCGAGGCGGGTACACCCAACATCGCCGATGTGGTGGCCTTTGGAGCCGCCATCGACTACCTCACCGAACTCGGAATGGACGCGGTGCGGCGGCATGAAATAGAGCTTACCAGCTACGCGCTGGAACAACTCCGGCCGCTCAAGCACCTCACTCTGTACGGACCCACCGCAGCAGCCGAGCGCGCGGGCGTAGTTACGTTCAACGACGCCGATATCCATCCGCACGACCTGGCCACCATTCTCGACCATCACGGCGTGGCCGTGCGTGCGGGCCATCACTGCGCCCAGCCCCTCGTGCGGCTCTTGGGCACCGTGGCCACGGCGCGCGCAAGTTTCTACGTGTACAACGATACCGACGATGTGGATCAACTCGTAGCGGCACTCAGGGAGGCACGCAAGTACTTTGGCTTTGCCAATGGTTCCGCTGGATGAGATCTACCGCGACGTAGTTCTCGACCATTATCGCTCCCCCCGCGGCCGTGCTCCACTCGATGCGCCGGACACGCGCGCCGAGGGCACCAATCCACTGTGCGGCGACGAGGTAACCCTCGAACTGAAATTCGCCGGTGACCGGATCGCCGAGGTGGCTGTGAAGGGACGCGGTTGTTCGATCTCGGTGGCGTCCGGATCGATGCTCGCGGACATGTTGCCCGGAAAGACGCGCGCCGAGGCGACGCAAATTCTCTCGGCGTTTCGCTCGCTCATGCATGGGCAGAAGCCGGCCGACGGACTGGATCTGGGCGACCTGGAAGCGTTGGAAGGCGTGAAGAAGTTCCCCGTGCGAGTGAAGTGTGCGCTGCTCGCCTGGACTACTCTTGAAGAGGCGCTGGCCGGCCGCGGCTCCAAACCCAAAGGAATCTCCGCATGATTACCGAGAAGGAAGTCCTCGAGCGTTTGCGACCCATCAAAGACCCCGAAATCCACATCAGCATCGTGGACCTGGGACTGATCTATGGCGTCGACGTGCAGGACGAAGGGAAGAAGCTCAACGTCCGCATGACGCTCACCTCTCAAATGTGCCCGGCCGGACCCGAACTCGTGGGCATGGTGAAGGCCACGGCGGAAATGATCGAGAGCGTGGAGGAAGCCACGGTGCAGATGGTGTGGGAGCCCGCCTGGGATCCCAAGAAGATGGCGTCGGATGATGCCAAGGACCTGCTCGGGATCTGGTAGATTTCCCGGTTGGCGCAGGGGCCTGATTCAAACCTTTCCCGTTAGGTGGTGCGCGAAATCTGCGAGGTGCTGCATCCATCCTCTTAGAGAATCCAGGGTGTGTCCTCCCGACAGGTCGAGCCGAACAATCCGACGACAAAGGAGCCAATCCGTGCGTACTCAGGCAGAAAAAGGGAAGTTCTTTCGCGCGCTTCACCAGCGGGACGAGGCATTCATCATCCCCAATCCGTGGGACGCCGGTACGTCCCGGCTTTTGGCGCGCCTGGGGTTCGAGGCGCTGGCCACTACGAGTGCGGGCTATGCCGTATCAGTGGGTCAGCTCGACAACACGATTGGCCGCGACAGGATGATGGTGCACGTGGCCGACATCGCCCGAGCCACCGACTTGCCCGTAAGCGCCGATCTCGAGAATTGCTTTGGGGACGATCCTGAGACGGTGGCTGAAACGATTCGGCTCGCGGCGGCGGCGGGATTGGTGGGGGGGTCTATCGAGGATTCCACCCAGCGCAAGGACCACCCGCTGTATGACCACGCACACGCTGTAGAGCGGGTCCGTGCCGCAGTGGAGACGGCGCGTTCACTTCCCTTTGACTTTACGTTGACGGCGCGCGCCGAAAACTATCATGTGGGTCAGCCCGATCTCAAGGATGCGATCAGGCGGCTTCAAGCCTACGCCGAGGCGGGCGCGGATGTGCTGTTTGTGCCGGGACTGAAGACCAGGGAAGAAATCGCTGCCGTAGTGAGTTCTGTGGATCGACCCGTGAACGTATTGATGGGGATTGCGGGCGTTCGGCTGACCCTCGCGGAACTATCGGACATGGGAGTGAGACGCGTAAGCGTGGGCGCCGCGCTCACACGCGCGGCCCTGGGGGCCTTTCTTCGCGCCGCGCGCGAAATGAAGGAGCAGGGCACGTTCTCTTTTGCCGATGAAGCGGTGAGCTATAAGGATCTGGGCGAATTGCTCAAGGGGTAGCTGGGGCGGAGAGCGAGATCTTGTTGACACCCATCCAGAATTGACCCGTTTTGGGGTCTGGATTCTCATTCTGGACTGACCCACCTGGAGTGTCAGGTGGGCCTGCCCGATCGGCAGATCCAAGGCGTCGTTGGGGTGACGCATCCTTCCCCTTGCGGATCGTCAACTGAGGCAGGATCTTGCCAGGCCACATGAAGCCCCGCACAGAGCTGTCGCCACCTCCCGCGGAACCCACCAGTGCAGCGCGTCCCGAGGCGTCCGCGCCCGCCGTGGTGGTGTCCAATCTCGGATTCGACTACCCCGGAAGATCGGTGCTCGACATTGCCGAGCTGTCCATCCCATCTGGCTGCATCTACGCTTTCCTGGGACCCAACGGCTCAGGCAAGACCACCCTGTTCTCCATCCTGGCCACGCTCAAGCAGCCCTCTCGCGGATCCGTGCGGGTGAACGGATTCGATCCGGCCACGCAGCCCGCCGATGTACGCAAGTCTCTGGGCGTGGCCTTCCAGCATCCTGCCGTGGACAAGCAGCTCACCTGCCACGAAAATCTGGTGCACCACGGACGACTGTACGGTCTGTCTTCGCAGACAATTCGTACCCGGTCGGAGGAGATGCTCGCGCAGTTCGACCTGGCGAATCGTCGCAACGAACGCGCCGGCACGCTGTCCGGGGGGCTCCTGCGACGGCTCGAACTGACCAAGGCGCTTCTGCACTCGCCCCCGGTGCTCCTGCTTGACGAACCTGCCACGGGGCTCGATCCTGCCGCTCGCTTCCGACTCTGGGAAGACCTCAAACGCCTGCAGGCCGCCACGCGCGTGACCATAGTGCTCACCACACACCTCATGGACGAAGCCGACCGCTGCGACCGCCTGGCCATTCTGCACGAGGGGCGTGTGGTGCGCGAGGGCCCGCCGGAGGAGTTGAAACACTCGGTGGGCACCGAGATCATTCACATCGAGGCGAACGAGACGGCCAGCCTCGCCCGCGACATCCGGGAGCGGTTCGGGATCACGGCGAGACCC
>DAIOGN010000105.1:0-5938 GCA_036745245.1 Candidatus Zixiibacteriota bacterium
CGCGTCGGCGTAACCGCGGGTACGCACCCCTCCGGCGGCCGGTTCTGTCGCGCGTGCCGAAGCAGAATCTCCGTCCCTGGAGTCTCCGGGGCCCCGGCGTGTGCGAGCAGCCTGCTCGATCCGGCTCGGTTCCCCGTGGGCCGGTCGAGGCGCACGGTATCCCTTCCCCGCACTTCGAACACCGAAAGCGAATCGAGCTGTGCGCCCGACCACACGGCGTCAAACTCCAGGGCCCACCATTCGTCCGACACGCGCCTGCAGTCCACGAGGGCGGGGAGCACCGTGTCGAGGGCGGCCAGGTGCAGCACCGGCAGCGACTTCGTCGCGCCCGCGCTGTCGACCTCGAGATCCCCCGCCGGCACGCCCAACTCTTCGGCTCCGATGTTCCAGAGCCAGTCCCTGTCGCGATCCGCGAGGGCGAACACCCGATACGACCCGGTGCGCAAAAACGAGAGCGCAAACCGTCCTTCCGCATCTGTCTGCACCACGTAGTCGGCCGAGTCGATTTCCGGATTGCAGTGCTGGCTCGGCTGTTTGTAGCAGAGCACCCACGCGCCTGCGGCCGGCCGCGCGGATTGAAGCACCTGCCCCGTGATGCGTCCGGTGTCGATGTGCGAACCGGTGGAAAAGGCGGATTGATACGTGGCGGCGAGACGGTTGCCGCGCGCGTCCATCGCCTCCGTCGGGAGGGTGAGCACATACGTTTGTGCGGAGTCCCAGACCGTGTCGGGGGACACGACGAGGTCGTGCCCCTCCCAGTGCAGCCGCGGCGGGGAGGCTGGCGAGGGAAAGAAGTGCACGGCGTGCTCCACGTCGTCTTTCCGCATCGGCTTCGAGAAACTGACTCGCACCGGCTGGCGAATCGAAACCCCGACGGCGCCCGACGGTGGATCCATGGCAGCCACCTGCGGAGGGGTGCGGTCTTCGGGTCCGCCCGGAGGCGGCGCCTGTCTGGCGCAGCCACAGGCGAGAGAGACGACGGCCCCGGCCAGAAGGAATGCCGACCGGTTCAACGATCGAGTTTGTCCTGTAGCGACGTGTTGTCCGGATCGAGCGACAGCGCGCGCTGCCAGTGCTCTCGGGCTTCCTCCAGACGGCCCAGGTCGGCAAGCACGTCTCCATAATGCTCAAACACCACGGCATCGGTGCTGATCAACTCCAGCGCGCGCCGCAGGATGGCCTCGGCTTCCGAGAGCCGGCCCAGGCGGTACAGCACCCAGGCGTGGGAGTCGAGATACGCCCCGTTGTCGGGCTGCAGCGCCACGGCCCGCTCGATCAACTCGAGGGCCTCCTTGAGTTGAACCCCCTTGTCGGCCCACATGTAGCCCAGGTAGTTGAGAGCTGGCGCGTGCTCGGGCTGCAGAGTAATGAGATGTTCGAACACAGCCACCGACCGGTCGAACTGCCCCGCCTGCTCCAGGGTCGCACCTTTCCCGAACAGAAGCTCCGGATGATCCGGAATTCTCGATAACCCGCGATCATAAAGCGCCAGCGCCGAGTCGCGCTGACCCCAGCGGTTGTAAAGGAACGCGAGAGACAAATAGGGTTCAGGGAGCGTATCGGCGACGGCCAGAGACTGCAGGAACTGGGCTTCCGCTGTCACCGAGTCGGCCTTCTCCAGGGCGATGCGGCCCAGCAGGAAGTACGCCACGCCGTCCCCGCCGTACTGCGACACCCACTGTGTGAGATGTACCTCCGCGGAGTCGGGGAGTTCGGCGTCGTACTCCAGCATGGACACCCGGTAGAGAACGTCGGGCTCCACTGCGGAAAGCCTCAGAATCAGGCGTCCCTGTTCCAGTGCTTCCGGCCGCCCCTCGGGGGTTTGCAGCAGATAGTAAAAGTAACGCTTTCGCAGGTCCGTGTTGTAGTAATTCAACTCTACGGCGCGGCTGTAGTAGGCGCGGGCACTGTCCAACTGCGACCGTTCGGCAAACACCTGCGCGAGCCCCAGAAGGACACGGGTGGCCCGCTGGCCCGAGTCCACGGCGAGCGCCTGTCGAAACCACGACTCGGCCACGTCAGGCTGTCCCTGCTCCATGTACAACAGACCCAGCTGCTCAAAGACCGCCGGATCGGGCGCCAGTTTCGCGAGCCGGGCGAGCGCCCGGGCCTGACCCGTCGAGTCTCCCACGGCGCGGCAGGAAGCCGACAACACCTGCCAGAGCTGGAGATCGGTCGAATCGAGCCGTGACCACTCCTCCAGCACCGCGTGGCGCCGGGTGGGGTTCTTCATGCGCAGGTACAGGTCGGACAGCAGGCTCAGCATGTCGGGGTCGCGCGGACGTGCCGACTCGGCCGTGATGGCTGCTTCCTCGAAACGCCCCAGGCTGGCGTAAGAGCGCGCCAGCGCGAGGCGGATTTCCCGGGACCCGTTATCAAACGTCAGCGCCTTCCGGTACTGCGACACAGCGGCGGAATCCTCCCCCAGAGACGTCAGGTAGTTTCCGGTCGTGTAGTAGTGGTAGGCTTCCGGAATGATCTCTCGTGGCTCGGCGGGGTCCGCGGTGGACACGCGCGCGCCCGGCTGGGCGGCAGCGCACGACATCAAGGCGAACAGAGCCAATGAGGCCGCGATGCGTTGTGACCGAACCGGAAGGCTCGGCCGGCTCCCTTGAAGGTGGCCCGGCTCAGGTCGCCGCATGGAATCGTGCGGCCCACTCGGGCGTCTGTAACGCGGAGTCCTTGCGGTGGGCGCGCGTCGCTTCGAACACGTGGCGAAACAGGGCCTCGGTGGCCGGAGTGTATCTGTGGTCGCGGCGCGGCAGAACGGCCCGGGCCACTTCCATGGCGGCCTCCAGTCGGAACTCCTCGAAGCCATGCGCACCGCCCCAGCTGAAGCTGGGGATGTGCTTCTCGCGCGGCATTCCACCCCCGAAGAGGTTGCTCCCGAATCCCACCACCGTGCCCGTGTTGAGGAGCGTGCCGATTCCGGTCTTCACATGATCGCCGAGAAAACAGCCCACCTTGGTGAGCCCCGTTTCGACGGGCCCGTCCGGAAATTGCACGCGCACTTTGCCGTAGTTGTTCTTGAGATCACTGTTCGTGGTGAGGGCGCCCAGGTTCACCCACTCGCCGATGTACGCGTGTCCGATGAACCCATCGTGATACTTGTTGGTGTAGGCCTGAAAGATCGACTGTTCAATCTCGCCACCCACGCGGCAGTGAGGACCAATGGTGGTGCCCGATCGGATCCGTGCGCCGTACACCACGGAGCCGTTGCAGATCGCCGCCGGGCCCTCGATCCGGCTGCCCGACTGCACGTGTACGTTTTCGCCGATCAAAATCGGGCCGCCGCGCGCATCCAGGCACACCTGCGAATCGATGCTTGCCGAATCGGAGACCAGGACCTGCTCGGGCGAATACACGGCCACGCCTTCAGGCGTGCCGCGATCCAGAAGCGAGGGCCATTCGCGCGAGAGGAGGATCGCATCTTCCTCGATCATGCGGGGGTTGGCTTCGACCAGCTCCCAGACTTGAGAGAGCCGTTCCGTTTCTCGTCCGAGCGGGGCGATCTGTGCAGAGGCAAGACGACCGGGCTCCCAGCGATGACCGCGACCGTCGCGTAACCAGGCCAGCGCGTTGTCGGGCGCCACGGCCACCAGCCGCCCCTCGTGTTCGATGCCGCCGCCCAGCGGCAGATCCCGCACGAGCTGCACGAACCCGCGGGAAGGCCAGTAGCGCGAATCCACAAGCACCGCGTGGTCCACGGGGCCCGGCGATTCGCAGGCACGGATGGAGCGTATCTCAGCGAAGTGATTGGCCACGGCGGCGGGTGCCAGAAGACCGATCCGGTCTTCCCCCACGTAGTGCCGCCACCGCTGCCACGTGGTGAAGAACCCGCAGCGCAGCATGGCGAACGGTCGGGACAACGTCATCGGGTAGCCGTCGTACGGCTCTCCGGCATCTACCAGCCAGACGGTGGTGGGCACAAATTCCTCTCGCGTCGGTCCGGGTTCAGGTGGGGTCCCTCATACATAGATATCGCCTGATCCCGGGCGTCATTGAGCGCCCGGAGCCTCCGCTCAGTTTCCCGCCGCGATCTGCTCCTTCAGAGCCGGGATGACGTCCTGGGCCTGCTTCACAGTGGTCGCGGCCCCCTTCTGGCCACTGCCCACCTGGATGACCTTCTCATACTCCGTGAGGGCCGCCTGGAGTTCCCCCTGTGAGTGCAGGGCGATGGCAAGATTGAAGTGCGCCTTCACATTCTTGGGTTCCAGCTTCACGGCTTCCCCGAACGACGCCTGCGCTTCGGCGAAGTCTTCCCCCTCGAGGTACAGATTGCCGAGATTGTAATGGGCCGTCGCCAGCTTGGGATCAGACTTGATCGCAGACTTGTACGCCGACACGGCGGCCGAACGCTTGCCCAGTTTCTTGTTGGCCTCCGCCAGACGCATGAAGGCGTTGGCATCCCCCGGCACGGCGGTGGTGTACGTGGTGTAGCTCTCCTGCGCCTTGGCGTAGTCGCCTTCTTCGAAGTACGCTGTGCCGAGAAGCTTGTGCGCCTCGGTGAGAGAGGGATCGAGTTCGAGTGCCTTCTGCAATGAAGGATACGCCTTGGAGTACACCTCCTGACCTACGTAGGCAGACCCCAGATAAAGGTGACACTGCGCATTGCCGGCATCCAGCCGGGTGGCATCTGTGAGTTCCTTTACGGCGGGAGCGAATTGCTTCTGCTGAATGTACAACTGGCCCAGTTCGAGGCAGGGCTTACCCCAGTCGGCCTGGGCGGCCTTCGCCTTCTTCAGCGCAGCTTCGGCACCGGCCAGGTCCTTTGCCTTGTAGGCTTCGACGTAGGCGTTGTACGCCTCGGTGGCCTGTGCATTGGGCTCGGCGTCGGCCCAGGCGGTCGACGTGGCTGCGACCAGTGCGAGACTCAGGGACACCACGAAACGGATCATGTTTGGTTCATCCTCCTGCTTGCGGCTTGCTCTATTATACCTGCCGGCGGCCCGTCGGCTCACCCGGCCGCCAGTTCCCGCTTGAAATTGTCCAGCTTCCCGGCGATCGATGCGTCCTGGAGAGCCAGAATCTGGGCACAGAATATCACAGCATTGGCGAACCCGGACGGGCCGATCGCCATGGTGCCCACCGGAACCCCCACCGGCATCTGCACAAAACTGTACAAGGAGTCCAGTCCCCCGAGGGCAGACCCTCCGAGGGGCACTCCAATGACGGGCAGGGTGGTGTGTGCCGCCACGACGCCTCCCAGGTGAGCCGCCATGCCTGCCAGGCAGATGATCGCCTGGGTGCCTTCGCCCTTGGCACCTTTCGCCAGCGCGGCGGTCTGGTCCGGCTGTCGATGAGCCGACGAGACCACCAGGCGGTAGCTGATGCCAAAGCGCTCGAAGTACGGCAGGCCCCGCTCGAGGTGAACCTGATCCTTTTCGCTGCCGAGCAGCACAAGTACCTGTGCCACTAGCTGCGCACCGACTCAGCGCGTGAAAGGGCCCGGAAGCCGATGTCACGCCGGTAATGCATCCCTTCGAAGCGGATGCGGTCCACTTCCTGATAGGCACGCGACACCGCCGCCTGCACGTCGCGTCCCACGGCCGTGACGCCGAGCACACGTCCACCGTCGGTCTCGTAGTGATCCTTGAGCCAGCGCGTTCCTGCATGAAAGTAAAACAGGTCATCCGACTTGTCCCGTCCGGCTCGCAGTCCCGAGATCGGTTTGCCTTTTTCATAGGGACCGGGATACCCGCCCGAGGCCAGCACCACGCAGGCGGATCCGCCTTCGCGCCACTGTACGTTGGCGAGCTTCAGATCGCCTTCGATGATGGACAGGAAAATCTCCACGAGATCGCCGTCGAGCAACGGCAGCACCACCTGTGTTTCCGGATCTCCGAAGCGGCAATTGAACTCGATCACCTTTGGGCCCTGGCGTGTGATCATGAGTCCCGCGTACAGGAAGCCGACATAGGGGGTGCCCTCGGCCGCG
>DAIOGN010000105.1:5948-11976 GCA_036745245.1 Candidatus Zixiibacteriota bacterium
CTTGAATGCTCGCCCTTCCTCGGCCAGTCCCGACACCGTCTGCTCGAGCACTTCGTCCTGGATCTGCTGCAAGAGGCGCGAATCCAGAACGCGCGTGGGAGCGTAGGCCCCCATGCCTCCCGTGTTGGGTCCGGTCCCGCCGTCGAAGGCCGCCTTGTGATCCTGGGAGGACACCATGGGCACCACGGTCTGGCCGTCGGTGAACGCCATGACAGTAATCTCTTCCCCCTCCAGGAATTTCTCGATCACCACGCGTGCGCCGGCCTGGCCGAACTCCTGGGCCACCATCATGCGGTCGATCGTGGCCGTGGCCTCCTCCTTGTCCTTGCACACCACGGCCCCTTTGCCGGCGGCCAGTCCGTCGGCCTTGATGACGAGCGGATACGCGGCCGAGCGCAGAAAGGTCCGGGCGGCCGAGGGATCCTCGAACACCATGAAGCTGGCCGTGGGAATGTGATGCGTCTGCATGAACTGCTTGGCGAACGCCTTGCTGCCTTCGATCTGACTTGCCGCCTGCGTGGGACCGAGGATGCGCAGCCCCCGCTTCTCGAATTCGTCCACAATGCCCAGGGTGAGCGGAAGCTCCGGCCCCACCACGGTGAGGTCGATTTTCTGACAGGCCGCGAAGAGAGCGAGATCCTGAACCCGGTCCGGCGCGAGCTCCACCAGTTCGGCTTTTCGGTGCATGCCGGCGTTGCCGGGCGCCGCGTAGATTTTTCGCACCACGGGCGACTGCGAAAGCTTCCATACGAGCGCGTGCTCCCGACCGCCCCCCCCTACCACGAGCACTTTCATATGACCCTACCCGGAATGGTCCTTTCGAGGTTAATCAATACCTATGATCCGTCTGTCAGGGGCGGTCAAGCCTGGAACTCCCGGCGGACTCGATCGAGCTCTTCGGGTCCCCGATGCTTCAGGCGCTCGGTGACGACGATGGCCGACACGGAGGCGAGGCACTCCGTCCGGTCCCGATTGACCACCATGTAGTCGTACGACGGCGCCGCCTCCAGCTGATCGCGCGCGATGGACAGCCTTCGTTCGAGGTCCTGCTCCTCTCCTCGCGAGGTGATCCGCTGCCGCAGCGCGGACGCATCCGGCACCAGGAGGAAGATCCCCACGGTAGGAGAGCTGCGCGCCTGGCGCATGCGCAGGAAGCCCTTGGGGTCCAGTTCCATGATGAGATCTCCGGAGGAGGTGCCCCGCGTGGCCCAGGAGGGCGAGCCGTAGCGATTCGAACCGTAGACGGTCTCCGACTCGAAGATCTCACCGCGCGCCACGAGGTCTTCGAATTCCGACGCGGTGACGAAGTGGTAATGACGGCCCGCCACTTCCCCCGTGCGCGGCGCACGTGTGGTGTACGTGACCACGCGTGTGAGGCCGGCCACTCGCTCCAGCGTTCCCTGAATCACAGTCTCTTTGCCCGAGCCGGACGGGCCGGACACCACGAAGAGAATCTGGAGGACGGCGGGCGACGGTGCAGGGCTCATGGCGGGTAAAGTGGTTCACTCCGGCCGGCCGGGCCAAGCGGTTTCAGGACGCAGAGGGTTCCCTCCCGGCATCGGCCTCCGACGCCCACCACGACACAAGCGGCGCAAGCACCACGGGAATCAAGTCCCCGTACACGCGATGCTCCACCATGTTGCCAAACAGGAACACCCCCACGACGTACACGGGCACGATGATCCACGCGTCCTGCAACTGCCCCGGCGGCACCTTCCGGCGCAGGTGCCACCCCAAAAGCCAGAGGAAACCAAGCGCCGAACACAAAAACGGCCACAGGCTCGGGTCGGACCAGCGTGCGAGGTTTTCCTGCCAGTGCGTGGTGGCCGCTTCGTAGTGATTCCACTCCAGCCACGCCGGTCCGCTTGCAAACCGGAAGGCGAAGGCCAGCGCTCCCTTCGCCGCGATCCACACCACGGACGTGGCTGCCACATGAACCAACAGGTGCCGGGCGGGCCGCTCCCGAAGGGCTATCAGGGCGGCGAGAGGCAGAAGGAACAACGTGGTTTCACGATTGAGTGTGGCCAGGAGGAACACGGGATACCAGAGCCACCACTGCCGCTTCTGCCAGAGAATGAGCAGGGACGTGAAAAAGCACACCGACGGGATGTCCCACGGGAACCAAACGGTGTACGGCTGGGGCAAAATAAACACAAAGGGGATGACGAAGTAGACCGAGAACGCGGCATAGGCCGCGCGCACGCGATGAACGAACAGCCCCAGGTACGCCCTGAACAGGTAGTACAGAAGCAGGAAGCTTCCCCACTCGAGGACCGAGACGGCCGTACGGGCGTCGAGGCCAGCCGAGGTGGCCAGGCGCAGGAGAAACGGCGAAAGCCAGCGATAACAGAACGGCCTGGGGGCGCGCAGGGCCAAAAGATCTTCGAGGTCGGCAAACGGAAGCTGCACCGCCACGGCGAGGTGGTAGTGCATGAGATAATGGGAGAACAGGCCCGCCAGGAGGGCGCAGATGGCCTCCCGCACCACGGGACGGGGATACGTTCCTGCGGGTTCCACGACTCTTGGGTTGGGTGCCAACCCCGTCTAGAACGCCGGCTTCTCTACGTACTCGCCCCACTCTTCCCGGAGCACGTCGCACATCTCCTGCAGTGTGCAGTAGGCGCGTGAACACTCGATGAAGTGAGGCATGGTGTTGTCGGTGCCGCGGGCAGCCCGCCGCAGGCCCGCCAGAGCGGACGAGACGCGCGCGGAGTCGCGTTCCGTTTTCACGTCGCGCAGCCGCGTCACCTGTTCCCGCTCGACTCTCGGCTCGATCTTGAGCACCGGGATCTCGAGTTCCTCGTTCGACAGCTGGAAATCGTTTACGCCCACGATGAGCCGATCCCGACGATCGATCTCGTCCTGGTACACCGCGGCGGCCTTCGCGATCTCGTGCTGGAAGTAACCGCTTTCAATGCAGGCGAGCACCCCGCCGCGCCGCTCGATCTCGTCGAAGTACGCAAGGGCTCCGGCTTCCATGCGATCGGTGAGGCTCTCCACGAAGTACGAACCGGCCAGCGGGTCGACGGTGTTGATGACACCCGTTTCGTACGCCAGCACCTGCTGCGTGCGCAGCGCGATGCGCGCCGCCTTGTCGGACGGCAGGGCCAGGGTCTCATCCATGCTGTTGGTGTGAAGGCTTTGCGTGCCTCCGAGGACGGCGGACAGAGCCTCGCAGGCCGTGCGCACGATGTTCAACTCGGGTTGCTGCGCCGTGAGTGAGCAGCCCGCGGTCTGCGTGTGAAAGCGCAGAAGCCAGGACCGTTCATCCGTGGCGCCGTACCGCTCCTTCATGCACCGGGCCCAGATCCGCCGGGCGGCGCGATACTTGGCGATTTCCTCGAAGAAATCCATGTGGGCGTTGAAGAAAAACGAGAGCCGCGGAGCGAACTCGTCCACCTGCAGGCCCCTCGCGAGAGCGAAGTCGACGTAGGCGAGCCCGTCGGCAAGCGTGAACGCCAGTTCCTGAATCGCCGTGGAGCCCGCCTCACGAATGTGGTAGCCCGAAATCGAGATCGTGTTCCATTGCGGCATGCTCCGGGTGCAGTACTCGATCAAGTCCACGATGAGCCGCATGGACGGCTCCGGAGGATAGATGAACTCCTTCTGGGCGATGTACTCCTTGAGGATGTCGTTCTGCAGCGTGCCGCGCAGGCGGTCGGGCGACACGCCCTGTTTTTCGGCCACCACGATGTACATGGCCAGGAGGATCGACGCGGGCGAGTTGATGGTCATGGACGTGGACACCGCGCCCAGGTCGATCCCGTCGAAGATGACCTCCATGTCGCGCAGAGTATCCACCGCCACGCCGCAGACGCCCACTTCGCCCTGGGCGTGCGGATCGTTGGAATCGTAGCCCATGAGTGTGGGCAGATCGAAGGCCACCGACAACCCCGCCTGCCCGTGCTCCAGGAGATAATGATAGCGGCGGTTGGTTTCCTCCGGCGTGCCCATGCCGGAAAATTGCCGCATGGTCCACAGGCGCTTACGGTACATGTCCTGGTGCACCCCACGCGTGTACGGGAAGACTCCGGGTTCTCCCACCTGCCGAGCGTGGTGATCCGACGGCAGATCCTGCGGTGTGTACAGGGGCCGGATCGGCTCCGAGGAGACGGTCACGAATTTCGCGGGCGGGGATGAGTCGCGCGCACCCCTGCGGGACTCGCGGCGCTCGGTGTCTACGGCGGTGGGCTTCGCCATGTTCAGGATTCTCCAGACGTGCGTACGGGTGCGGCCAGCCAGCGCTCCCACACCCGGTCGGCGCCGCCATGAGGGTCGAGTGTCCCCCGAATGAGCCGGTCGGCCAGGTCGGGCCAGTGGGTGTCCTGTGTCAAGTCGTGCGCAAGATACGAATGCAGCCGCTCACGCAAAACGTTTTCAAGATCGGCCAGCACCTGACGTTCGCGGGCCGCCGACCCGGGCCCCGACAACTCGGGGCGTGCACGAAAGGCCGCAAGTTGCTCTCGCCATTCGACCACGCCCTTCCGGGCGGTGGCCTGCGTGAGCAGCACGGGCGGAGTCCAGGCAAAGGCGTCCCCTCTCGTGCGCAGCACGAGTTCGAGTTCGGAGGCCAGCTGGCCCGCACCGGGTCGGTCGCACTTGTTGATGAGAAAGAGGTGCGCGGCCTCGAGGATTCCCGCTTTGAGCGCCTGTATGCCGTCTCCCGATTCCGGCACGAACACGGCGCACACCACGTCGCACACGTTGGTCACGTCGAGTTCGATCTGTCCCACGCCCACCGTTTCCACCAGGAGCCAGTCGAAGCCGTAGGCATCCATGACGGCGCACACGTCGCGTGTCGCGGCCGCCAGCCCGCCCGAATTCCCGCGCGTAGCCATGCTGCGGATGTACACGCCGTCCGTGTCCGAGAGATCGCCCATGCGCACGCGGTCGCCCAGAAGCGCACCCCCTGTAAACGGCGACGTGGGATCCACGGCCACCACGCCCACCGAGAGACCGTCGTCCACAAGGGAGTGAGCCAGAGCGTCGACCAGCGTGCTCTTGCCTGCGCCTGGCGGTCCGGTGATGCCCACCCGGTACGCGCCCTTCGCCCGCGGATACACCAGCGCCAGTACGTCCCGGTATCCGGGGGCCCGGTTCTCCACCAGGCTGATGCAACGGGACAGAGCCCTGCGCTCGCGCCGGGCGAGCCCGGCCAGCAGGTCCTGCCAGGGAGGGCTCGAAGTGCTCATCGCACTTCTTCCCAGGAAGAGCCGCGTCCACAAATGAGTTCAGGCATGGAAGTACTCGCCGGCATCATACACGTGCAGATCACGGATTCGGAGCTGAATGCGCCTCTGTCCCTGCCACACGTTGTACTCCGGCACATACGCCAAATCGAAGCGCGCATTCGGGCGGTTGAGTGAAAGAGCCAGATCTCCGAACCCGAAGCCGATGGAGTCGAGCACCGTGCGATCCTGTGCCACGCGCAGGCGCAGATGATTCTGGTGCGGGCCCACGCATTGGGCCGACCCGGCACAGCGCAACCCCCGGCTCACGAACACCGGGCGCGTGTTGTGCGGACCGAAGGGGGCGAAGAGTTCCAGGTGCGCGAGAAACTCATCGTCTACGGTGTGCAGATCGATTTCGGCGTCCACCGGGAGCTTGCGCACCAGGTCGTCCGGCAGGAGCACGGTGCGGGCCACGTGTTTCACCTGCTCCCGAAACGCAGGGATGTCCTCGCGCCGTATGGAGAGACCGGCGGCGTACTTGTGCCCGCCATATTTGATGAGGTGTTTGTGGCACTGGCGCAGGGCCTCGGTGAGGTGAAACGCGGGGATGCTGCGGGCCGAGCCCTTGCCCTCGTCCCCTTCCACAGACACCAGGATCGTGGGAAGGTGATAGGTTTCCACCAGTCGCGACGCCACAATCCCGATCACCCCGGGATGCCACCGGTCCGAGTCGAGCACGATAATGCGATCCGACTCGAGGTCGACTTCGCTCTCCACCTTGAGGAGAGCTTCACGCAACGTCTGCTCGTCGAACGCCTTTCGCTTCTTGTTTTCCTCGTCCAGTTCCCGGGCGATCT
>DAIOGN010000106.1:0-11841 GCA_036745245.1 Candidatus Zixiibacteriota bacterium
AGTCCGCGCCCTAGAAACTCGTTCGTGACCTCATGCCGGCCGATTCAAAAGTCGGGCTGAGCGCCGCCGGAATGGCCGCGCTCTCCAGTTAGTCATCCGGCTCGGGTGAGGCTCGGGCCACACGCGCGATGGCGTTGTGAATGTCAGCGGGAGCAGGCCGGCCCTCCAATCAATAGCCGCGGGTTGCCGGGAACGGAGTCCAGCGTGTGAGACGTGGTATTGGCCACAGGTGACGATGTCTGACGCACGGTGCTGTACGGACTCATCCCAATTCGGCTCCAGTTAGGCGTAGGGCTCGGCCGGCCTCTCCCGGTCATTCGTCGAGGAAGCGGTTCATGTCAAAGGCCCTTTCTTTGGTGAGGATGTGGTAGACGGCGCGTCCGAGCTTGTGGGCGAGGATGGAGAGCGCCTTGGGTTTTCCATATTTAGAGGCGGTTCGAGCCAGCCAGGCCTGGGCCTGGGGGTTCGCTCTCAGAAACAGCACCGCCACCTCGGAGAAGGCCCACTTGAGGTGGGCGTTGCCGATTTTGCGTCCGCCTGAGCCTGTGCGTTTGCCTGCAGACATGTGAGAGCATCTAACGAGCCGGCTGTAGGAGGCGAAGTGCTGTACGGAGGGGAATCGTCGGATGTCATGAGTTTCGTAGAGGATGACCAGGGAGAGGATCTTGCCGATGCCGGGCACGGAACGCAGAAGCAGGAGCGCGTTGGGATCGTGGACACGGGCGGAGCGCAGGATGAAGAGTTCGAGCCTCTTCAAGAGATCGTCATAATGATCGATTAGCTCGAGATCGGCGGCGATGCTGGTGCGAACGGTGGGATCCGAGAACGCTTCGGCGATCCCCGTTCGGTTCTTCTTGTAGGCGATGACCTTTTCGAACTCCGGGAGGTTGTACTGGCTGGTGGTGTTCTGGATGTGGGCGAGGAGCTCGGCGCGCTTGTGCATGAGGTGCATGCGGCGCCGGAGGAGATCGCGAGTGGCCCGCATCTGGGCGGGATAGACGTAGGCCTGGGGGATCATGCCGCCTCGCAGGAGGGTGGCGATCTTGAGGGCGTCGATCTTATCGTTCTTGCTCTTCCCCCCGTGGATGGCCTTCATATAGAGGGCGTGTCCGAGGATGAAAGGAATCTTCTCCCGGGCGCAGAGATCGGCGAGCCAGCACCAGGAGAAGATGCACTCCACGGCGATGGCCAGGTTGTCACGGTAAGGCGCTACGATGTTCAGGAACTCTTCGGGGGTGGCCCTGATGTTCTTGTGGACGAGAGCATTTCCCTGACCGTCCAGGATGCAGACGAACATGGAGCGGGCGTGCAAATCGATGCCACAGAAGAAGCGATGCTGACCGGTGTAGAATCTCATCGAGGACTCCTCCTTACGGGTTGGTTGGCACCACCCAGCATACGAGCTCCGTATGCTCAGGAGGAGGCCTCGATGAGTATCAACAGCATGCAGCTGACGGCGCTGCGTGCCGCCGATGTTGCTGGGTTTCACGCGAACAAGTTCCCGCGAAGGGTTTGAAGTCGAGCGAGAAACGGAAGCAGTCGATGGAACTAATTTCAAGTCGGTCCGAGCTCCTCGCAAACATTGCACAGCTGCGGGAATATCTCCGTCGGCCAGGTCTCGACAGAGACTTTGCATCTGCTCTAATTCGCAAAGGACGCTGCTTTGTCATTGCGGCAGAAAGTGGCGAGCTATGCTTTGCACCAAGTAGATTCGTGGGATACCGCACAAATAGTCGTCATGAACATATACACAACGGCACTAAGCATGGCAGTAAGACGAATGGCGCGATCATCGTGATTCTCGCAGCGCCACCGCTTGCGAGCGAAGTCCTAGAGGAGGAGTACGTGAAGTACTGTATTACACTTGGAATCAACCCCAACAGGTTGCGCCGCAAGTATTGGGACTTGAGACGAGATGCCGCATAGCAACCGCATGCGGCAAGCGGTTCGGCCCGTCACGGGTCGTGCGGGGTTCGCTCCGCGAATTACCGTCCCGAAGCTGATGGGTGAGTGCAAGGCTGTCTTGGAGTGATTCGATGCCCCTAGAAGAGGAGTTGCCCCAGTTCGTAAACTTGCTTCGGCGTAAGTTGAGCTTAACAAGTCGTACTCGCGAATTGCGTGTAATTGAATCAGCCCGCGCAGAGGTTGTGGAGGAAGGCTATGACAGCTGGAATGGGGGACAGTACTACTATACGCTATATCTGGATATTCCACTGGAACTATTCGTAGAGCTCGAGTCTCAATTCTCCAAGATTGAAAGTGTGCTTGAAGAGGAGGTTAAGTCGCTTCGCCGCGGTAGTTCGAACCAGCACATCACGAAGGTCACTATTCGAAGCGGTCCGGACTCCACACCAGCGTCCATCCCTCTCGTCGAGGCGGCCTTTCGTTTCCCGTCGCCTGACTTTTGGAAGATGGGGTATCTGCGCCTGTTTCTGAGTCATTCGTCGGCGCACAACGCGCGCGCGCATGAGTTGAAGGCAGCTCTAGACACGTTTCACGTGTGTGCCTTTGTTGCGCATGATGACATTGACCCTACGGACCAATGGCAGCTTGAAATCGAAAGCGCCTTAAACACTATGGATGTATTGGCTGTCATGCTAACTCCAGACGTCCTTCAGTCAAAATGGTGCGATCAAGAAGCTGGTATCGCAATTGGGCTCAAGAGGCTCGTAGTGCCTATAAGACTTGGGGCCGATCCCCATGGTTTCCTTGGGAAGTATCAGGGACTAGCTGCCGTCGGAAAGGAAATGCTCCAGATAGCCGATGAACTTGTCACGATCTTGGTCCAACACGAAAGTACTCGGGTACGAATGACGTCCGCTGTAGTAGACAAATTCGCCAGATCCGCGTCGTTTACGGGCGCAATGGCCAACATGACTCTTCTTGAGAGAGTGCCGATGCTAACACCAGAGATGGCGCGTCAATTGCAAGTTGCGTTGAAGGACAATGGTCAGGTGTCTCGGGCCTTTGGAGTCCCCGGGCGGCTGAACAGATTGTTGGCCAAGTATGGGTACACGGAAGCACCCTAGCATCGGCGAGAATCGGAATCTTTGAACTTTGGCAGCACGGCAGAAAGGCGATAACCACTTCACAGGCGGCACAAGAGCGGCCGGACATTCTCAGCAGATTCGTCATGGAGACGACCCATGCATCGCTTCCAGTCAACCCTCGTATCCGGCAGCAAACGCCCATATTCGTCGTGGACGTTCCTCGTCATCCCGCCGGACGTGGCGGCAAAGTGGGGGCCGGGCCAGAAGGCCGTCCGAGGAACCATATCCGGCCACGAATTCCGCGGTACCGCGTCTAGAGGTGAGGGCGCACTGCGCGTTCCGATACCGCGAGATCTTCGTGAAAAGGCGGGACTCAGTCGCGGCGACACCGTTAAGGTAGCCCTGGAGCTGGACTCAACCTCTCGGGAGGCAAAGATCCCGCGCGAACTTGGTGCGGTGTTCAAGGACCATCCCGAAGTTGCCGCGTTGTACCGCAAGCTGCCGCCTGCCCATCGACGCGCATGGGCTACGTACGTAGGGGAAGCGAAGCTCCCTGGGACCCGCATACGCCGCGCCGGCAAGGCATCCGACGGCATTCGCGCCCGTGAGTTCCCCGGGTAGGCCTCCGGGTTCTGTGTACAATGCCACAAAGCGTTAGCAGGCATTGAGTTAGTCTGATACTCTTCGCCTGGCCAGCCGCATCCTGGCGCATAACACCATGAAATACCGGCATCGAATACGGGATTTTCATGGTCATCGAAATCAGAAGGCGCTGTTGTCCCACCCGAAGCTCGGGGCTTCGTGGGAGGGCTTCGTGATCGAGCAGGTGCTCAGAAGCGAGCCGCACGATGCCGCATGGTACTGGGCCACGCATCAGGGCGCCGAGATCGACCTTCTGCTGCAAAGGGGCGACCGTCTTCTGGGGGTCGAGTGCAAGCGCGCCGACGCGCCGAAGCTCTCGCCATCGATCCGCACCGCCATCCAGGACCTCGGAATCGAACGCGTGGCTGTCGTGTATCCCGGCTCCGTGCGTTACACACTGGCCGATGGCGTCGAGGCCGTGCCCCTCGCCAGCGTGGCAGAGCCCGGGAGACTTTTTTCGGGGAGCTGATTATGGTGTTGTGGAGAAATTAAGTTGTTGCATAAAATGCAACAACTGCCGCTGCCGTGAGCATTGCCAGCCGAATGTGATTTTCTGCTGGCCATTCGGCGGATTGATTCGGGCCGTGATCGACTTCACCGATACCGGCCTACATCCAGTTGACTCGGAAGCATGATCTGCCGAGTCACTTCTGAGCATACTTCCGAGCATGCATCTTGAAGATCTGCTCAAGCGTCCCGAAGGCAAAACGCTTGAATTCAAACGAGACATATCCGCCCCGGAGGGGGTACTGAAAACCATGGTCGCATTCGCCAATACGGCGGGCGGAACCCTCCTGATTGGTGTGCTGGATAAGACCGGCCATGTGTGCGGAGTCGCCGAGCCGCTGGATCTCGAAGAGCGACTGGCCAGTCTCATCAGTGATCACATTGTCCCCACGCTCGTGCCCGAGATTGAGATCCTCCATTGGCGGCGCACCCAGGTTGTGGCGGTTCAAATACACCCGAGTCCTACTCGACCGCACTACCTGAAGCGCCTCGGCGCAGAGACCGGAGTGCTCGTCCGAGTGGGCTCTACGAACCGGAGGGCCGACCGCGAACTAGTCGATGAGCTCCGGCGTTTCAGTCGCGGCGAGGCCTATGACGAACAGCCCATGCCGGAGCTGAGCTCGGAAGACCTCGACTTCCCAGCAGCTTCCGAGTTGTTCGGGGGACTTCGCAGGCTCGCCCGGCGTGACTTGGAAATCTTGCGCCTCATGGCCGGCCATCAAGGAAGGAGTGTTCCCACGGTGGGCGGCATGCTGCTCTTCGGACGTGATCGCGACCGCCACTTTCCCGACGCATGGATTCAGACCGGCCGCTTTGCAGGCAGCGACAGAAGCAGGATCGTTGACAGCATGGAAATTCACACCCTACCCGTGCGCGCAATTGAGGAGGCCATCGGTTTCATCGAGAAGCATTACCTACACGGGGCGGAGATCGGCGCTATGCGCCGTAAGGAGCGGTGGACTTTGCCGCCCGTAGCCGTGCGCGAGGCGGTGATCAATGCGGCAGTGCACACTGATTACGCGCAGCGCGGTGCTCCGATCCGCATCGCCATATTCGCTGACCGCCTCGAAGTCGAGAACCCCGGACTATTGCCATTCGGGCTCACGGTGGAAGACCTCCCGCTCGGAGTCTCGAAACTGCGCAACCGGGTCATAGGTCGCGTATTCCACGAGCTCGGTCTCGTGGAGCAGTGGGGCAGCGGCATCCAGCGGATGAGCTCCGCCTGTCGAGACATGGGACTTCGACCTCCTCTGTTCGAAGAAATTGGATCTCGGTTTCGGCTGACGCTCTTCACGGAGCGCGTCGGCCAGCCAGCACTGGATGAGACGGACCAGACTATTGTAAATACATTGACTTCCGGCAGGGGACTTGTAACCAGCGAGATCGCCAGGGGGATCGGACTTACTCCGCGAGCTACCCGTACGCGGCTGGCCCGACTAGTCGGCACGGGGATCTTGCGTGAGGTAGGCACGGGACCGCAAGATCCAAAGCGGCGCTACTTCCGGACGGGATGAAAGGCCGGGTCCCACGTTCACCACGCCAAAAACGGCCCACAAGTGGACGCTCGCAGGATCTGATTGCGTGTTGGCTCCCAGTCTGCCTCCATTGGCAGCGACTTGGAGTGCACAGACACTAACCTGGTGACAATCGACATGGCGCATACACCGACAATGCCCACCATCACCGCCGTCGACCTCTACAACTTCACCCAGTGCGGACACCGGGTGTACCTCGATGAACACGGAGACCCCGCACTAAAGGGTGAGGTGAGCACGTTTGTCCAGCTTCTGTGGGAGAAGGGCCTTCAGACCGAACGGGAGTACATCGAGCGACTGGGCTACGACACGGTCGAGGATCTCCAGGCGTTCTCCACGCGGGAGGCGGCGACAAAGACGCTTGCGCTCATGTCCAGGGGGGCCCGCCTGATCTACCAGGGGGTACTCATCTCGGGTGACATGGTGGGGCGGCCCGACATGCTGATTCGGCAGGATGACGGCAGTTCGAACTTCGGAGCGTGGTACTACGAGCCCGTGGACATCAAGGCCGGCAAGGGCGCAGACGAGCGCGACGGCAAGCGCACCAAGTTCAAAGAGCACTATGCGTTCCAGGTCCTCTTCTACCACGACCTGGTGACCGTGATCCAGGGCACATCACCGCGGCACTGCCGGATCGTCAATGTCGACGGCGAGTTCGAGGAGTTCGATCGCGCGGACTTTCAGGTGTCCTACGCGGCCGCCCTGGCCGAAGTGCGGCGGCTGGTGGCCGGGGAGGAGAGTTCGGAACCCGTCCTGGGAAGCCATTGCCAGCAGTGTGCGTGGTTCAAAAAGTGCAAGCGCTGGGTCGACGACACCCGCGACCCGACGGGGCTCTTCTTCATCGGCAGCCAGAAGTTTGCGCTCAAAGAGGCGGGGCTTCGCACCGTGGACGACATCGCCGTCATGAACGTGCCCGACTACCTGGAGCCACCCAAGAAGATTCCGCGCATGGGTGAGAAGTCGCTGGTGCGGATGAAGCGGCGCGCCCAGGTGGTACTGGCCGGGCGGCCCGAAATCCGCCCGGGGTACTCGTTTCCCAATGTGGCCACGGAGATCTACTTCGACATCGAAGACGACCCCACGCAGGATACCACCTACCTGTTCGGAATGTGGATTCGTCGCGGTGGCGGGGAAGGTGCCTTCGAGTACATCCTGGCGCAGCGCCCCGAAGACGAGAAGGAGGCTTGCCTTCGCTTCTGGGACTTCGTGGCGGCGCAGGATGACTGTGTGTTCTATGTCTACTCCCACAAGGAGCGCTCGTCACTTCGGCGCCTGATGGAGAAGTACGGGCTGGCCGAGGACGTGTTCGAGCGCTACGTGGCACGGGAATTTGATCTCTATCAGGACCTGGTGGTGGAGTTCTCCGATTGGCCCACCTACTCCTACGGAATCAAGCAGATTGCCAAACAGACCGGCTTCTCCTGGCGCGACACCGATCCCGGCGGAGCCAACTCCATCGCGTGGTACAACGACTATCTGGGCGCGGCGGACCCTGCCGTGCGGGCGCGCGTGCTGAGAAGGATCCTGGAGTACAATGAGGATGATTGCCGGGCGATGGCGCACATCGTGGATTGGTTCAGGGGGCGGGCGGGGTAGCGAGTCGCGAGGAGCGTGGATGTGATGCTGAGCGGGCAGCCGAGCCGCAATGTGATGGTAGTGAGGTCAGAAAACCTCTTACACTCTGAGATGCCGCCCAAAGTCCGGGAATTGATCGCCCAATTAGTGAGCGCTGGTTTTGTGGATCGGGGTGGCAGAGGGAGTCACAGAAACTTCGTGCACCCAAAGGTCAGGAAACCAGTTACATTGTCTGGGAATCCCGGGCACGACGCCATGCCCTACCAGATCCAGGCCGTTCGCAGGGCCATTGAGAGGTCAAGACGATGAAGGACAGTGCCAAGTTCGTGAAGATTGTTGAGTGGTCGGAGGAGGGTCAGTGTTACGTGGGCAGTGCGCCCGGCCTGGTGTACGGCGGCTGCCACGGCTCCGACGAGAAGGCTGTTTTCAGCGAACTTTGCGATATCGTGGAAGAAGCCGTCCAGCTGTACCGCACTGACGGGAAGCCTCTCCCTCCGGCCACCTCGGGTCGCGATTTGGCGAATCGCCTTCAGGACGTCCTGTAAGCTCACCCGCGACCATTGGCTCGCTTGACACTGCGAGGCACCGGCTGGCCGAAGACGTGTTCGAGGGCCCGCCTACGGCGGATCCATAGGATCACGCTTGGCGCAATTAGCTGTGGGATCGCCGCTCGAATCAGCTATACTAGTCCGTGCCTCAATAGCCAGGTCCAGCTTCCAACGCTGCCAAGTGCGCCGCCAGCGCACCCGTCAGAGCCAGACGGCTCGACATTGATTGCACCAGATTCAACAGGGTAGGTCCGGCCGGGCGATCTCCGTGCATGGCGGACCGGGGATGGGGAACGCTACACATCTGGCAAGGAAGTGACGTATGTACAAGGTCTCATTCCTGTCACTCTTCTTCGTGCTCTCACTCAGTCAAGGCGGTTTGGCGCAACAGCGAGCCTCCGCGCCAACGGGTGACCGTCCTCAGCAGGAAGGCCCACGTCGCTTTGCGGGCTCCGAGCGTGGAATCGGCGCCAACGCACAGCTGGAATCGCCATCCCTGCCCTGGGCGAAGAGCGTTCGGGAATTTCTCGACCCTGGTGGCCGATTCGACCTGGAAGCCGCGCGAAAGTCAGGTTACCAGGGGCCGCTGGACATGAAGGGGTTTGCATCGGTCAGAGACCAGGTTACCGGTCAGCCGACATTTCAGCGGTCGGTGACGCACGACGCAGCGGCCGATCCGGATGACGTCTACTGGGACACCATCTTGGCGGGCGTCGACCGCGAGGTCTTTGCCCTGACCGTATACGACGGCAAGCTGATCGCCGGGGGAGCATTTACGACCGCGGGCGGCCTGTTCGCAAACTGCATCGCGGCCTGGGACGGATCTTCGTGGTCGGTTTTGGGGTCGGGAATGACTCAGCATGGCGCCAGAGTCCTTGCTCTGACCGTCTACGACGGCAAGCTGATCGCCGGGGGAGAGTTCACGATTGTCGGTGGCGTGGCCGCCAACTACATCGCGGCCTGGGACGGATCTTCATGGTCGGCCATGGGATCGGGGATGAATGGGTTCGGTCTCTGGGTCAAAGCGCTGACCGTCTACAACGGCATGCTTATCGCCGGAGGGGCATTCACAACTGCTGGTGGTGTCATCGCCAATTCCACTGCGGCCTGGGACGGTTCTTCCTGGTCGGCGTTGGGGTCGGGAATCGATGAATTTGGCACGGTCTATGCCCTGACCGTCTACGACAACAAGCTGTTCGCGGGTGGAGGTTTCTGGAGTGCCGGCGGCCTGGCCGCCCAGTCCATTGCGGCCTGGGACGGTTCTTCCTGGGCGGCAATGGGGTCGGGGGTAAACGGCTCGGTCAATGCTCTGACTGTCTACGACGGCAAGCTCTGTGCCGGGGGATATTTTACCACTGCCGGTGGCGTGGCCGCCAACCGCATCGCGGCCTGGGACGGTTCTTCATGGTCTTCATTGGGGGGGGCGGGGATTGGAGGAACGGCTGATCCCGTGGTCTTTGCCCTGATCGTCTACGAAGGTAAGCTCTACTCAGGGGGACTGTTTACGACTGCCGGCGGCGTGACCGCCTACTGCGCTGCGGCATGGGACGGCTCCTCATGGTCGGCATTGGGATCGGGGACGGATGGTGAAGTTACCGCCCTGACCGGCTACGACAACACGCTGACCGCCGGGGGCAGGTTCACCATGGCAGGGGGAAAGGCTTCCGCCTTTCTGGCACAGTGGACAAAGCACTTCGATAGGGATGGAGACGACATCCTCGATCATGTCGACAATTGCCCGTTCATTGCGAATCCCGCGCAGGAGGATGGTGATGGCGATGGTGCGGGCGATGCCTGTGACAACTGCCTCTCAACGGCGAATCCAAATCAAGCCGACGCGGACTCAGATGCCATCGGCGATGTATGCGATGCCTGCACAGACACTGACAACGACGGTCTCGGCGATCCGGGTTACCCGGCCAATACCTGTCAAACTGACAACTGCCCGTGGACAGCCAATCTCAACCAGGAAGATACCGATGCGGACGGCGTGGGAGACTCCTGCGACAATTGCGCACTGGTAGTGAACCCGGCACAAATCGACACAGACGGCGACGCCACAGGCGACGCGTGCGACAATTGCGCACTGGTAGTGAACCCGGCACAAACCGACACAGACGGCGACGGCACAGGCGACGTCTGCGACGGGTGCCCGTCGGATCCAGCCAAGGTGGCTCCCGGAGTATGCGGCTGCGGCGTGGCGGAGGCGGATTTGGACGGCGATCTGTCACCGGACTGCGTTGACAACTGCACAACAGCCGCCAACCCTGGCCAGGTCGACGCCGATACGGATGGCTTTGGCGATGCTTGCGACAACTGTCCGCACGTGCGCAATCCAAGCCAGCTCGTCACGATCGACATGACCGGCGACATGAACCTCAGCGGAACTTATTCGTCCACCGATGTGATTCTGCTGGTGAATTACGTCTTCAAGGGTGGGGTTGCACCTGTGCCGTGCCCGGCCACGGGTGACGTGAACTGCTCGGGCACTGTCACCGCCGATGACATCCTCACGATGGTGAACCATGTATTCAAAGGCGGCCCGGCGCCCTGTGATGTGTGCGCGATGATGCCAGTCACGTGGTCGTGTCTGTGATGGCGTTCGAGCACAATTGCAAAGTGGAAGGACAATGAACCCGACGGTCAGGTCGCGAATTGCGAGCAGTCCCAGCCTACTCCGGCAGATTCACAGACCGCACGGCGCCGTGCCGGCCTTGAACACGTAGTTCACAAGATAGATGATGTCGGCCGAGGTGGGAGCGCCCGAGCAGTTCACGTCGGCCAGCTCAAGCGGAAACCCCGGCACCTGCCCCTTGAACACCACACCCACCAGGATCACGATGTCGGCCGAAGTGATCGTACCAGTGCCATCCACGTCGCCCCGCATCTGCGGAGAGGCCGCAGGCGCGAGAAACCACGGCGTGGTGTATGGACTGGTCTTGAAAAACTCTTCCACCTCCGCTGCCACCTTTTGCCGGCCCGACGGGCTGGGATGTGTACCGTCGGTGCCAAAGTCGGCGCAGAACCATTGCAGAGAATCCGACGGTCTCGGCGTTTCGCCGTCGGCCCAGAGATAGGGCCCCCACGCCAGCCACGGGGCCTCCACCGGACCCTGCGCGGGATAGGGATTAAGCGTTGGCGAGCCGTTCAACTGATCCTCGATCAGCCAGCGCACGGCAAAGCCCGACTCGTACGCGAACGGTTCGGGATTGAGCGCCGTGGACGCATAGCCGCCGTACGTGCGCGACGACGCGAACAGCTGCCGGAGATTCGGAAACTTCTGCATGGTCGTACGGACCACGCCTGCGAGATCATCTCTGAGCGCTGCCGCGTGAGCCGGAAACGCCGCCGTGGGCCCCGCGTTGGCCTCCTTCATCCAGATGGCCTGCACCTGGGCCGGTGACAACCCCTGGCTGGCCAGGCGAGCCTCCACCACGGTCCAGAACTGGGCCGTGTCGTACTTGATTCGGGCCGCCGTCTGTCCGCCCTGGGCACCGTCGACGATGCGCAGGCGTGGATGCAGAGTGGTGTCGCCCGCCAGGTTTGAAACGAAGGTGCTGAACTCCTGTGTGGTGTTCGACATGCCCACCGAGAGCAGCACCCAGTGTCCGGCTGAATCCGGAGCACCCGACGAATCCAGGGGCACGAATGACTGGGCGAGCGCCTTGCCCGCCGAATCGTGTGAAGCGGGTGGCGTGTTCTGGCCGCCAGGATAGAGCCCGCACATCTGGCCCAGGTAGCTGGCCGTGGCCGAATCGAGCGTGGGGTAGCCCTTGGAAGTGCTGTCGCACTCGGCTGCATGAGCAATGCTTGTAACCCACAGAGTCAGAATAGTGCAGGCAACAAGTGTCCAGCGGGGGGTCCGTGCCTCTTCGTACGCGTCAGTCATGCTTAAGCTTCTCCCTCGATGAAGATACCACGCGTGGAGTCGGCTCGCCAGCCCACGCAATCTTCAGGTTGCCATGACTATCTGAAGGCGTTACCCCGCTTCAAGACTCCGCCCAACATCGGCTTGCAGTCGATGCAGGCTATTGCGATCTTGGG
>DAIOGN010000107.1:0-1683 GCA_036745245.1 Candidatus Zixiibacteriota bacterium
GAGGGTCTGGGCCACCGGTCCGGCGATTGAAGAAGAAGCGGGCCAGGCCGCGCCGAGACAGATCGCCGTCAGTCGGAGGAAGCGCGACACAGCCACACGGACGGCCCGGAATCGAGCAGGACGGGATCACGCCCGGCCACCACAGTCAGGTCCACGGGACGCGGCAGAGTTTCGGTGAGCGCAGTCACGCGATGAAGACGACCGTCGGCGTACCAGAGCAATTCTCCCGCCCGTGTGGTGACCCAGGCGTTGTGCGCTTCGGCTTCGATGCGCGCCAGAGGCTCGGAGTGCTGGATCTCCCGCTGCAGATTGCCGGAGCGATCGAACACCAGGAGGCGCCGGCCGTCGACCACGAAAAGCGACCCGTCCTGCGCCGCGTCGATGTCGGTTGGCTCTTCCAGCCGGCCATTGCCTGTGCCAAATCCGCCGTAGGACGCGAGGATCTCCCCGCCGGCCGAAATGCGCACGGCCTGCGGCGTGCGCTTGTCCAGGAGGAACACGTCGCCGTCGGCGGAGGCGCTCACTCCGTCGTACCAGAGCGGCGCGTCGAGATTGTCGGCTGGTGGTGCCAGGGGAATCTCTTCGATGTGGTTCAGCACGCGATTGAGTCGGACGAGCCGGCGGTTCTGGCGGTCCAGCACCCACACGGTCTGGCCATCGGCGTCGAGGTCGACCGGCGAGTTGAACTGGAGCGTACCCGATCCGGATCCGCCCACTTCGCCCAGAAGCTCGCCTCCGGCTCCGTAGCGCAGGATACGGTGATTGTCGCAGTCGAGAAGATACATTTCGCCGAAGGTGGACGCGGTAAGTCGCAGGGTCTGACTCAACGGGCGAGCAGGTTGTGTCAGTTCGGCGTGCGCGGCCACCTGTACCACCACCACGTCCACGGGCGCCGCAGGCGCAGGGACGCTCGCTTCAGTTGTTGGCGGAGGTTCGGCCGGGCTCTCCGGCTGGGGCTTGGCGCCGCACGAGGCCACCACGAGCGCGCACGCCAGGCTAGAACGAAAGGTGGGCATGAAGCAGTATGCGCGGATCGTGCAGGCTGGGGCTCGATTCGAGGGAGATCTTCAGGGCGTCCTGGTTTTTCGCATGCGCGTTATGATTGTGCACGATGCGGAATGCGTCCACCGAAGCCACCACCCGATTGAGCAACGCCGCGTAGAAGGCAAATGTGCGGTTCCGCCCGGCCACCTCGGCCGAATTGCGTAATTCGCGATAGGCCTCGCGGTTGGCGGTATCGTCCCATTGCCAGTAGGTGTCGGGCGTTTCGGGCACATACGGTCGCGACGGGTCGATGATGCGGCCGGCCGTGTTGTACTCGTCGCGGTTCTGATAGAATTCCAGGCGCTCGAGGAAATCGTCGTCCTTGCCGGTGGGATTTAGCTGCGCGTGCGCCACCGCGAAGCTGGTGGCATCCTCGGTTTTCCACGCGTCGCGCCGGTCGAAGATGAGCGCGAGGCTCCAGATCACCGCCTCCGCCCCGATGAACACTTTGGCGCGACCGCCGGCGTCTGCGTACACGTGACCCGCGCCGGGCAGTAGCAACGACAGCCCCACAGCCGCCCAGGGGGACTTCGTGCCATACGCTTTTTCTTCGTCAGCCTTCGGGCCCGCCGGTGGCATGGTGGGCATGCCGGGCAACGCCTGCCACGCCAGCTCGCTTGCCGCTTCGGCCTCGCTCAA
>DAIOGN010000107.1:1693-11701 GCA_036745245.1 Candidatus Zixiibacteriota bacterium
ATTTCGTCACGAACGCGTCGGCACACGGCTGGCCGCCAGGGCACTCGGTGCCGAGGCGAGAAGAGCGATCAGAACGAGTAGGCCACGCGTACCCATGGCGTGGGAGTGTCCTCCAGATTCACGACTTTCAGATCGACGTCGAAGCGGCGCGCGTGCTGCGCCTGACGGTTGTAACTCTTGGCTGCGAACGCCGCCTCCAGGGCCGACACGAGATGATTGGCAATGACCACAATGCCCGCGGCCCTCGCATGGTCGTACTTCTTGTTGGCGTCTTCACGCATCCCCACGTACTCGTACCGCCGAGCCGAGGTGAAACTCACCTCCGGAGTCGTGGAGTTGATGGGGCTCTCGATCTGCTGGAGATCGTCCCAGCCCCACACGAACTGGTCGTACTTGCCGATGTTTTCGTAGTATTCGTGGTTGACGTTGGCCACCGTGTCGCCGTTTTCAGTGATGGTGTAGGGCAGGTGGTGCGGAAACACATCGTCGTCGTGCCACTTTTCGATTCCGCGGTGCGTGTTGAGGTTGTCCCAGTACGCCTGTTCCACCCAGTGAGTGCGCGCATACTGTTCGTACTGCGCGGTGAGGTCGTCGCCTTCCCCGTCGTACTTGAAGTACCCCAGCCAGCCCAGAGCCTCGATCCCCAGAAAGATCGCGCCCTTGAGCTTGCTGCCGGTGTAGAACTGACCCGCGCCGGGCACCAGAAGGCTGAGCGCGAACGCCTTGGCCACCGACTTGGTCTTGAAGTCGTAGATCGGAGCGCCAGCTTGCGGCGTCGCGGGCAGCGGAGCGTCGGCCAGCTGCGGGCCCCCGGATTCTGTGTACTGATACACGTCGAGCGCCTGGTCGCCGCGTTCCGTGATGGTTTGCCCGAAGGCGGGAGCCGAGAGGGCCGCCGCCGCGATAAGAGCGGCTGATATGCGCATTCTGTTTCCCATGTTCACGGTATGATGGCCACCTTGCAGAACTCCACGACTTCCTTGCCGGCCTGCGTAGCCTGCACACGGCAGAAGTACACGCCGGGGGCCACGCCGGAGGCGTCCCAGATCCATTCGTTGTCCATGCCACCGGCGCCGGAACTCTGCGCGCGCCGGATTTCGTTGCCTGCCAGATCGTAGATGCGCAGTTCCACGGGCGATGACTCTCCCAGATAGTAACGGATCGCCACCGGTCCGCGTGAGGCCGGATTGGGGTAGGCGAACACCGATTCCTTCTCAAGCGAAGACGAGGCGGGTTGAGGCGCCGCCACCCCGGTGCCGTCCCAGCGGTTGGTCTTGCTCATGTTGCCGCGCGACTGTGTCCATGCTCCCGGCTGCGTGGTGCGTGCGGCTGCGCGCTGTGCCCAGATGGTGCCCGTGGTGGAACGTGCCAGGATGACTAGCGAGTCGGTTCCGGAAGGCAGCGCGGCCAACGACACCACCGTGTCGCCCACGAAGAGCGGCCAGCCAGCCAGTTTGGTGCGGTCGGGTTGATAGGCCTGAACTTCACCGTCGGCGCCGCCGAAGAACAGGACACCGTCCGTTACCACAGCGGAGGTGACTGGTGCCCCGTAGTAATAGTCGTTCGCGCGCAGCGGGAAACCGGTCTCGAGTGTCAGGTTCGGTTGAAAGCCCATCTGCCGATCGCCTGCGGCACCATAAATGTTGGGGAAGCCGTCGCCGTCGTGATCGCCGGCCGACAGCGGGCCGGTGAACGTCATGCGCGGGTCGTTCTGCGCGGCGATCGAGGGCGCTCCCGAATAGTCGATTCGATACAACTGTGAGCCGTCGCGTCCGAATAGCTCGTCTGTGCCATCGCGGTCGGTGTCCACGGCGACCAGCGAATGCATCGTTTTCCCAAGCAACGTGAACGAAGCGGTTGCAGGCGGGGTGAATTTGGCCAATCCGTCGTCCACCGCGATCAGGAGCTGGTGACCGGGCTCGGCCACGCACCAGTCGCGGACAAAGCCTCCGGCGTCAACGACCTCCCAGGTCAGATCGTCGAAATACACGCCCACTCCGTTCCATGCAGACAGATACATTTCGTCGTCACCATCGCCATTGGCATCGAACCACACAGGCGGCTGCAGCGGTGTGCCGCCGAGCGAATACGTGGCCACGGTATCGGCCCAGCCATCTGCGTTGGCGTCGACGGGTGTCCACACGTAGATCCGCCCATTGGCATCCACGGCCGACACGAGGCGAACACCCCCCGCACCCGTCCCCACGGAGGGAGACGTCACCACCGTTGTGTCGCAGCGGGCCCAGCCCGAGAGCCTCACGGTGTCGGCGGTCTGATCAAACTTCGGCTGAATGGCCACGGCCAGATCACCGGGGAGCTGATTCAACAGCGCGGCACCGTTGGCCCGCCATCCCAAGACGTAGCGGCCCGAGGCGGCGAGCACCGTGTCGCCTGAGATTACCGTGAGATCCGGTGCGGGGCTCGCTCCGGCAGCGCGCGGCCATCCGCGCACGGCCGACTCACGGCGCAGCTTGAGCGTCATGTGGTGAAGCGGTATCGTACCGGGAGGAATCACGGGTGAAATGTCGAAGACTCGCAGCCCGGAAGGCGCGCCCGTGTGCGACCTGGTGGATGGATTGGTCGCCGGACCGAATTCATCGTTGCCGTCGCCCGAAAACAGTTCGCGCTGCCCTCCATAGTAGGTGAAGTAATTGCCGCCAAAGTCCACGAGCCCGTCGGCTTCCTCCACTTCCAGGAAGCGCCTGAAGCGGTCCCACTGCAGGGTGTTGGCGTGGAAGTTGTTGAGGAGGAACGGATCCGACTCGACCTCGGGCACCGACTGCCAGGCCACTTCTTCATCGACGTGCCAGATCAACAGGCCCCCGGGTTCGCCGGGCTGGAAGAACTGGAAGTCGTAGTCCCGGCCGAGCACGCGGCAGGAATCGATCTCGTTTATGTCTGTGGGGTTGCAGGTGGACGGGCCGAGCACACAGTTGAAGCTGGAATCGAAGCGAATGCCCACGCCCTGATCGAAAGGCACCGTCGGGTTGGTATTCAGATCCTGGTCGGGCGAACGGAATTCCGCCAGGTAATATTCGCGCGCGCTGATGGGAATCTTGAGGATCTGGTTGAAGGGCGTGCTGCCCTCGGCCACGCTCAGAATGAACGGGCGAACGGAATCGGAGTTCACATGATCGCGCGCCAGAATGCTGTCGGGCGTGGCCACCAACGGGTCGATGAAGCCGAGGTACGCACGCGACCAGGCGTCGGGAAGCACGGGCAGAAGGTCGAAGAACGTGTCCGGCTCCCAGTTCACGCCGAACTGGATCCCCACCTGCTGCGCGTTGTTGTCCATGAGGGAGAAATCACCCACCTGCGTGGTGCCCGTGCGGGTGCTGTAGATGTCCGGCATTCCCAGCGCATGGCCGAGCTCATGCGCAGTGACTCCGTTCAAACCTGTGCCGCGATTGTCCTGCGTCTGCGTTTCCGGCAGGAACAGGCCCTCCTCCACGAACGCGGTCCCGCCGTCCACCGGCACGAACAGGGCCGTGTCGAGCAGGCGCACGAAGGCCGAGTACAGATCGCACGGTGTGGGGGTCACCGGGCTGAAGTCGTGCTGTGCGTCCGACCCCGCGTGGAAGAGCATCACCACGTCGTAGTCGGAGAACAGGAAGTCGGGGTCGAGGTCGGCCTTCTGCACGGCGTCGATGAGCAGGTAAGCCAGACCCTCGTTGGGTGGTTGCAACCCGTAGTAGCACATGGTCGAATCGAGGGTGTAGGCGGAGTCGCGCGCGGTGGGAAACACGTCGTACGTGAGGGTGAGACGGCCGTTGGACACCACTCCGTAGTATTGCGTCACGGCCCGCATCACGGTGTTGAAGAAGTCGCGGTTGTGGGGCGCCGTCTCAAAGGCGTGCCCTTCTTCTGCGAAGAACTGGAGAGAATCGCGCAGATCGAGGTGGCCGTTGCCCGTGCTGCGCGCATCGTCGGGCGATTCCAGCTTGAACTGCACACGCAAGACCGCCACCGTCACCGTCTTCAGGCGAGCCGCCGATTCGGCGGTGGGCAGAGCCAGCCGATGCGAACGGTCGAGCCCCAGCACGTTTCGCGTCGACGGCACGTGCCCCACGACGGCCTGCGTTCCCACGAATACCGGGGGGTGCACGGACTCCGCCGTATCACGCACGATGCGGCGGATCGGAAGATCCGCCGCACACACTTCGCCCCCACCCCACAAGGCGGCCGCCACGGCCGCCACCCGCCATGCGTGCTTCATCTACCAGCGCACGGAGAGCGACAGTCGGGTGGTGTTGTCGAGAGGCTGGTTGGACGACGACGACGGGATGTACGCGAAATCGAACTGGAACACCTTGTAGGCGATCCCGGCGCCGAGCGTCGGCTTTTTGATGTCGCCCTGGCGGTCGTAAATGTAGCCGCCGCGCAGAGCGATGAACGATCCGTACTGATACTCAAGCCCGCCGTTGAAGATGGCCTCATCCAGCTGTTCGCCGAAATCGGCGCTCGTCCAGCCGATGAGATCCTTGTTCACCTCGCCCACCAGCGTGAGCTTGTTGAACGGCGTGTGGATCAGCCGGTAGGCCAGACCCACCGCGAGATTGCGCGGCAGCGGGTCGGCCTGGGCCGCATCGATGTAGGAAATGTTGGGGCCGAGATTGGTGATCGCGATACCCAGATCGAGCTTCTTGATCGGCGTGTTCCAGAGCGTGCCCACGTCCAGCGCGAGGCCGGTGGCCGTGCCCTGTCCCTGTTCGGCGCCCGCTCCCTGGTCGGCCAGGTGCGAGTAGATGATCTTGGCCGAGAGTCCCGCCGCCAGCGTGCGATGCAGCCGCGTACCGTACGACAGCGTGGCTGCGAGTTCGAACGTGCCGAATTCACCGAGCACATTACCGAACTCGTCCACGCGCGTCTGCGTGCCCAGGCTCAGGAAGGTGATGTTGGCGCCCATGGTGCCCCAGCCCTTCACGGGCATGACACCGCCGAAGAATTCGTAATACAGGTCGTCAGCCAGCGTGGGCAGCCACTTCACGTGCATGAACGTGATCTCCTTGCGCGGCTTGCCGTACACCACCACGCGATCGGAGGCGGCGAACCAGCGTTCGCCCGAGCGCTCGCTCATGCCGGACACCTGGTAGTCCTCCAGGTTGCCTTCGGTGTAGCGGTACCACTCGCCTTCCCCGCGATACTCCACCGTGCCGTACTCCGTGCCGGCCAGCACGTGGTTGCCTTCTGCCTGTAGCGAGCGGATCACCGAACCGGGCACGGCGCTGAACACCTCGAGCTTGCGCCCCGCCGCGATCTCATCGCCCTCCAGAAAGTTGTCGCTCTTGATTCGTGCCGCGAGCAGATCCGCGCGATCGGGCGCGTCCTGCCCCACGAACTTCTCGGCCAGGGCCCTGGCCGTGGTGGCCGCCCCGACGGCTTCCACGGCATAGCCGTAACGATGCACGTGCGAGTCGGTGCCGATGGACACCACGCCCTTCGACGTGCCGATCCACAGCACTCCGTCGGCTGTGCGCGTGAGCGCGGTCACGTCACCGCGCAGCGCCAGGTGGTACGGGATGCGAATGGAGGTGCCGGCCTGCAGTTCACCGGCATCCAGAGCATTGTATTTGATCAGTGAATCGGCCCAGCGAGCGGCGAGTAGCGAGTCCTGAATGTTGAAGACTTTGCCGGGGAGCTTGGCCACGTTGTCCCCCAGCGTGGTCTGGTAAACGAACTGGCTCGACCACTGGCCCGAGGCCTGGTCGAAGCGCACCAGTTCGGTGCCGTCGTAGGCGAACACGTCATTTTCGCCAAGCACAAAGATCTTTTTGGCCGGACCATAGCTCCAGCCCTGGTTGTCGCCGAAATGGGTCCAGGTGGGACTGTAGCGTGAGATCCCCTCATCGGTGCCCATCCACAACACGCCCGACGGGCTCACCTTGAGGTCGTGAATCATGCCACGGGCCGGTCCCGCGGCCGAATCCGACAGGGCCACGGAGCGCCCGTCCACATACATGAGCACGCCACGCGAGGTGCCGAGGTACAGCGACTTGTCGCGGCTGTCCAGGGCCGTCACTTCGCCGGGGAGATTCAGGGCGAAGGGAAACGTGAGCTTCTCCGGCAGATAGGTCACGATGGCGCGCGATGCGAGCACCTGAAGACGGAAGGCGTCGTCGTCTTCGAAGCGCTTCGATTCCACGATGCCTTTCATTTCATCAATGAGGTCGGCCAGGTATGTGGGGTCGGCGTTGAGTACGTCGTTGGCGTCGAACAGGGTTTGCATGTTCACCGTGAGCGTCTCGGGAACAGACTCCGTCAGCGCCTTCACGTTGTCCCAGGCCCTGCGCAGCGAATCGGTGGGCACCATCTGATTGAGCCGGGCCACCTGCGCCACGCGCGCATTCAACTCTTCGCCTTCGGGCAAGCCGGTGCGCGACCGGATGATGCCCAGCAGGTTCTCCGAGGCGTCCGGCTCGTACACGTCGCCGGTCTTCCAGATTCCGTAGTCCACACGCGCGGAGAATTCAGACTCCGCTGAAAGCTCGGAGGCGCCGGCCCGCGCATTGTGCGAGGGCGGAGTGGCGCGCAACAGCTCGGGGTCGTTGCCGGTTCTGGCGCGACTCCCGCTGAGATAGGCCGGGGCATTCTGAGCCACTACTTTGACCACGGACTGGTCGCCCGTGGCGCCCGACGTGATCCGCAGCCGTGAACGGTCTCCCGAGGGCACCACGCGAGCGGTCACACCCGACTCGAGGAGCACGGCATCGATGGCGCTCTGCACGGCCTTCTCGAAGTCTGCCGCCGTGGAGTACACGCCGCCGGGAACGGTGAGGGGAGCCGATTCCTGCCCGTCCACGTTGAGCGTGAAGACCACACCTTCCGCGGGAATGTTCATCGGGGTCACACGAGGGTTGTCGAATTCGTCGGATTCGAAGTAGCCCGCCGACGCCTGCGTGAGAATCCAGATGTCGTAGCGCGTGTAGTTGCGCTCGGGCACGTCGTTCTCCACCACGGCGAAGCGCGAGATCGTGCGGTCGCGCGGAACGGGCACATTCATCCACAGATCGGAGAGTGGATAGCGACCCAGGCCCGCCGGGTTCCAGTGGGTGGCGGTGGCGTCATCGGCGACAGCCACGAACGCCTCCCCCATGCCCGCGGGGCGCGCACCGGACGCGATGCGCAGAAACAGCACCGCCGCCTCGGAAATGTTGGCATACGTCTGGGCGGTGGGGATTGCCGAGATCACGCTCGCGATCGCCACCAGCCATCTGAATCGACTCATCGTACAGCCTCCTGACACATTAGCCTTTCCCGCCCCCCCATTGGGAGCGGCCTTCACTAGTCGGATCGGATCAGAACCACTTTTGTGAAATCTTTTACTTTGTGCCCTTCCGCCTCGGCCTCCACGGCCAGGATGTACACCCCGGCCGCCACCCGGTCGCCCACGTCGTCGGTGCCGTCCCAGCGGGTGGCGAAATTGAAGCCGATGTCGGCCGCCGGGTCGGCAAAGGTCCGGATTCTGTGCCCGGCCACGGTGTACAAGGACAGCTCCACCCGCTCCGGCGGGAAGGTGAGCTCATAGGTGAGCGTGGCGGGCTCCACGTCGGGATCGAACGGATTGGGGTACACCAGAAGTTCGAGGATCTCGTACTCCACGTCGCCCGAGGCGTCCACCGACACTCCCACGGAGCTGGGATTGTTGGCGTTGTCCCAGGCCAGCAGGCTCAACTCGTGAGGTCCGGGGGGAAGCGACGCCAGGCTGAACGTGATGGAGCCCGTGGTCATGCTGCCCACGTCGTAGCGGAACAGCCCGGTGAGGTCGAGCGCGGCGAACTGGTCGCCGTCGGTGGTGAGTGTGATGCCATGACCCGGCGTGCCGCCGATGTTGATGCCGAGTGGATCCGTGAGCACGGCGCGCCACACGTCGGCCGGTCCCACGCTCACGCGACCCGTGGGCGGCACTCCGTTGATCGCGAGTTGCCAGCCCGGACCCGCCGCGTCACTGGTGGTGTCGGCGGAATTCGAGATGGGCAGGGGTGCGAGTACGCCGAGTGCGTCGGACGAGGTGCCCTGCTGGTACACCACGATCCGCGCGCCGTCCTTGCCGTAACTCACGTCCTTGGGAATCATGATCGACACGTCGAACGAGGGCGACGTGGCGGGAAACGCACCTTCAAACAGCGTGCGCCCCTCGAGCGTGTAGAGCACCGTGCGGGTCTGCACCTCGTACTGCCGTTCCCTCGGCGCATCGCGCACCGTAATGTCGAAGTGGCCGCCGAGGTCCACCGGCGCCTGCAGGGAATCCGCCACTGTTCCGACCACGCGCACCGGCCGCAGCGCCACCAGCGTGTCGGGCGACAGGGCGGTGTCGAATGCGGCCGCGTAGGCGGGCCGCGCCATGCGCATGAACGGATCGCCCAGGAGCACGTATTTCCTGTCGTTCTCGATGGGAAGCGGGGGCGGTGGAGAGGGCTGCAGGTACTGCCGCTGAATGAGACCCGCGAACAGGGCCTGGCCCACGGTGAGCCAGAGCGGATCGAACAGAAACTGGAACACGGCCCGATTGAGATCGACGTTGGGTTGCGAGAACACGAGCCGCGTGGCCGAGACCACACCGATGGCACCGCCGCCTGCGAGCCTCAGAAGCTCCTCCCCCATGCCCTGGTCCTGCGGGTCATCGAAGAGGCCAATCGAACAGGACGCGGTGTACACCAGGGGAAGGCGGCCGCCATTGGCGAGCTGCGGCAGGTCGCGCGTGCGGCGGAACACGTCCTCGTGCGCCCACACGTTGGGCGACCCGTGCCCCACGTAGTCGATGAGCAGCATCCCCTCGTTCCAGGCGGCGATGATGTCGTCGCGCGCTTCGGGCTTGTTGCCGGAGGCGTCGCGGGGGTACTCGAAGAGGTACACCTTGCGCCGGTCGTAGCTGGCCGGGATCTGTGCATCGATTCCTTCGGCCTGCTCCGTGTGGAAAAACTCGCTGCCCACGCTCGACTCCCCGAATTCGTCATCGGCCACCATCACCACGCGATTGCGCCAGGTGCCCAGGTCGGGCTGCGATTCGTAGTTCTGAATTTTCTGTACCACGGTTTGAACTTCGGACGCGTCACGCACGGGCCACCGCCCCACCATCATGTCCCAACCGCGATCGCTTTGCGAGATGCGTGACGTGTCCATGTCGAGTGTGCCCAGCGGGCCGAACGACACGAAGAGCTGGTCGCCTGCCGTGTCATCGAGCAGGGTGGACACAATGAACGGGGGAATCAGGTTGGCCGTGCCGGTGGCGCCGTAATCCAGAAAGTCGTAGCTGCCGTCGCCCACGAGCAGGCACGCCGACGGGCGCGGCAGAGCTGCCTGATACGCGTATTCAAGAAAGTCGCGAATGGCCACCGGATCGAATTGCCCGAAGCCGAAGTCGCGGTAGATGTCTTCAACATCCACCACCTCTGCGGTGATTCCCGACTGCGTGCTGCGCCACGACGCGTACGCGTCGAGTCCGCTCTGCACGGAGGGATGTGCGACGATCACGAGATCGGACGCCGGAGGTGCGTCGCGCAGTGTACCCGGAGTGGACGCGACCACGCCCGCTATGCTCTTCGCCTCGGGGCGCGTCCACAACCGGAAGCGGCGCTCGTGCGTCGTGGCACCCGGATCGAAGGTGAGCGAGCTGCCCGCCACCTGGCCCGTCACTGCGAATGGCGAATCCACCGCCGTGACGTCCCACAACAGGGCGCCCGCCGGGACATTGCTGATGCGCACGTTGTTGCCGAGCGCGGAAGTCAGCCAGAATTCGCGCACCACGCCCGCGTCGAGATCGATCGCCGTGCCTTCCTCGAGGCCACGGCTCGAGCCGCGGTCACGGGCGGCCTGGCGGGTGTGGTTCCCGTGGAGTCTCGGGCTGGGGTAGAGGGGCCGCCCGAGCCCGCCTCGACACGCGAAGGTGAGCTGCGCGGCACGGCCGCATCGAGCGGCGTCGCCCGCGGCCCCGCGTGCATCATCTCCAGCCTGTCTGAGGGCCATCGCCTCCGCCCCGGCGATGTTCTCGTTTGCCCCGTCACGCAACCC
>DAIOGN010000108.1:0-11566 GCA_036745245.1 Candidatus Zixiibacteriota bacterium
GGTTCAAACTCTGCGGGCCGCGTCCGCGCGTCCGCCGCGCGAGACCCTGGCCGACGCGTCACAGCCCAAGGCAACGTCGCGCCACGAGGAGCGGCAACCCCGGCGGGTCGCCGTGGTGGGCGCCTCAGGTTCGGTGGGGCGGCAGGTCCTGGAGGTGTGCGCCCTCCACCCCGACCGGTTGCGCGTAGTGCTCCTGTCGGCACATTCCGACCTTGAGTTCCTGCGTGATGCGGCGCGCGTCGTGCAGCCGGAGGCGGTGTGTCTCACGTCCCGCGATCCCGGGGATCTCGGGCTTCCCCCCCGGGTGCGCGGCTTTGCCGGGAAGGATGCGCTCGAACGTGCGTTCGACTCTGTCGAGTTCGACCTCCTGGTAAACGCCATTGTGGGTTCGGCCGGATTGCACCCGAGCTATATGGCTCTGACTCGCGGCCGGTCGGTGGCCACCGCCAACAAGGAGTCGCTCGTGATCGGCGGTTCGCTTCTGCGACGCACGGCCTCCGAGTTCGGCGCGACCCTGTTGCCCATCGACAGCGAGCACTCCGCCATCTGGCAGTGTCTGCGGTCGGGGTCTCCCGCGGAGGTGGAGTCGCTCTGGCTCACCGCCTCCGGTGGACCGTTTCTGCGGCGCGATTCCTCGACGTTTGACCAGATCACGCCGGCCGACGCGCTGGCCCACCCCACGTGGACCATGGGCCGCAAAATCACCGTGGATTCGGCCACCATGATGAACAAAGGCTTCGAGATCATCGAGGCGCGCTGGCTGTTCGATCTGCCGGCCGACCGGATTCGCGTGGTCATTCATCCGCAGTCGGTGGTGCATTCGGCGGTGGCGTTTCGCGACGGATCGGTGATCGCGCAGCTCGGCGTGCCCGACATGAAGCTGCCTATCGCGTACGCGCTCCTGCATCCCGACCGGAAGCCCGCAGGCTCCCGCCTCGAACTCGACACGCTCGGCCGACTCGATTTCGAGCGTCCCGACCTTCACCGCTTCCCGGCCCTTGAGCTGGCCCGTGGGGCTCTGGCCAAAGGCGACACGGCGTGCGTGGCATTGAACGCAGCCAACGAGGAGGCCGTGCAAGCCTTCCTCGACGGCCGATTGAGCTTCCTGCAGATACCCGAATGCGTTGCGGCACAACTGGATAAAACGGGGACGGAACCATTACCCGAGTTGCACGATATATATGAGGTGGACTCTCGCTTTCGCACGAGCGCGCTGGAGTGGATCGAGCGCCACGGATCCGTGCTCGCCCTCAGCCGTCGGACCTGACTGACATGCAGACAGCGTTCTACTTCCTGGTGGTGATCGGACCCCTCATTTTCATTCACGAGCTGGGACACTTCCTCGTAGCGAAGTGGCGCGGTGTGCGCGTGGAACGATTCTCCCTGGGATATCCGCCGCGCCTGTTTGGATTTCGCCGCGGCGACACCGATTACTGTGTGTCCGCCATCCCGCTGGGCGGCTATGTCAAGATGGCCGGGGAACGGCGGGTTCGAGGGCACTCATCATCCTGGCCGGACCCCTGGCCAATTACGTGATGGCCTTTCTCCTGTACGTCGGGATCCTCTGGGCGGGAGGCATGCTGGACGTGGTCGATGCGGGGCTCCGCGTGGGCACGCTCAAGGCCGACTGGCCGGCCCAGCAGGCGGGACTCTCCGAAGACGATCTCATCCTGAGCCTCGACGGCCAGGCGGTGACAAACTTCGATGCGCTTCGCAGCCACGTGGGTCCACGCGCGGGAACCCCGGTGACCTTCACCGTGCTGCGCGGTGCGGATACCGTGCACGTCGCCGTCACTCCCCGCGTTGCCCCGGATCCCGAGACCGGGGAAGACGTGGGCATGATCGGGCTTTCGCCCAAGGCCGAATACCAGCCCGTGGGTCCGTTCGCGGCGGTGGTCGAGGGCGCACGCGTCACCTGGCAGAACACGCTCATGGTGGCCGGCTTTTTCGGGAGATTTGTCTCGGGGGGCGAGTCGTTCAAGAATCTCGGCGGACCTCTCTTCATCGCGTCGGTGGCCGGCCAGGTGGCCGATCAGGGCTGGCGGGTGCTCCTCGGATTCATGGCCATTCTTTCGATCAATCTCGCGGTTCTCAATCTGTTGCCGATTCCGGTGCTGGACGGCGGCCAGCTCCTGTTCATTCTCATTGAAAAACTGAAGGGAACGCCCCTCTCGCTTTCACAGCGCCTGCGCGTGCAGCAGGTGGGCGTGGCGTTCCTCTTTCTGGTCATTCTGCTGGTGACCATCAACGACCTTGTGAGGGTGTTTAGCTGATGAAGAAGAAAGACTCCAGGCCGGACGCCGGAGGGGCGTCCTCGCCGCCCCCGGGCGCCGCCGATCGCTTCTGGGAGTTCGTGAAACAGATGGCCATCGCGCTGGTGTTGGCCCTCGGCATCAAGACCTCCATCGTGGAAGCCTACAAAATTCCCTCGGGGTCCATGGAGGACACGCTCCTGGTGGGCGATTTCCTGCTCGCCAACAAGTTTCTCTATGGCTCGCGTCTGCCCATCCCGTTCGTCGACATCCGGCTGCCCGCCTTGCGCGAGCCCCGGCCCGGCGACGTGGTGATCTTCAAGTATCCGCTCGATCCCGACGTCAATTACATCAAGCGTTGCATTGCCACGGGGGGACAGACCGTGGAGATCCGCAACAAGGAAGTGTTCGTGGACGGACAGAGGGTCCCCCTCCCGGCACATGGCAAGTACGATACGGCGCAGGTCCCCGGCCCCTTTGCGCGTGCGCGGGATGCGCGTGACAACATGCCGCCCCTGCGCGTGCCCAACGACAGCATGTTCGTGATGGGCGACAATCGCGACCGCTCGGCCGACAGCCGATCGTGGGGGTTCGTGCCGCGTGAAAATGTCCTAGGCAAGGCCATGATCGTGCACTGGTCGTGGATGGACGATCCGCAGGCTCCCGAGACCAGCTGGCGCGAGCCGCTCACGTACGCCAGGAGTCTGGCCTACAACACCGCGCATTTCTACGAACGCGTGCGCTGGGGCCGGCTCTTCGAGATCATCCGCTAGCGCGGTTCCCGCGTGGCAGGTCCGCCCTCGTCCGGCTCGGCCGGAGACCTCGAACTCCTCTGCGAAGAGGTCGGCCACCGCTTCGGCCGACAGCGACTGTTCGCCGACGTGAGCTTTTCCCTGTCGGGCCGGGGGTCGGTGTGCATCGCGGGCCCCAACGGGTCCGGCAAGTCCACGCTCCTGCGTATCCTGGCCGGACTCACCGAACCCGTGTCCGGACGGGTGATCTGGCGCGCCGGGCAGCGGACGCTGGAACGTCTGGAACGACACCGCTGCCTGGGATTCGTCTCTCCCGATCTGCACCTGTACAACGAGCTGTCCGTGCTGGAAAACGTGCGCTTCTTCGCGCGCGTGAGGCACGTGGCGGGGTCGGACGAACGGTGGCTCGCTCACCTGGCGCGATTCGGTCTGGCGGACGAACGTGACAAGTCGTATTCCGCACTTTCGTCGGGGCTGAAGCAGCGCGCGAAGTTCGCCTGCGCGCTTCTGCACGAACCCGCGGTTCTGCTTTTGGACGAGCCCACCACCAATCTCGATCGCGTGGGACGCGACCTGGTCGCAGGCATCCTGACAGCGCACACGGAGCACGGTCTCTTGATCGTCGCCACCAACGAGGAGGAGGAGTATCGGTTTGGGCAACGCCTGGTCCGCCTGGGGTGACGTCTTTGCGATCTTCGTCAAGGAAGTCCGCTGCGAGCTGCGCACGCGTTATGCGTTGAACGCCATGCTGCTGTTCGCGGTCGTGTCGGTGGTGGTGGTGGGGTTTTCCACGGCACGGGCCGGCACGGACGGGTTTACCACGGGCGCGCTCTACTGGATCGTTCTGTTCTTCTCCGCGATGTCGTCTCTGGCTCACGTGTTCGTCAAGGAAGAGGACACCCGCACGGCGCTTGCACTGCGACTCTCCGCCCGGCCCGCCGCCGTGTACTTCGGCAAACTGCTGTTCAACCTGGCCCTGCTGTGCGCCCTCGCACTGCTTGTGACGCCCTTGTTCATCGGCCTGGTGGAGATGAGGATCCATGACTGGGGCCTCTTTGCGTCGGCCCTGGGCCTGGGGGTGGCGGGACTGTCTGTCGCCGCCACGATGGTGGCGGCGATCGTGGCCCGAGCCACGTTGCGCGGGGCGCTGTTTGCCGTATTGTCCCTGCCCATTCTTCTGCCCCTGCTTCTGGCCGCCGTGGGAGCGACTCAGGCGGCCATGGACCCGGTCGGAGCCGCTTCGGGAACCCAGGAGTTGCGCCTGCTTCTGGCCTACGTGGTGGCCATGACCAGCGGCAGCTGGCTCCTGTTCGAATTCGTATGGTGGGCCTGACGCCTTGCGGGAGCAGGACTTCCGCAGCCGGGCAGCACCGCGTCAGGCAACCGAATCGCCTTGTGCCCGACCGATGGATGTGTAAATTATCAACTATTAGTCCCGCGTAAGCGGGATGGGGGCACAACCTGGGGCCAGGCACGATGGAGCACACCGAAACGATGGTAGAGCGGGGCCGGTCGGCACCCTCCGTTTTGGGCTCGTCCGGCCTCTCCTGGTGGAAGTGGGCCCTGCTTCCCGCCATGGGGGCCATGATCTTCGGCTCGTTCCACCTGTCCACCCCCATGCGCGACCAGGCCGCTTTTGAGGCCCGGCACAACGACGCCTTCCGAATCGTGTACTACCACGTGCCCATGGCCTGGGTGACCGTCGTGGCCTACTTCACCTCGATCTGGTTCGGGATCCGCTACCTGCGGACACGGAAGTGGCAGGACGACGAGCGGGCGGTGACGGCGGCCGGGCTGGGAACGGCGTTCTGCGTACTGGCCACCCTGTCGGGATCGGTGTTCGCCAAGATCGCCTGGGGCGCGTACTGGAACTGGGATCCCCGGCAGGTGTCGATCGTCATGCTGCTTCTGATCTATGCTTCGTACTTCACGTTGCGCGGGGCGGTGACCACCGACTCGGCACGCGGCAACCTGTCGGCGGTGTACTCCCTTCTGGCGGTGTTCGCGGTGCCCTTCTTCGTGTTCATCATGCCACGCATGAGTCCCTCGCTGCACCCCGCACGCATGGACATGTCGGCGTGGCCGCACAAGGTGGTGTTCCTGTCGAGTTTTTTATGTTTTACTGTGCTGTTTTTCTGGATGCTCCAGCTGGCCCTTCGCGTCCATCTTGCGCGCCGGGCCCGACAGCGGGAGATCGTCTAACATGAACGGAAACTACATAGCGATGGCGGTGGCTCTTCTGGGCTGGGTGGGATTGTTTTTCTACCTCGTTCGGCTCGACCGTCGCTTTCGGGATGGTGAACATGAAGGCTAAATACGTGATCGGCGTGCTTGTGGTCGCCGGTGCGGTGGTGCTGGGAGCGTTTTCGTTCCAGGGCACCGTCACGCCGTACGTCGACTTCAACGAAGCGCGCGCTTCGGGACGGCGTTGTCAGGTGATGGGCGACATCGTTCACACGAGCACGTCCTACAATACGTCCACCCAGGAGCTGATCTTCACGATCGTCGACGAATCGGGCGAACCGCTCGAGGTCGCCTACGCGGGGATCATGCCGGGCAACTTCGAACAGGCCACGCAGGTGGTGGCCAAGGGGACTTGGTCGGGGCACCGCTTCACCGCCGATGAGTTGCTGGTGAAGTGCCCGTCGAAGTACCAGGAAAGCGAGGGCGCCCGTGTTTCTGGGTAAGCTGGCCATCGCGCTGGCTGCCGTGTTCGCGGCGGTCGCCACCTACGCCTACTTCCGTGTGGGTCGCGGAGACGCTCAGGCGGCCTCTTGGGGCCGCAAGGTGTACTACGCATTTGCGGCCTGCGTCAGCGTAGCCACGCTCTACCTGCTGTACCTGTTCATGGTACACGACTTCCGCGTGGACTACGTGTACAGCTACTCGGCCAAAGGCGACGGGTTCATCTACAACGTCGCCGGGCTGTGGGGCGGCCAGCAGGGAACGTTCCTGTTGTGGCTGTTCATGGGCAGCCAGATCGGCATCTGGCTGGTGCGGAGGGCGAACGACGAACACGCCGGGTTCTCTGAGTTCTACTTCATGTGGGTGCAGATCTTTCTCTTGGTTGTGCTGCTCGCCAAGAGCCCGTTCGCGATGTTGCCCGGGCTGCAGGAGGGGCTGGCCCCCGCCGACGGGCGCGGTCTGAATCCACTGCTTCAGGATCCCTGGATGGCGATTCATCCGCCCGTGGTGTTTTCGGGGTTCGCCGCTGCGTCGGTGCCGTTCGCCCTCGCCCTGGGCGCGCTCACGCTGAACAAGTACAAGGGCTGGGCCGAGCGGGCGCAGCCGTGGGTGACGTTTGCTGTGGTCACGCTTGGAACGGGCCTGGTCATGGGAGGCTACTGGGCGTACGAGGTGCTGGGCTGGGGCGGCTACTGGGCGTGGGATCCGGTGGAGAACTCCATCGTCATCCCGTGGTTCATCATGCTGAGCCTGATGCACGGCCTGATCATCGAGCGCAAGGAAGGAAGCCTCCGCAAAACGAATCTCTTTCTGGCCATGCTGGCGTTCATCCTGGTGATGTACGGCACGTTTCTCACACGGTCCGGAGTGCTGGCCGACTTCTCCGTGCATTCGTTCGTGGACCTCGGCCTGAACACCTACCTCGTAGCGTTCATGCTGGGATTCCTGGGTCTGGCCCTGGGATGGCTGGCCTACCGCCAGAAGGACATCCGCGCACCCGAAGTGAACCGCAAGCTGGTGTCGCGGGAGTTCATCGTGTTCGTGGCCACGCTCCTGTTCGCGGTGACAGCGGCCCTGGTGCTTCTGGGCACCTCGTCGCCCCTGTTCACGCGCCTGTGGGGCGACCCGGCGGCCGTGAGCATCGAGTACTACAATCGCATCACGTTTCCTCTGGCCATCCTGCTCGCCCTGCTCCTGGGCACGTACCCCTACTTCCGCTGGCGCGGGGAAGGTGTGCACGTGGGCCAGAAGGTGGCCACGGCGGCTCTCGTGGCTGTGGCGGCCACGGCGGTGGCCTGGCTGGCCGGAGTGCGCACACCGGGATATCTCTTGTTCTGCTTTGCTGCGCTGTTCGCCGCCTCCGCCAACCTCCTCTACCTGGTGATCTATTACCGCCAGAAGTGGTACCTTGCGGGCAGCTACATTTCCCATCTCGGATTCGGCGTGTTGCTTCTGGGCGTGCTCTCCTCGTCGGCTTTCAACTCGTCCGAGAAGATCGAATTGCGGCAGGGCGACGTGAGAACTGCTCTGGGCTACGACTTCAAGTACATGGGACGCACCGGAGAGGACACCGATGCAGGACGGCTCGACGTGGCCGTGCACCGTGAAGGCGAGTACTTCATGGCGCATCCCCGCTACTACTGGTCGGAGTTCAACCAGGGGTTCATGCGTAAGCCGCACATTCACCGCACGCCGCTGTTCGACGTGTACGTGGCCCCGGAAGAACATTTTGCGCCGGGTGAAAACCCCGCCGACAGATTTGCCAACAGCCTGGAACTCCTGAAAGGGCAGACGGCGAAGTACGGTGACGTGGAATACACGTTCGACGGATTCGAAGTGGGCTCTCATGCGGAAGCTTCAGGAGCCATGCGGGTGGTGGCGCTGGTGCAGGCCAAACCCTACGGCGGCGAGGTGCGGAAGCTCTCGCCTTACATGGAGATTACCGCCGACGGCGGGCGCACGCTGGGTCCGGTAACGCTGGACGACGGAACCATCATCACGCTGGGCGGCATCCAGGCCGACGCGGGAGCCATTCTGCTCAAGTTCGACAAGCCTGGAGCGCAGGTGATGCAGGCATCGCTTCTGGTGCTGGAGGTATCCCGCAAGCCGCTCGTGGGACTGGTGTGGGCGGGATCGATCCTCACGCTTTCGGGCGCTCTCATGGCGCTCTACTTCCGCAGCCGCGTGGCGCTGGCGGTGGAGCAGCAGGGGGGGCGCCGCGGCGGCGACCCGGAGACGCCGGCGTTGGCGGAGCGGCCCGTCGAATCGGTGTCCTGATTTACCTCGGAGCGCACAACCCATCCGGGGAATGCGCTCCGACGGATTCGCGACTGTGACCTGGCGGGTTCGTTTCACACTCGAGTATGACGGCGGCGGGTTCGCCGGCTGGCAGCTGCAACCCGGTCAGGCCACGGTGCAGGGCGCACTGGAACAGGCGCTCTCCGTGCTGTACGGCGGCCGCAGCATTCGTGTGCACGGCGCGGGGCGAACCGACGCGGGCGTTCACGCCACGGGACAGGTGGCGCATGCCAATCTTCCCGATCTTCGTCACCATGCCGATCGTCTCCGGCTTTCGCTGAATGCGCTGACGCCCCCGGGGCTCGTGGTGCACGACATCGCGCCCGCGTCGCCCGAGTTCGACGCCCGGAAGAGCGCGACGGCCCGCGTCTATCGCTACCGGCTCGCGACCCGCCCCCTCGCGTACGAGCGCCAGTACGTGTGGAGCGTGCCGAAAGCCCTCTCCTTTGCGCTTTTGTCGCGGTGTGCCCAAGCGTTGCCCGGCACCCACTCCTTCGCTAGCTTCTGCGTGGCCAGATCGGCGGCTCGGGGTACGGACTGTCGGATCCTCGAGGCGCGCTGGCGACGGTCCGGCTCGGAGTGGCACTTCGACATCTGCGGCAACCGCTTCGTGCACGGGATGGTGCGCTCACTGGTGGGAACCATGGTGGCGGTGGCGGAAGGACGCATGACGGTGGAGGCGTTTGGTGACCTGCTCGCCCGCCCCTCCCGCAAGGGAGCGGCCGCACCCGCCCCGGCCCAAGGACTGACTCTCGTGCGCGTGTTCTACCCCGGGGACCCCGAGCCGCGACGGGCCCAACCACGAAAGAGGACGAAAAGACAATGAAGCTGTTTCTGGATACGGCCAACCTGGAAGAGATCCGCACCGCTCACCGGTGGGGCGTACTCGACGGCGTGACCACCAATCCCTCCCTCGTTTATAAGGAGGGAGCCGAGTTCAAGTCACGCGTGATTGAGATCTGCGAAATCGTGGGCGGACCCGTGTCCGCCGAAGTGACCGCCCGGGAGACCGATGCCGCGGCGATGATCAAGCAGGGTCGCGACATCGCCACGTGGCACGAGCACGTGGTGGTGAAAATCCCCTGCTTTCCGGCCGGACTCGAAGCCACCCGGGCCCTGGCCGGGGACGGCATCCGGGTGAACATGACTCTCGTCTTCACGCCGGCGCAGGCCTTGCTCTCGGCCAAAGCGGGCGCGGCCTACGTCTCCCCGTTTTTGGGTCGGCTCGACGACATCCAGCATGTGGGCATGGACCTGCTACGCATGATCGTCACGATCTTCGGCAACTACGATCTCGAGTGCGAAGTGCTCGCGGCCAGCCTGCGACACCCGGTGCACGTGGTGGAGGCGGCCCTGGCCGGGGCGGATGTGTCCACGCTGCCGTTCTCCGTGTTGAAGCAGCTTCTGTCGCACCCGCTCACAGACGCCGGGCAGGAGCGGTTTCTCTCCGACTGGAAGAAGCTGCAGGAGCAGCTGGCCGGCCGATGATCGCACGCTACAGCCTGCCGGACATGGAGGCCGTCTGGAGCGACGAGACGCGCTTCCGCATCTGGCTAGACATCGAACTCCACGCCGCCGAGGCGCTCGCGTCCCGCAAGGTGATCCCCCGCGCGGCCGTGACGGCGCTCAAGAAAAAGGCCGACTTCGATGTGAAACGCATCGAGGAGATCGAAGCCGAGGTGCAGCACGACGTCATCGCCTTCCTCACGGCGGTCGCCGAGAAAGTGGGCGAACCCGCGCGCTATCTTCACTACGGCCTGACCTCCTCCGATGTGCTCGACACGGCGCTCTCGGTGCAGATTCAACGGGCGGGTGCACTCCTCACCGCGAAGCTCGAGACCCTCCTGCGGCTCGTGGGACGCCGCGCCTGGGACTGGGTGGACGTGCCCATTCTGGGTCGCACGCACGGAGTGTTCGCAGAACCCATGTCGCTGGGGCACAAGTTCGCCATCTGGTACGCCCAGCTGGGTCGCGACCGGGAGCGCCTGGAAGCGGCCCTCAAACGCACGGCCGTGGGCAAGGTGTCGGGCGCGGTGGGAAACTTCGCACACGTCGAGCCCTACGTGGAGGCGTACGTGTGCAGGAAACTGGGGCTCGTGCCTGCCGCCGCGTCCAACCAGGTGGTGCAGCGCGACCGTCACGCCGAGTTGCTGTCGGCTTTGGCCATCTGCGGCGGCACACTCGAACGCATCGCGCTCGAAGTGAGGCTTCTGCAGCGCAGCGAGGTGCGTGAAATGGCCGAGGGGTTCTCGGCGCGGCAGAAGGGTTCGTCCGCCATGCCGCACAAGCGGAATCCGATCCTCTGCGAGAGACTGTGCGGGATGGCGAGGCTCTTGCGCGGGTACGCCGGCACCGGCCTGGAGAACATCGCGCTGTGGCACGAACGCGACATCTCGCATTCGTCGGTGGAGCGCGTCGTATTTCCTGACGCCACCATGGTGCTCTACTACATGCTGGTGCAGTCGGTCAAACTCATCGAACGGCTCGAGGTGGACACCGAACGCATGGCCGCCAACATCCAGGCGGGCGGAGGCGTGGTGTTCAGCCAGCGCGTGCTGCTGGCTCTCGCCGGCTCGGGTCTGGCGCGCGAAGACGCCTACCGGATCGTACAGGGTCACGCGCACACGGCCTGGAACCGGGGCGGATCCTTCCGGGAGCGTCTCAGCCGCGATCCATTGGTGAAGAAGCACCTGACGCGCCCGGCGCTCGACGCCTGTTTCGACCTGCATCCATACATGCGTCACGCGCGCACCATCCTGCGTCGTACCGTTCCGAAGGGACGGTGACGTGGCACGCCCCGGCTATCTCCGCCTCGCGCTTCTGGCGCTCGTGGCCGCTCTCGCGTGGTGGTGGTTGCCAGGCGGCCTTGGGGTCGCCGTGGGCGGGTTGTTTACGCTGCTGTTCGTTTTTGTCCTTCAATTCTACCGTGATCCGCACCGCACGCCTCCGGAGGGATTGCCGGAGAGCGCGGTGGTCTCACCGGCCGATGGCCGGGTGGTGGACGTACGACGTGCCGACGGAGAGCTGCACATCAGCATCTTTCTTTCACCGTTCGACGTTCATGTCAACCGCGCTCCGGTGTCGGGCCGCGTGCTGGAGCTTGTGCACACGCCGGGCCGGTTCCTGCCGGCGTACGATGCGCGCGCGTCGGTGGAAAACGAACGCGTACGCCTCACGATGGACGTTCCCCGGCTGGGTCGCATCACCTGCGTGCAGGTGGCCGGACTTGTGGCGCGGCGGATCGAGAACTGGATCGACGTGGGCCAGACGCTTTCGCGCGGCGAACGCTACGGCATGATTCACTTCGGCTCCAGGGTGGACCTCACCCTGCCCTCCGGGCTGTCGGCCCGCGTCCAACGGGGCGACCGCGTGAAAGCCGGCGTGTCTGTGCTGGCGGGACCGGACGCTGGCTAATCTCCGAGGGGTGTTCCCGGGGGCCTTCACGGCCGGCAATCTCCTGTGCGGCTTCCTGGCCCTGGTGGCGTGCATTCACGGCAATTCCATTCAGGCCTGCTGGCTCGTGGTGCTGGCGGCGTTCCTCGACGGACTCGACGGGTTCGTGGCCAAGGTGGACAAGGG
>DAIOGN010000109.1:0-5877 GCA_036745245.1 Candidatus Zixiibacteriota bacterium
GTCCTTGCGGCCGCGAATGACAAGCTGTCCGCGTGGCGCCTGTCCGACCTGTCCGAACTTCTGGGCCGCTCGGAGAGCACACTCAAGGTGCGCCTGTGCCGGATTCGCTCGCGCCTCAGAGATGAACTCAACCTTACGCTCGCGCGCCGGGAACGACGTGCTCTCCGCGCCGCGAGAAAGGAACGCATATGGATTGCCGTGAAGCCAAACGTCGACTGAAGGACCTCGTGTCCCTGGCCGAAGCTGATTTCGATCTTCGAGCCCATGCCAACAGCTGCCCGTCGTGCCGTCCGGCGTGGGACGCCGCCATTCTTCTCGAGCACGCGTTCGAGACGTCCCGCGGGGAGCGCCCTCTCGAGCCGGTGCCTTCGCTGTGGGAGACGCGCCGTGCCCTGGAGGAGCGACTTGCCCGGCGCGGCTGGTCCGGACTGCAATGGCTCAGCGATTTCTGGAAGTTCGGAACGGCCGGGGTTCGCTGGGGCGTGAGTGCCGGGGCCTTTGCTCTCGTTCTGGCCTTTGTCACTCTGGTTCCGTTTCACTACGAGAAAACCGTGGGGTATGAGGTGGCACTCGCCGGAGTCGATCCGGAACTGGCCCGGCACGAAGACCGCCTGCAGACCCTGCTCGCCGCCATGGGGGCGGGCGAGGCCAACGTGAACTGGGTGCACTGCGACTCGGTCTGTGAACTGAGAGTCACGGACCTGCCGGATCTGGAACAGTGCAGGCTGCTCGTGGGCGCTTTGGAACAGCTCTGCGAAGTGAAAGTTCTGGAGTCGGGCGCACGCACGTGCGTCGTGTCCACGGGTCCGATTCTCGAGATGGCCGTCGAACGCGTGCGCAACACTCGTTCCGCCAGCGTGTCGGAGACGGATGCGAAGGAACTGCTCGCAGCATGCTTCGGTGGCGACTTCAGCCTGTGTACTCAGGTGACGTGCGACTCGGCCATGGCGGCTGCCTGCGCGGCGACCTGCAAGGCCGGGGCCGGCGCGAGCTGCATGGTCACGGACTCGCTGTGCGTGGTGGTGTGCCCCGCGGCCGGAACCTCCTGCGGTCCGAACGCCGCGTCTGCGCCGTCGTGTCTTCCGGGTTCGTGTGTGACCCGGGAGGCCAGAGGAAGCGCCGCTGCCGCAGGCGATGAGCCAGCCTCCGTGCTCCCGTCCGGATTCGACCTGGCCCAGAATCAGCCCAATCCGTTCAACCCCACCACGGAGATCGCGTTCTCACTCGCGTCTTCGATGAGTGTGCGTCTCGAAATCTTCAACTCTCTGGGGCGCAGAGTGCGCACACTCGTGGACGGTGTCCGGGGGGCGGGTGCTCACAGAGTGACGTGGGATGGCCGCTCGGAGAATGGCGAATCGGTCCCTTCAGGCACGTACCTCTATCGTCTGTCGGCGGGTGATGAAGTACAGTCGAAGACGATGACGCTGCTTAAGTAACCTGAGGTTCATCGGGGCCCGGTCGTGTTCGCCGGGCCCCGGTGTCGGTTTCAAGATCTAGAGTAACGCTTCGACGGCCTGCTTCACCTGGTCCGACAGCGGTTCCACGGTGGGTTCGAAGCGTGCGGCCACATGCCCTTCCCGATCCAGCAGAAACTTGGTGAAGTTCCACTGAATCTCACCGGGGCGCTCTGAGTGTCTCGTGAGATGGCGGTAGAGTGGATGCTGCCCTTCCCCTTTCACTTCAATCTTGGACATGAGCGGAAAGCTCACACCGTAGTTCACGCGGCAGAAGTTCTGGATGTCGAGATCGGTGCCGGGCTCCTGACCCCCGAATTGATTGCAGGGAAAGGCCACCACCACCAGGCCACGATCGCGGTACTGCCTGTAGAGCTGCTCCAGCCCGTCGTACTGGGGGGTGAATCCGCATTCGCTGGCTACGTTCACCACCAGGTACGCGTGAGCGTCAAGCGACGCCAGCCGGGTGCTGTCGCCGCCGGTGGAAACAACGCCAATGTCCAGGGCCCGGGCGGGTTCCGCAGGTGCTTTCATGTCTCTGCTCCGTGTCGAGTCGGCCCGGTGCTCGGCTCCCTGACAGGCGCACACAAGCAGCACGGGCGTCAACAGTTGTCGTAGGGTCATGGCAGTTTCCGTCGTCCGGAACGACCGCGATCCGGGCACAGCCCGCATCATAGCCGTTGCCCACGTTTCTACCAACTGCGGATGCGAGAGCGGGATCCTTCACTCTCCCAGGAACTTTACGACGCGTGTGAGTTAGAATCTGCAGTCGGTCGCCCGATCCCGATCCCCCGAGAGGATGTTGTCGCTGGCGCCCAATCTGTTTTCCAGCAATACTTTGCGAATGCACCAACCCACCCGGACCGCACTTCTGGCCACCCTCGTCTGCCTGGTCCTTCCCGCCTGGCACGCTGCCGGTGCGGAAGTCAGGGACGGTCATGTGGCCCTGGAACTGGTCTCGGAAGTCCAGTCGATTCGTCCGGGACAGCCCTTCTCCGTGGCGTTGCGGTTCCGGATGGATCCGGGTTGGCACATCAACTGGCGGAATGCCGGCGATGCCGGACTGCCCCCCACGGTGACATGGGATCTCCCCGACGGTTTCAAGGCGGGCGACCTTCAATGGCCCGTCCCCGAGAGGCTGGTGGTAGATCCGCTCGCGAGCTACGGCTACGAAGGCTCGGTACTGCTTCCGGTGGAGATCGTGCCGCCGGACAACGTCTTGGGTGAAGTGACCCTGAAGGCTGCCGTGGACTGGCTGGTGTGCAGCCACGTCTGCATTCCGGGTGCGGGACGCGTGGAGCTGGTGCTGCCTGTGAGCACAGGCTCGCCCGAGCTCGACCGGCGGTGGGATGCCGAGTTCATCGACACCCGATTCCAACTGCCGATTACGGCACCCGACTGGATCGTAGGAGCCGAACTCCTGCCTGGGTCCATCCAATTTACGATCACTCCGCCCGCCTGGTGGCAGGGTGAATTGGGCGAGGTGTTCTTCCTTCCCTATGCCTCGGATGTCATCTCGCACAGTGGCGCTCAGACCTTCTCGACACAGGGCAAAGACTTCCGGCTCGAGGTTCCGAGAGCGACCAACAACCCCGTGGCGCCAAAGAGACTCGCCGGCCTTCTCGTGAGCAGCATCGGCTGGCGCGGCGAAGGATCGGAACAAAGCCTCCAGATCGAGGTCGTGCCATGCGAGCCCGGTGCGTCGGGCGCGGCCACCACAGGCGGCCAGGGTTCGATTCTCGTTCCGCTCGTCTTCGCATTTCTGGGCGGCATGATACTCAATCTCATGCCGTGCGTCCTGCCTGTGCTGTCCATCAAGGTGCTCAGCCTGGTGCAGGCGGCGGGCGACGGACAGCGAGCCAGTCTGTCGCACAGCCTGCTGTACACGGCCGGCATACTCGTGTCGTTCTGGAGTCTGGCCGGATTGCTCCTGGCCCTGCGCGGTGCGGGCGAAGCCCTGGGCTGGGGCTTTCAGCTGCAATCGCCGTTGTTCGTGCTCGCCATGGCCGGAGTCTTCTTCCTTCTGGGCCTCTCGCTGCTCGGCGTCTTCGAAGTGGGAACTTCGTGGATGGGCGTGGGGGCGGGTGCGGCCGGACGTGGCGGCGCATTTGGCACGTTCACCAGCGGCATTCTCGCGGTGGTGGTGGCCACTCCCTGCACGGCGCCGTTCATGGGGTCTGCCCTCGGCTATGCGCTTACACAGCCGGCGCATCTATCGCTTCTCATCTTCACCGCGCTCGGACTCGGACTCGCCCTGCCCTATGTGGTGCTGGCCAGCTCTCCGGCTCTCCTGAAATTCGTGCCGCGCCCCGGCGCGTGGATGGAGACCCTGAAGCAGGCGTTCGGGTTTCTGCTTCTGGCCACCGTCGTCTGGCTGGCCTGGGTGCTCGGCAATCAATCGGGACCGCAGGCCATCGCCGTGCTCATGAGCGTGCTTCTGCTTCTCGCCATCGCTTCCTGGATCTGGGGACGCTGGGGAGCCCTTTCACGGAGCGAGGGGTCCCGGCGAGCCGCCCGTGTGGCCGGTGCGCTTCTGCTCCTGGCGGCCGCCACGTGGGGCGCCCGTGGAGTGACACTGTTCGGCGCCACGCCTTCGAATGCGGCCGATTCGGAGACCTGGGTTCGATACGACGAGGGCGAACTCTCGCGTCTGGTGGCGCAGGGCACGCCGGTGCTCCTCGATTTCACCGCCGACTGGTGCTTGAGCTGCAAAGTGAATGAGCAGGTGGCCCTGGGGTCTGAGGCGGTGTTGGAGCGCGTGCGTGAACAGGGCGTGGTGCTCATGAAGGCCGACTGGACTCTGCGCAGCGCGGAGATCACGCGCGCGCTTTCGAACTTCGGACGCAGCAGCGTCCCTCTTTACGTTCTCTACTCGGGACACGGAGTGGACCGGTACGTGACGCTTCCCGAAATCCTCACGCCGGGCATCGTGCTCGAGGCCCTCGACCAACTTCAAAACGATTCACCAACCAACACAGGAGGACATCAGTGAACTGGAACAGAAGTATTACAGGAGCAGCGCTCCTTGCACTGGCCATCGCGCCGGCATGGGCCGACGACAAGGCCGCCGAGTCGGCCCCCGCCGCCCTACCGGCCAAGGTGGCCACCGTCGGGTCGAAAGCGCCCGACTTCACCCTGGCCGATGCCGCAGGCAAGAAGCACGCGCTGTCGGATTACAAGGGAAAGTACGTGGTGCTCGAATGGGTGAACTTCGACTGCCCGTTCGTGCGCAAGCATTACGACTCAAAGAACATGCAGGGACTGCAGACGACGTACACCGGCCAGGAAGTGGTGTGGCTGTCGATCTGTTCGTCGGCGCCCGGCATGCAGGGCTTCTTCGAAGGGGAGGCGCTCGCCAAGCGCATCGCGGACGAAGGCATGAAGTCCACGGCCTACCTGGTGGACACCGACGGAGCGGTGGGCAAAGTGTACGAAGCCAAGACCACCCCTCAGATGTTCGTGATCGACCCCCAGGGAGTGATCCTCTATTCCGGGGCCATCGATGACAAGCCCTCGGCCAAGCCCGAAGATGTGAAGGGCGCCGTCAATTACGTGACGGAGGCCCTCACGCTCGCCAAGTCGGGCAAGCCCTTGTCCACGACCTGGACCAAGTCGTACGGCTGTTCCGTGAAGTACGGCGGCTGAACCCGGAGTCGTTCCGCGGTCTGGAAACCGGCACCCCGTGCCGGTTTTTTTTGTGCTCAAATGCGCCTGGGTCCTGTTGCGCCGACCGCATGAGAAGCGTATCGATGTCTCTCTCCGATCATGGACTACCAGGTAGACCAGGCGGTTCGGATTCTCGTGCGCACGCCGGACGTGCTGCGATCCCTTCTGGGCGAGGCCGGCCCGGAGTGGACGAATGCCCGCACCGGGGGCGACACCTTCAGCCCGTTCGACGTGGTGGGCCACCTCATTCATGGAGAGCGCACAGACTGGATTCCTCGCGCTCGCATGATCCTCGAGTCGGGGCCGTCGGTCACGTTCCCGCCCTTCGACCGCTTCGCCATGCGTGACGCCTCGCGCGGACAGAGCCTGCCGGACCTGCTCGACACGTTTGAAGCTCTGCGCTCCAGGTCGGTGCGCGAACTCAAGGAGCTGGACCTCTCGCCTGACCTTCTGCAGCGCACGGGCACGCATCCAACCCTGGGGACGGTGACCCTGTCGCACCATCTGTCGATGTGGGTGGTGCACGATCTGGGTCACCTCGCGCAGATTGCGCGCGCGATGGCCTGGCAGTACCGCGATGCCGTGGGCCCCTGGCGGGACTCCACGACCATCCTGAAGCCCTGAGTCTGCACGCCCGTCGGGCTACATGTTTTCCAGTAAGGCAGCGGGCAGCATGTCATCCGTGACCACCGGCCAGCCGCGCCGCGCGGCTTCCAGCTGAAGCCGCGGCCGCGGATTCACTGCCACGGGCAGTCCC
>DAIOGN010000109.1:5887-11439 GCA_036745245.1 Candidatus Zixiibacteriota bacterium
GAAGCGGAACATCCCCCTCGTGATCTCCCAGCGCGCAGGTCTGGTGCCACAGTGACTGCCGGTCCCCCATCCATGCCTCAGCGTAGTCCAGTTTGTACCGGCCATGCGGATGGGGTGCCACCAGGGCACCGGTGTAACGCCCGGCCAGTATTTCAGCACGGCCGGCAATGAATTGAGACACGCCGAAGTGCCGCGCCACGCGGGCGGCCAGGAAGTCCGCCGTTCCTGAAAGCAGCACGATCTCCACTCCGCGCTCGCGCATCATGTGGAGTGTGCGCGAGGCGCCCGGCAACAGACTGCGCTCTCCCCTGTCCGACCACCAGTGCTCCACCCATTCGATCACGCGTTCGGTGGGTTCGGATCGCACATACGGGAGCTTCATCCGGTACATGGTTGGAGGCCAGCGGCAGGCGAGCAGAAGCGCGCTCGCCACGATGCGGGCCGGGCTCGAGCGTCCGGTCCGCATCAGGAAATCCACGAACTGCCGCTCCAGACTGGGAGTCGCCAGCGTGCCGTCGATGTCCCAGAGCGCGAGCTTAGGCGGGTTTCTCACGCCGGGCGAGGGCCCAGCCCTCCACAAGTACAGGCACGCCACGCACCAGGCAAACCACTGCGGCCGCCACCGCCGCCGCGCGTCCCACGGCAAACGCCGACGCCAGCAGTTGGTCCGAAATGAAAGTCACCTCCGGGGCCAGCTTCTCCGCCGCCAGGGCGAGAAACAGCCAGCTGAAGCAGAAGGCTTTCAGCACGGCGTAGCCCGTTCTCATCCAGGCGGAGCCGGTGATGAACTTGCCGAGACGCGACTGATGGAGCGAATGACTGCCGAAGCCCGCGTAGCCGAATTGCAGAGCGTAGCCGCGCAACGTATCGGTGAGAATTCCGCGTGAGATGACGACGATGGGGATCCACACGGGCACGGCTCGCAAGTCGGCCAGCACGATCCAGATCACCGATTCCGCCATCCGGTCGGCGGCCACGTCGAGCAGGCTTCCCAGAGTCGAGGACTGGTTCAGACGTCGAGCCAGGTGACCGTCGAGCCAGTCCCCCACGATGATGAGCAGGGCCACGGCCGCGGCGGCCACGCGGCTGGCCACGTCATGACCGTACGCCAGGAACACCACCACCACCACGAGTCCGGTGCGGACCACGGTGATGACATTGGGCCAGTTCATTCGGCGCCTTCTTCAGCAGTCATCGCGGCTCCCCCGCGGTGCTCAGACCGCCTGCAGTTCAGTCGTGCACTGCGGGCAGCGCGAGGCCTTGATGGAAATGAGCGAGAAGCACCGCGGACACTCCTTCTGAGAGGGCGAAGGCGGCGCGGCCTGCTCCTTCTGCTTGAGCCGATTCACCTGCTTCACCAGTAGGAACACGGCGACCGCCACGATGACGAAGCTGACGATCGTGTTGGCGAACTGGCCATAGCGAAACGTCACGGCTCCGGCCGCCTGGGCCAGGGCCAGCGTGCCGTACGGCCCGGGCTGCGCTCCCTCCTTCAGTACCACGAAGAGGTTGGTGAAATCAACGTTTCCCAGAACCAGGCCGATGGGTGGCATGATGATGTCGTTCACCAGAGACTGCACGATAGTGCCGAAGGCCGCACCAATGATGATCCCCACGGCCATATCCACCACGTTTCCCTTCACAGCGAATTGACGGAACTCTTTGATCATCCCCATAGTGATGCATGGCTCCTTTCACGGATTCGGACCCCCGGGGCCCTGGAAGTGATGACAAAGGAGAGGTGCACAAGCGTGAGACTCCCCGGCTCTCCTTCCCGGGTCAAGGAACCGGGCCGGCCGGAGTGCGTCAAGCTTGAGTTTCCGGCGGCGTCCCCTCACCCGATTCCGGGCGAAGGTCGAACTCCCGGATGCGTGTGCGGATGCGTTTCTCCGACACGCCCAGAACGCGCGCCGCTTCACTCTGATTCCAGCCACAGCGATCGAGCGTTCCCTGCACGATGGCGCGCTCGAAGGCCGCCAGCGCGAGATCGAGCGACTGCCCGTCGTGGCGGTCACCCGGCAGAGTGGTGCTGCCCGACAGGATCCGCTCCGGCAGAGCAGCTGCGGGAACATACTCGTCGGAGGGCGGCGTGAAGAGCGTGGCATGCTCCATGGCGTTGAGCAATTCCCGTACATTGCCCGGCCAGGCATACATTTCCAGGGCCACCAGCGCAGCCGGTGACAGACCCCTGAGGCTGCGGCCGTTGCGCTGGGCCATGCGCTTCAGAAACTCCGAGGCGAGCGGGGCGATGTCCTCTCGACGCTGCCGCAGGGGCGGCAGGAGGAGACTCACGACGTTGATTCGAAAATAGAGATCCTTGCGAAACGTCCCCGCCTTCACCATGGCCTCGAGATCGCACGAGGTGGCGCAGATCAGCCTCACATCCACCTTACGGGGCGTGGTGGCCCCCACGGGCCGGATTTCACTCTCTTCGATGGCCCGGAGCAGGGACGACTGTACCTGAGCGCTGGCGCTCCCCACTTCATCGAGAAATAGCGTTCCCCCGTCGGCCTCCACGAACAGTCCGCTCCGGTCGGACACGGCCCCCGTGAAGGCGCCCTTGACGTACCCGAACAGCTCACTTTCGGCAAGGGTCTCGGGAAGAGCTGCACAATTGACGGCGACGAAGGGCCGCTCCCGACGGCGTGAGAGTTCGTGAATGCTGCGGGCGCAGACCTCCTTCCCGGTCCCCGACTCACCCAGAAGCAGCATGCGTGCCTCCGACGGACCGGCGTTGCGCAGGACTTTGCAGACCGAAAGCCAGACAGGAGACCGGCCCAGCAATCCTGAGAGCTGGCCTTCATCAAGAAGCTGGTCACGCAACCTCCGGTTCTCGTCCTGTACCAGCCGGTGGTGTCGAATGTGGAAAAGAGCCGACGAGACCAGTTCGGATACAACGTTGAGGTGTTGCTCCTCCTCTGCACCGAACTCCCTGCCGACGGGCCGGGCCAGAATGATGGCGCCGATCCGCTCCTGCCTGTGATGAATGGGACAGGCGAGCACGGCGGTATGCAGCGGCTCGGAATCGAGCTCCGGAATGCGTGAATCAAGCGCGAGGTCGGCGCTGCGGAAGTGGCTGTCGTTCTGCGCGATCCACGAAGCGATTAAAGCGTCACAACGGCTGGCGAGATCGCCTTCGAGACTCCCTTCCCAGCGGTCCAGATGGATGTGATTCGACCTTCCGCTTTCGAACAGTTGGATCGACCCGTAGTCGGCGTCGCACAGCGTCATGGCTCCCACGAGGATGGCGTTCTGCACCGAGACCTCGTCGGACGCGTTGCCAAGAAGTCGCGCCAGTTCGGCCAGCGATGCAAGTTTGCTCGAAACCGGGCCCGGGTCCGGCGGAGTCGATGTGGAATCGATCATGGTGAAGCTCGCCTGCCAAGGTACACCCCGCTTGCTCGGGGCACAACGGGGGCCTGAATCGGGACGTTGGGTCCCGGTCCGCCCTCCGGATGTCGCCGTCCATCATTTCACGAAAAACCGCATCCGGGGCCCGAAAAACCAATTTCGCACTTGACTTGTTTTTTGCAGACCGTTGTTTGGGCGCATGGATGCTGGTGTTTCACAAGTTGAACACCGCGAAACCATTCACAATGTAGGAGGAACAAGATGCCCACTAAACCCATGACCAAGGCGCAGATCGTGGCCCACCTGGCCGACAAGTGCGAGTTGACCAAGGCTGGCGCGGCCGAGATTCTCGACACGCTTGCCAAAACGGCCATCGCCGAAACCAGAAAGTCCGGCCAGTTTGTGATGCCTGGTATCGGCAAGCTCGTGAAGAGCCAGCGTAAGGCTCGCATGGGCCGCAACCCGCAGACCGGCGAAGCCATTAAGATTCCGGCCAAGACGGTCGTGAAATTCCGCGTGGCCAAGGCCGCAAAGGAAGCGATCGCGCCTTCCGGCAAGAAGTAACAAGTTTCGTTCGCACACGGCTCGCGCCGTACGGGGGGAGAGTGTTCCTCGCAGTCCAACGGTCATCGAGTAGAGACCGGCGCGATGTTCCGTAGTGGAGCGACAGCATCACACACCGGCCGCCTCAGGGCGGCCGGTGTCGTTTCAGACCGGCTTCGGCCTCCCTTCCCTGTGCGCACCCCCAGCGCTCCAGGCGCGCAGATCCACACCAGAAACCTGTTGCAAGTCGCTTCATGGGCGCCTACGTTCGTGGCGAAAGCGATAGGCGTTTTCTGATGAGGAGGGGAGAAATTGTCTATCCGCCCAGTGTTGTTCTGTGCGTGTCTCTGCCTTTGGCCTGCGGTGTCGCAGGCTCAATACGGCGGCGATGATCCGCCGTCCGACTCACGCTATCCCGGTGCGCAGCCCGACCACGGACCGCCCCCGCGCTATCTTATACAAAACCCCACCGCGGCCACCCTGCCCAAGGGCAACTTCGACGTAACGACCTGGGTGGGAGGACAAGGCGGCCTGCTCATTGGCACGAGCCTGGGGTTCACGAACCGCTTTCTGGTGGGTGTGAGCTACGGAGCCGAAGGGCTCCTGGGAACGTCCGAGCCCATCTGGAATGAGCGCGTATCCTTTCAGACGAAGCTGCAGCTCATTCCCGAAACTGTCAGAATGCCCGCCATGACCGTGGGCTACGACGACCAGGGCTACGGGCCTTACCTCGGCACCGTCGACTCGATCGAATACGATCGCTACACCATCAAGTCCAAGGGCATCTACGCGGTCGTATCGAAAAACTTCTACACCCTCAGCGTCGCCACAGGGTTTCACGGAGGCATCAACTACTCCTTCGAAACCGGGGACGGCGAAGACGGACCCGATGCCTTCTTCGGTTGGGACCTCCATTACAACGAAGAGTGGTCGGCATTGTTCGAGTACACGATGGCCCTGAATGACAACCAGGCCGGGTCCCCCGTGGGCCAGGGCCGTGGCTACATGAACCTGGGCCTGCGCTGGGAGTACTCCCGCGAACTGGTCCTGGAAGCCATCCTGTCCGACCTCCTGCAGAACCGAAAAGATGCCGAGCAGATCGGCCGCCATTTGCGTATAGTATACTTGCAGGAGTTCTAGCCGGGCCGGGCGAGGGATGAACCGTTGCATGCTATGCATAGTGGGGGTCGGGGACTGCGCCTGAGGGGGCGTCCGGGGCTACCCGCCACTCGTCGTATTTACACTCACGGAGAGCCCATTCGCTTCGCATCCATGGTCCGGACGGCGGTACGCCTGGGAGCCAGGCTGGCGGCAGCCCTGAGCCTGACCTGCGTGTGGCAAACTGCCGCGCAGGCTCAAACATTCGACCTCATCAACAGCCCCAACGGTCCACTCTACGAGCCGCTATTGGGGAGTCAGGTCATTCACAACGCCCGGGCGCTGTCGCTGGGCGGCGCGTATTCGGTGCTCGTGACCGACGCATCGGCCCTCTGGTACAATCCGGGCAGCCTGGGCCGGCTCGGGCGAGGAAAAGGTGAGCCCGGTGTACAAGGAGATCGCTTCCTCGGTCCGGAAGACCCTGTTCACGGGCTACGATATCCTCGAAGGCACGGGCGAGGTGCTCGCGATCATCAAGGCCAACAAGCGCGTGAACGAGG
>DAIOGN010000110.1:0-11390 GCA_036745245.1 Candidatus Zixiibacteriota bacterium
ACACGAGTTCGCAATCCACTTCGTATCGGCGGCCGGTTTCGCGTTCGGCCTTGGAGACGCCATGGAAGCCGTAAAACGTCATGCGCTGGAGTCGGACCGTCCCCATGACTTTCTCATCCTTTTGAGCCGTTGAGACCAGAGGTCACCGATGCGCGCCAGGGCCTTCTCGATCTGCGACGAATCCCGATTGAGAGCGAATCGCAGAAAGCCCTCTCCGGCCTCGCCGAATGCCGAGCCGGGCGCCACGAGCACGCCGGCTCGCACCAGTAGCCGCCGGGCCAGGAGCACATCGTCGCGCCGCGGCGAGCGCACCCAGAAGAAACCGCCCGCGGCGGGCTTGCGATAGGTCCAGCCGAGGGCGTCGAGCCCGCGGGCCATGGCGTCGCGCCTGCGTGCAAACTCCTGGTTGTTGACGGCGGCCTGCCGTTCGTAGCTGGCGAACGCCGCACTTCCCGCCGCCACCGCGAACTCGCTGGGGGCCGTCGCCAGGCGCGCCTGCGACTCATGGAGCGCCCGCACGATGTCGGGATGGCCCACGGCCAACCCCACCTTGAGCCCGGGCACGTGATAGGTAAAGGAAAACGAGTGCAGCTCAACGGCCACGTTGCGGGCGCCGCGCACGTTGAGAATCGAAATGGGCGGTGGCTGGTCGAAGTGGATTTCACCGTACGCGAAATCCTGGACCACGATCACGTTGCGTTTGCGGGCCCATTTCACGAGGTCGGCGTAGAATGCTGCATCGGGCGGCGTGGACGTGGGATTGTGCGGATAGTTGATTACCACGATGCGCGGCGCCGGGCCCGACGATGAGAGCCGCGCCAGGTTGGGCAGGTAGTTGCCCGCTTCGCGCAGGGGCATTTCCACCGGCAACCCGCCGGCGTAGCGCACGGCCGTGCGATAATACGGATACGAAGGCGTGGGCAGCGCCACGTGATCGCCGGGATTCACCAGTGCCATGGCAAGATGGTGTATGCCCTCTCGTACTCCATGCGTGAGCACCAGGGATCGCGGGCCGGGTCGCACGTCGAATCGGCGCTCGAACCAGGTGCGCGCCGCGTCGTGAAATTTCGCGATGGTGGCGGAGGTGGCAGGCTTCAGAGCGCCGGACTTGCGCAGGCATGACTCGGCTTCAGCCAGCCATTCGCGATCGGGTTCGAGGTCGGGGGCAAAGCGGCCCAGGTCGATCGTAGCCACCTGTCGCACCCGCAGGCGCGCCTGAAGACGTTCCAGGTCGGCCAGCTTCGACGGAGCATCGGTCTGGAGCCGATCCGAGGTATCTACGATTACTCTGAGCATGGGTACCGGTGCGCGGAGACTGGGGTTGCACACCGTGGAGGATCGAATTGCCCCGCATCCGTCCGCTCCTGCCACGGAGCAAGCCCACAACTATCTCCTCGAGGCGGTCAGGGTCAAGGCAGAAGGGGCCGGCGACTCGCCGCCGCGATATCGCTAACCACATGGAGACGTGCAGGTTAGGTGTGGCATCGTGCCGGCTGCCCTAGGCGCGTCCAATCATCCGCAGGCGAAGCAAGGTATTGTCTCCGCGGGAACGGTCCGGCATCTTTCCGGGCTGATGGAAACGGAAGTCAAAACCGACGAAGTGCGGCGCGCCGCCTGGGCGGGGCAGTTTTATCCTGCCTCACCCACCGAGTTGTCGCGCACCATCGCCGAGTTTTACGCGGCAGCGGAAAAACCCGAGCTCGACAGCGACGTGGTGGCCGTGGTGGCACCCCATGCCGGGTACACGTATTCGGGGCGCATCGCCGCGGCGGCCTACAAGCAGCTCGAAGGTCGCGAATTCGAGGCCGTGGTCGTGGTTTCGCCCTCCCACACCAAGTACTTCCGGGGCATTTCGGTTTACAATGGCGGATCCTACGAAACGCCCCTGGGCGCCCTGCCCACCCACTCGGCCCTGGCCAAGCGCCTCACACGTGTGGCGCCCTCCACGATCTACCTCTCGAACATGGGCCACACAGGCGGGGGCCAGTCGGAGCATGCCGTGGAGGTGCAGCTGCCTTTTCTGCAGATCGTGCTGGGATCGTTCAAACTGGTAGCCGTCGTCATGGGCGAACAGCAGGACTGGCACGTACTCGGCGACGCCCTGGCGTCCCTGGCCAACGAGCGCCCGGTACTCCTGGTGGCCTCTTCCGACCTCTCGCACTACCACCCGGCCCCCAAGGCATTACGACTTGACAGCGCCGTCCGGGATGGCATTAAAACCTTCGACCCGGCGGCACTGTCGCACACGTTTGAAGCGGGCAAAGGGGAGGCCTGCGGAGCCGGACCGATTCTGGCCTGCCTGCACGCCGCTCGCAAGCTAGGCGCAACTCGTTCTCTGATAACGGGTTTCGGCAATTCTGGCGAAACCACGGGCGACGATTCCGGAGTTGTGGGGTATCTGTCAGCAGTCTGTATTCGGGATAAGGCGGCGCCAACTGCCAAGCACTACGTCCTGAATGCCGATTCGGTAAAGCAGGAAGGGCTTTCGGCAGTCGATCGCCAGGAGCTGCTTCGCATCGCCCGCCAGTCGGTGGCGTCGGCCGTGTACGGGGGGTCGCCCCCCGAACTCGACAGGGTCGACAAAGCGCTGCGTCAGAGGCGGGGGGTATTCGTCACTCTGAAAGTGGCGGGTCAGTTGCGAGGCTGTCTTGGATCGGTCGAGGCCACCACGCCACTGGTAGAATCGGTGGTGCGAATGGCAGTGGCGGCGGCCACAAGGGATCCGCGGTTTGATCCCCTCACCGCAGCCGACCTGCCCGACCTGTCGATCGAGTTGTCGGTGCTCTCGCCGCTTGCGCGGTGCGACGAGGCCGACTCAATCGAAGTGGGCCGTCACGGCCTCTTGGTGAGAAAGGGAGAGAGATCGGGAGTGCTTCTACCTCAGGTCGCCTCGGAAAATGGCTGGGATCGACTGATGTTCCTGCGCCACACGTGCCTCAAAGCGGGGTTGGCTGCCGAAGCCTGGCGCGACACCGCCTCCACCCTTTACACATTTGAAGCGGAGGTGTTTTGAACCGCCGCTTCGTGGGGCCGGCTTTGCTCGTGCTGATTCTCGGAGTCAGCTTCCTGAAGTCGTTCCCCCTGCCGGAAGAACCTTCGTCGCGAGAAGTGGTGCAGGCCAACCTGCCGCCCACGTTTGGCGCCGACGTGCTGTGCATGGTGGCCACCGAACTCGGCCGCGGCGAGTCGCTCTACGATCTCCTGATGCGCGAAGGACTGTCGCCCAAGCTGGCGCTCGAGGCGGGCGCGGCCTTATCACACGTACTGCCGCCCGGGCAGCTTCGCGCGCACGATCTGTTTGCGTTTCTCTACGAATCCGACAGCGATCTGGCCGCCATCCACTTGGAGCGTTCCCCCATCGAAAAGTACGAGCTGGTGGCCGAAGGCGACGGCTTCAAGGCGCGGCCGGTGGAGGTGCGAGTCGATACCGTGTTTCGCACCGTGCGGGGCCGGCTCGCGGAGAATCTCTGGACGTCCTTCGTGAATGCGGGCGCATCGCCCTCCATCATTGTGGCCTACACCGAAGTGTTCGCCTGGTCGGTGGACTTTTTCAGAGAGGCGCGCCCCGGCGACGGCTTCTCCGTGAAATACCCCGAGTACTACGTCGACGACGTTGTGGTGGGCACGGGTGAAGTGGAGGCCGCCTACTACGTGCGCGGCGCCGATACACTCTGGGCCTTCCGCTTCTCTCAGGACGGTCAATACTACGACTACGAAGGCAGGAGTTTGCGCAAGGCACTCCTGCGCGCTCCGCTCAAGTTCTCGCGTGTCTCCAGCGGTTTTTCGCGGCGGCGCCTGCACCCCGTATCGCAGGTGGTGCGCCCGCATCTGGCTGTGGACTATGCGGCCGGCACCGGCACGCCCATCTACGCGGCGGGCGACGGGCAGGTGAGCTATGCGGGGTGGAAGAACGGTCTCGGCAAGTGCGTGGAGATTCGCCATCCCAACGGCTATCGCACGGTGTACGGACACCTGAGCCGCATCTCCTCGGGCGTGGCGCAGGGCACACGGGTGACCCAGCGCGACCGCATCGGCGCCGTGGGGCAAACGGGCAACGCCACCGGGCCACACCTACACTACGAAGTGTGGCAGGGCGGAAAGGCCGTGGATCCACGCACACTGAAGCTGCCGGCCGCGGGACCTGTGGCCGACAACCTGTTGCCTGCGTACGTGGCCATGCGCGACGCCGTGGTGCCGGAGCTTTTGCCCGTGTATGGGCCCATTCTCGCTTCGGCCCCCTGAGGCATCGCTTTTCCCGCGCCTTCTGCAACGCGCTCGCGGCGCCTGGGAAGATCTCGGTCGTCCGGTCACGTTGCCGGAAGACGAAAGCCAGTGGCAACAACTCCTGTCCAACATGGGGCCCGTGGAGGGCCCCTTCGATTGGTCGCTTGTGCTGGGAGCCATGCGGTCCGGACGTCGCGCCCGGCTCACGCATCTCGGGCACATCGTCGAAGCCTGGAGGTGCCATGCCTACGTCGATGCGCGAAGTGCGCTGGCAAAGCTGGCAGGCGAGTTCGTGCAGCGCGCACACGCCGAACTGGCGGTGGATCTCTGGGCCGAGCTGCCTTTGGGATTCGCCTCGGGTGAGCCTCTCACTGTGACGGGTCTTGTGAGCGAACCGGAAGCGACAGATCTCTGGTCGTTGGGCTGGGCGTCTTCGTATGAAAAAATGCCTCCGCAGAGCGACGTGTGGGATCACGCGCTGCGTCTCACCCGGCCGGTTGCAGGAAAGCGCGTGCTGCTCACCACACCTGTGTTCAATCGTCCGGATGTAGCCTCCGGTTGCGTGCATCTGCTTCGTGGGAATGGGGCCGCCTGGGTAGGACTGTTCGCTCTGGCATCCGATCTCCGTGGTGAATAAGCGCACCTCCGCCTGCGTGTTTCTGCGCGAAAGGGTAGGCCTCGAACCGCACCGCTTCGAAGCGCTGGTGCTCAAGCTGGGCGGCCCGGAAGCGATCTGGAAGGCAACCCCCATGGCCCTGCTGAAGTCGGAAGTCTTCACCGATGAACAAATCGGGAAACTGGTGAGGGGCCGCGACGGGCGGAAGGAGTTCGAGAAAGATCTCGAAACCCTCGCGCGCGACGGGCTTGCCGCCGTGAGTTGTTTCGACGAAGATTTTCCGGCACGCATCCTCGCGATGTCCCACCCGCCGAGCTTTCTCTACCGATCGGGGTCCGACCCGCAGTTGGAGCCGAACCTGCTTGTGGCGGGAGCCATGGAAGCCGACGCCACGGAGATCGCGGTGGCCGTGGCGATCGGCAAGAAGCTCGCTTCACTCAACGTGGTTCTCGTGTCCAATCTCACGGAGGGCCTCGAAACCGCCGCACACGTGGGCGCGCTCTCGGGCGAGGGGAAGCATCGCGTGTTTCTGCCGTGCGGGCATCGCGCCGCCACAGCCTGGGACTCGGCCTCCGTGCTGGCCCGGGTGATTGAAGCGGGTGCCGTGTACTCCGAATTCGCTCCCGACGCGAAGCCGAATGCTTCCCGTAGAACCGAAGCGTGCCGTCTTGCGCTGGGGACTGCGCAGGGCATACTCGTACTGGGCAATCTGGATGAGCGCATCTCAGCCGCCGTGACGGCGGCGGCCACCGGTGGCAAACCGGTGTTCTATGTGTCCGGCGGTGATCCTGACGATTCTGAGGTTCTCAGGCGCGAGGGTGGCTACCCCCTGGCGGGTCCGGAAAGCCTCGAGCGAATTCTCCCATTGTTGTAATCCGACAGGCCCCACCCACCGGTTGCCTTGCTCGCGCAGGAAGGCGCGGGTATCATGCCACGTGTCTCTCTCAGGGAACGGACTGGTGAAAGTCTATCGCGGCCGAGCCGTGGTGGACGGCGTGGACGTGGAGATCAACGAAGGCGAAGTGGTGGGCCTGCTCGGTCCCAACGGAGCCGGCAAGACCACCACGTTTTACATCCTCACGGGCTTCCTCAAACCCGACGCAGGGTCCGTGAACCTGGAAGGCCGGGACGTGTCGACCTGGGCCATGTACCGCCGCGCGCGCGCGGGGATCGGCTACCTGCCGCAGGAGCCGTCCATTTTCCGAAGGCTCAGCGTGGCCGACAATGTGCGCGCCATCGTGGAACTTCAGGACATTCCTCGCAAGGATCGGGGTGCGCGGGTGCAGGAACTCCTGGGCGAACTCGACATCGCGCATCTGGCAAAGAATCGGGGCTTCGAACTCTCGGGCGGTGAACGCCGACGTGTGGAGATCACGCGGGCTCTCGTCACGCACCCCAAGTTCATGCTGCTGGATGAGCCCTTTGCCGGGATCGACCCGATCGCCGTGGAGGACATTCAGAAAGTGATTCACCGCCTCAAGCAGAAAGGCCTGGGAATTCTCATCACCGACCACAACGTGCGTGAGACGTTGTCGATTTGCGATCGCGCCTATATTATGTGTGAGGGCCGTATCCTCAAGTCCGGCTCCGCCCAGTACTTAGCCGACGACCCCGAGGCGCGTAAAATCTATCTCGGCGAGAAGTTTCGCTTGAATTAGCCCTCCAGGGTGCCGATATCAGGAAGGTAGAACAAAGTTTAACAGCAAGGGACGTAACAGCTTAAAGCCATGAAACTCAGCCTGAACGTATCGCTTCGCCAGACTCTGGCGCCCCAGCTGATACAGTCGTTGAAGCTCCTGCAGATGCCCATTCTGCGCCTGGAGCAAACGATCAGGCAGGAGCTTGCCATCAATCCCATGCTGGAGGAGTCGGAGACCACCGAGGAAGAGGCCAACCAGGAAAACAACGATGAGCTGGCCGAGCAGACCACCGATCCGGAGATGGAAAAGATCGACTGGGAAGACTACCTCGGCGACGACATGGAGTACGTCCCGCGCAGCTCGCGGGAACAGGGGCAGGAGATTCTCGACCGAGGCCCCGTCACAGAAAAGACGCTGTACGATCACCTTTCAGAGCAGCTCTCCTTTGCGCGATTGTCCGAGGAAGAGCGTGCGCTCGGCGATTACATCATCGGCAATATCGACGAGCGCGGGTACCTGTGCATCGACACCGACGAGATGGCCAGGGAACTCGAATTCCCCATCGAGACCGTGGACAAGGTCCTCACGCTCATCCAGACGTTCGATCCGGCCGGGGTGGGCGCGCGATCGCTGCGCGAGTCGCTTCTGATTCAGCTGCGCGAGCGCAAGGAAGGTGGCACCCTCGCGGCGCGCATCGTGGCGGAGTTTCTCGAGCAGCTCGACAAGAAGTCACCGTTGCAGATCGCCAAGAGCCTGGGCGAGTCGGTGGACAACGTGCAGTTGGCCATGGCGCAGATCAAGCAGCTCAACCCGCAGCCGGCGTCGGGGCTGTTCTCGCGGGCGGCCATGCCTGTGGTGCCCGATCTCATCGTGGAACGGATCGGCGATCAGTTCCTGGTGTTCCACAACGACCGCAATATTCCTCGCCTGCGCGTGAACCAGGGATATCGCAATCTGCTCAAGCGCGGCAACTCCACGCCCAAAGACACCAAGGAGTACGTGCGCGGCAAGCTCGACCAGGCGCGCTGGCTCCTGAACGCCATCAACCAGCGCCGCTCCACCATGATCCGCGTGATGGAAGCGGTGGTGGAGTATCAGAAGGAATTCTTCGAGAAGGGCACCTCCTACTTGAAGCCGCTCATCATGGAGCAGGTGGCCGACCACGTGGGAATGAACGTGGCCACGATCTCACGCGTGGCCAACGACAAGTACGTGCAAACGCCTCATGGCGTGTTCGAAATCAAGTACTTCTTCAATGCCGGCGTGCCGCAGGACTCGGGGGAAGATCTCTCCAAGCGCATGGTGAAGGAGAAGATCGAAGTGCTGGTGCAGAACGAGGACACGTCCAAGCCCCTGTCCGACCAGGAAATCTTCCAGAAGCTGTCGGCCTCGGGCATCCAGATTGCCCGGCGCACTGTGAGCAAGTACCGCGAGGAGATGAACATCCGCGCGGCCCGGTTCCGCAAGCGCACGGACAAGCCGTAGTCCGGTCCCCGTAGTTCCGTCCAACGCCCGCCCGGTAGTGGGTCAGTTTGAGAATTGTGGGCGTGGGCACCGCGGGTCTAACCACCGACCAACCGCTCTAACAAACCATGAACCGATTGGCGGTTTCCTGCGAGCAGGAGCACAACTGTATTCGGTTCAAGCAAATAGAACAGCCGATGGTCTTTGTCTGCATACACCTCATGTACTTTGCCGCCAAAGTAGTCGATAACCGATTTGCTTTTATACATCTTGTGTTTGAAGCCTGCGGGCAAAACATGCGGCGACTCTTGGATGTGTCGAGTCTTTGCTTTAACTTTCTTGCGTACATGTAAGGGGAGTTTGCGATATGACTCCCGATATGTAGGCGAGAAAACTAACTCCAGCATTGCTGGGACGGCTATTCTTGGCCGTCTAAGTAATCGTATAGCTCGTCAGCGCTTTCGAATCGGCGGAACTTGTCGCCGCGTATGCGCCATTCGTCGAAGGACCGTTTCAAGAGTTCGTCGATATCGTCGAGTTTGGAAACAGTGGTATCTTCAATCTCGTACCAAGCTGATCCATAGCTCACCGTGAACAAAGACGTAGCTGGTGCGTAAACTGCCGCCACATCCTCGGTAGAAATCGCAGCACAGGAAAGTTTATCGAACATGCTGTTACTCGCTTTCAGCTTCCGCCGTTTCCTTTAGAGCGCCTTTAGCGACAAGTCCATCTATGTGCCGTCGGAGAATCTCGTAGACCTTCAGCCCAATATCTGGCGGCAAATATATCTCTTGAAATATAACTGGCTTATCAATGCCAGGGTGATTGCAGCCGAACGCTAACATAAAGCCGCGTGGCCCCGTGCTGATGCTAACATAGTCAGAAAATGCGATCCCTCCCTGTGTGGCGCGCAGGAAATCGGGGCGCGCCTCAACGGCATCTTGATCTACGCTTAATACCCGGTCTGAGGGTTTCGCCACCGGTTCGTGCTTTGTTGTCCTACCCAACATCCGCTCCGTTCAGGTTAAACTTCCTGTATCTTATCGTCAAAGAGCCGTCCTGCCTGGACGTGTGAGGTAGATGTATCTGTGGGACCAACAAAGAGCCAAATCCGCAAACGCCCAACTTACACTAGTTTTGTACGTCGTCAAGGGTAGATAAGTTGGGCCAAATCAGGCCATGATCTTCTTGACGGCCCAGCAAATCCGCATATAATATAACCATGCCTGACCGCTCACGCAAGAAGAAACCGGCCGACTTGAACCGGCTGGCAATGGCTATCGTGGGAGAGGCTACGGAGGCGGAGCATTCAGCCGAAGAGCCAAGGCCGGAGGATGAAGGTAAGGACCCGGCTGCCGTAGCGCTTGGCCGTAAAGGCGGCCTAAAGGGTGGCAAGGCTAGGGCTGCCAAGATGACCAAGAAACAGCGGTCGGCGGCGGCTCGAAAAGCGGCCCTGGCTCGGTGGGGAAGGGCAGGGGGGGCGTCCTAGCCTCCTTCAAGTAACAGGGTGTAGTTTTTGCCGAATCTAGGCGCAACGGTGTCCAGTTTCTGTTGAAATTCGTCCCACGTTTGAGAGAGCTTCATGGCAAACACAACACCACCAAGATGCTCCCTTAGCTTTGGATGTCCGATGTCTGCCGTGAGACGTTGATGATACCGATGCTTAGTGCCACCCTTTTCATTGCGCGGCGTGAGGCGTCGAAGTTCGTCTAAGACACCGGGTGCCAATCGGGAATAGACAATGTCATTCGTAAGCTTGCCGACCACCCACGGGTATTTTACGCCCTTGTCCGGTGGGTATTCCCATTCCTTCAATCTGAACATCTCCCGATAAAAATCGTCGGGGAACGTTTTTACCCATCTTCGGAGTTCCTTCGCAATAAACCGCTCAAGAATAACAGCGAGAGCATCTTTGGCCCTGAAATCCTGATAGCCTGTTGCCTCATCGACAAGCGCGATAATCCCGACGGTCGCCATCCCTGCCAAGAGGGTTTCGGCGGCAATGGCGAGGTGTTGCTGGTTTGTTCTTAGGGCACTTGCTCGATTGGCTTCCATGATGATCCGGCAAACGTCGGGTAGGAGTGTCGCATCAAACCCTAGGGCGGTCCTGCCCGGAGCCAATTGAACATACTCCGTTGGCGACGTGACGCGCGCCAGCAAGTCATTGGGAATGAATGGTTTGATTGCTTCAGATGCTAGAAAGGGGGGCACTTTACGCGCGCCCGTCTTGGAGGTACCCTGAGTCCTTCCGCCGAAAGCTCGAGTGACACCACGGATAGACAGCACGCGCAGATCATTGTCCAATACCGCGCACGGGATCAGGATATCTCCGATGGTGAGTACGCCAGTATGGACCTCTTTCGGGTAACTGTACCTCGCCCTAGCCGCCTTACTCGCTTGAAGGCTGCGGGCTGCACTTGTCATGGACTTTGCCCTCGCCTTCCCACCTAACGAATGAATCGACTTCTCCATCTCAAATCCTCCTGCGCTTAAGATACCCATTGACATGCTTGCAAGCAAGCAGTAATTGTGACATGTCGCTGTGCTTGCAGGAAATCACTTGACAATGCGTAAGCGCTTAAGCATATTGGTCAATATGAATAGGCTGACGATTGAGAAGCGGGTGGCCGTCTTGGCAGCTTTGGTGGAAGGGACTTCAATCCGCGCCACCTGCCGCATGACCGGGGCAGCTAAGAACACCGTCCAGAAGCTGCTACTCGAAGTCGGTGCGGCCTGTGCGGTCTATCAGGACAAGCACCTCCGCGACCTCAACTCCAAGCGCCTCCAATGCGATGAAATCTGGACCTACTGCTACGCCAAGGCCAAGAATGTGCCGGAAGGCCTCAAGGGGCAGTTCGGAGTCGGGGACGTCTGGACCTGGGTAGCCCTCGACGCCGATTCCAAGCTGGCCGTGTCGTGGCTCGTAGGGCTCCGGGATGCTGAATGGGCCAACGCTTTCATGCAGGACGTGGCGAAGCGGGTGAAGGGCCGCGTACAGCTTACGACGGACGGCCACAACGCCTACCTGCAAGCCGTAGATGATGCCTTCGGCACCGAAGTCGATTACGCCATGCTGGTGAAGCTCTACGGCACCGCACCCGAAGCCGGGCGTTACAGCCCGCCTGAGTGCATCGGTTGTCGCCGTCAGAAGATTCTTGGGACGCCCGACAAGGCCGCAATCTCAACGTCTTTCGTGGAACGCCAAAACCTGACCATGCGTATGGGTATGCGCCGCTTCACGCGGCTGACCAATGCCTTCAGCAAGAAGATCGACCACCTGGAAGCGGCGGTTGCCCTGCACTTCATGTATTACAACTTTGTGCGCGTCCACCAGACGTTGCGGGTATCGCCTGCAATGGAAGCCGGGGTTACGGATCGGCTATGGAATCTTGGCGACATCGTGGACTTGCTCGAAGCTCAGGAAAAGTCAAACTGACCCACTACCG
>DAIOGN010000111.1:0-11267 GCA_036745245.1 Candidatus Zixiibacteriota bacterium
CAGGTGTCCCGGGAAGAACATGCGGGTGAGGCCGAAGTAGTTGAAGGCCCAGTCGGCGGGTGTGAACGTCGCCTCGATGGGGTTGGCGTAATTTGACCAGCCGGCGACACTGCGCCCGAACAGGTTGCGGCCAATGAGTACCACGCGTCCGCCCACATTCATGTAGTCGGTGAGCGTCAACTCGTACTCACGGAACATATTGTCCGCGTCGAGCGGTATCTGCATGTCTTCGTCATAGATAACGAGGGCCTTGTAGGTGCCAAGGATGCTGCGGTCAGGCAGCAGGGCATAACAGTCGGCGCAAGTTCTCAACTGGCGATACCACACGTCGGCGGGGTTCTCAAATGTATACCCCTGGCTGGAGAACAGGTCTTCGTACAGGAGACGAAGGGTGTCGAGCGTCAGTGAGTCGGTGCGCGCCTCACGGAAGCCGTAGCTGCCGGCGTTGAGCAGCTGACCGTTGAGCCAGTTGGTGGCGTCCATCAGCATGTAGGGCCGCTCAAATGTGGGCTCCACCACGCGGAACCGGACCATGCTGGGGGTCGTGTCCGCTGCCAGAGAGTCGTCCCGGGATCGCACCCAGAAGAGATACCAGCCGGTGCGCAGATCGAAGAAGGCATGGCTGGTGTCAGTGGTCCACTCCAGTGCGGGGGTGTTCAGACTGTCATTGGTTCGCACCAGGTATGCGGAGTCAGCGTGTGCCGTTGCCTTATCCGCGAACGGGCCGAACAGGGCCCAGTTGAAGTCGAATTGGGGGTTGGTCGTGAGGTAGTCGAGTGAATCGGAGGCTGACCAACTCACCGGGACTCCGGGATAGGCGGACGTGGGCGCAGGCAACGAATAGTACGTACGCGGCCGCACCACCCGGGCGCTCTGCGAATTGGGTTGAATGACCTCGAGCGTGTCCATGTGAACATACGTCTCCGGCAGGTCATTCTGTGCCACCGTGAGGCACGGATCGCACGGAGGCGGGCCTCCGCGGTACAGGTAGCTTACGAGCTGAATGATGTCGGCGCCGCTCAGTGTGAAGTCGCAGTTCGCATCACCCAGATTCGGAATGCTCGGTGCGGGAGTCGCCTTAAACACCATGCCGATCAGGTACATGATGTCTGCAATATTGACGTTCCTGGTGAAGTCCACGTCGCCGCCCACCAATTGCCCGGACGCGCAGGGCATCAGCGTGATGTCGGGTGAGGTGAAGACCGGGATCACTCTGCCGCCGCCACACAGATCGACCGTGGTCTGCCACGTGGGCGGTCCCACGGTAAACTGATGACTGAAGCTGATAGTGCCCGCGTTTCTGGGAACCACTTCGAATCGGCAGATCTCGCCTGCGGATTGCCAGGCGCTGCTTGCCAGGTCCTCCGCGATTACAATTGTGGTTTCAGGCGAGGTGAGGTTTACCAGAAGATTCGACTGACGAAACTCGAAGGCCTGGCTGGCCTCCGTCGACCAGGCCGGATTGGCGGGACGCCGCAAGTCGCCCAGAGCCACGCCGTTGGTGATGGTCCACTCGCACCACCAGTTCAGAGCCTCAATGCAGTCCTGCGGACCAGTGGCTGTTAACACCACCGCTCCGGGAAGTCCGACGTAGAGGGTGTCGTTGCCGGTGTTAGCTCGCATTGAGAATTGCGGGGGCTGTGCGGAGACCGGCTGAGTCAACGCCAGCAGGGAAACCAGGAACACCGCCAAGTATGGAGCGACGTACCGTCTCGGCTGCATCGCCGGATGCCTCTCAGACGCAGTTAAGGTGAGGTGTAGCATCTCAATTAATAAGGATTGGCCCGCGGAACAGAAGAAAAAGCCGCCTTCCGAACACGCGCAAACGCACCTCACCCTTGTATACGGGAACACATTACCATATACTCAACCATAAGGCAAGGAGAAAGCCGGGCAGGGGCCAGAACGTGGACCCCGGCGGGAGTTGGAGACCAGATGAGCAGATACAGGATCGCCTGGCTACCGGGGGACGGCGTGGGGACCGAGGTCATGGAGGCTGCACGCCTCTGCCTCGACGCACTCAAGCTCGACGCCGCCTATACCCACGGCGACATTGGTTGGGAGTTCTGGTGCCGCGAGGGGGACGCCTTTCCCGAACGCACCGTTCAACTCCTGAAGCACAGCGACGCTGCACTCTTCGGAGCCATCACGTCGAAACCGGTCAAAGACGCCGAGCGGGAACTGGTCCCGTCGCTTCAGGGACAGGGTCTCGTCTACCGCAGCCCGATCGTGCGCATGCGTCAGATGTTCGATCTGTACGTCTGCTTGCGCCCGTGCAAGGCGTATCCGGGAAATCCGTTGAATTACAAAGAGGGCATCGATCTCGTGGTCTTCCGGGAGAATACGGAAGACCTCTACTCGGGCGTGGAATTCAGTCCGGTGCCCGATGAGCTGGTGAGCACGCTTACCAAACTCAGCAAGCCCTTCGGGCACTTTGCCAAGCTGCCGCCCACCGAGTACGCGGTGACCTGCAAGATCAACAGCCGGGTCGGCTGCGAACGAATCATCCGCGCCGCCTTCGAGCACGCGAAGAAGTTCAACTACCCGAAGGTCACGATCATCCACAAGGCCAACGTGGTGCGAGCCACGGAGGGCCTCTTTCTGGAAACGGGCAAACGCATCGCCAAAGACTACCCGGGAATCCAGGTGGACGATGCCAACATCGACGCGATCTGTATGTGGCTACTCAAGAACCCCAGGAACTACGGGGTGCTGGTGGCCACCAACATGTTCGGCGACATCGTAAGCGACCTGTGCGCCCAGATGGTGGGCGGGCTGGGCTTCGGCTGCTCCGGCAACATCGGCGAAAAGCTTGCGGTGTTCGAACCCACACACGGCAGCGCGCCGAAATATGCCGGGCAGTATAAGGTGAACCCGATCGCCACCATTCTCGCGGGCAGAATGATGCTTGAGTGGCTCGGCGAAAAAGAGAAGGCAGTGCGGCTCGACCTGGCGACGGCCCAGGTCATTGCGGAAGGCAAGGTGCGCACCTACGACATGGGCGGCAGCGCCACCACGCTGGAGATGGGCGAAGCGATCGCCCGGAAGCTGTAAGCGGCAGAGGAACCAGATGGCATCGGAGATCATCGTCCACGAAGTAGGGCCCCGCGACGGCTTGCAGGCCGAAGCGCAGGTGGTGCCCTCGGCGAAGAAGCTCGAGTGGATCCGGGCATTGGCCGCCGCCGGTGTGGACATCGTTCAGGTGGGCTCGTTCGTGCACCCCGAAAAAGTGCCGCAGATGGCCGATACCGACAGTCTGTTCCGCTCGCTGGCCGCGGAGAAGACCAACGGCACGATCTTCTCGGGCCTGGCGCTCAACGAAAAGGGCGTCGAGCGGGGCATGGCGTGCGGCGTGGACTTGTTTTGCCTGGGCGTTTCCGCTTCCGATGTGCACAGCCGCAGGAACACGGGCATGGGCACAGAAGAAGCCCAGCGCCGCATCATAGCGGCGGCGCACACACCCGTTGCCGCGGGGAAGAAAGTGCAGGTCTCCGTGCAAAGCGCCTTCGGCTGCGGGTTCGAAGGGGCGATTCCTGAGGAGCGCGTGTTGGGCATCGTGCGCTCGTATCTCGAAGCGGGGCTCTCGAACATCAGCCTCGCCGACACGGCTGGCCACGGGCAACCCGACCAGGTACGACGCCTTGTGAATGCCATCTTCACGCTCTCTCCCGGCGTGCGGCTCACGTGTCACTTCCACGACACGTACGCCCTGGGCATGGCCAATACTCTCGCCGCTCTCGAATGCGGCGTCACGCTGTTCGAAACTTCGTTTGCGGGCCTGGGGGGCTGCCCGTTCACGAAAGTCTCCGCAGGCAATGTGGCCACCGAAGATTTCGTTTACACACTCCAGCGCCGCGGAATGCGGCGCGACATCGATCTCGAGAATCTGATCGCCGTGGCGAAAGACGTGGCCGCGTTTTTCGGGCGGGAGATGCCGGGGCGCGTGTACAAGACCGGCCCCATCCCTCACGTGTAGGCGAGGTGCATGATGACTGGCACGAAACGCATTCTCGACGGCATCCGGGTGCTCGACCTCACCAACGTGCTCTCAGGCCCGTTCGCCTCGCTTCACCTAGCCCTCCTGGGCGCCGAGGTCATCAAGATTGAAAACCCGAAGGACGGCGATCTCGCACGAAAGCTCGGCATCGTCCCCGAGTACAACAAGCAGCTCATGGGTACAAGTTTCCTGGCGCAGAACTGCAACAAGAAGTCGATCACGCTCAATACGAAGAGCCCGCAAGGCAAGGAGATCTTCAAAAAGCTGGTGAAGGACGCTGACGTGGTGATCGAGAACTTCCGCCCCGGCGTGATGGATCGGCTCGGCCTCGGCTATGGCGTGCTGCACGACATCAACCCACGGCTCGTGTACTGCGGCATTTCCGGCTTCGGCCAGACCGGCCCCGACGCCGACAAACCCGCCTACGATCAGATCATCCAGGGCCTGTCGGGCGAGATGGCGATCAACGGAGACGAGCGGCTCCATCCTCTGCGCGCCGGATTTCCGGTGTGTGACACGGTGGGCGGTTTGAACGCCGCCTTCGCCGTGATGGCCGCTCTCTTCCACCGCGAACGCACAGGGGAAGGCCAGTCGATCGACGTGGCGCTGCTCGACTCGATCATGCCGCTCATGGGCTGGGTGGTGGCCAACCTCCTGATCGGCGGGCAGGAACCGCCTGTCATGGGCAACGACAACTTCACCGCGGCGCCTTCGGGCACGTTTCGAACGCAGGATGGCCACATCAACATCGCGGCCAACAAGCAGGAGCAGTGGGAGTCGGTGTGCGACGTGCTGGAACGGCCCGAGCTCAAGACCGATCCGCGCTTCCAGGAGCGCGACACCCGCAAGAAGAACCGAAAAGCGCTCACTCCGCTTCTGGAAGAGCGGCTCACCTCGAAGCCTACGAGCCACTGGGTGAGCACGCTCAACGCCCGGGACGTGCCCTCGGGCGAGATCCTCACTTTGAAACAGGCACTGAGTCAGCCGCAGCTCGCGCACCGCAATGTGCTTCAGAAGGTGGAGGTGCCCGGAATCGGTGCGATCGACGTGTTCCGCCTCACGGCACTGTTCAGCGGGACAACGGCCGACGTGGCCACGCCGCCGCCCACGCTGGGGCAGCATAATGCGGAGATCCTCGGCCGCCTCGGGCACACCGAGACGCAGTTGGCCGATCTCAAGAAACAAGCCGTCATCTGAAACTCTCTCCGAGGGACGCCCATGGGAATGACAGTCGTTGAGAAGATCCTGGCGAAAGCCGCAGGCCTTCACTCCGTGAAGGCACTGGACGTGGTGGAACCGCGCGTGAACCTGGCCATGTCGCACGAGAACGCAGCCCTGGTGATCAACCAGTTCAAGGAGATCTACCAGGGGACCGGCCGCGAGCCGAAACCGTGGGACTCGGACAGGATCGCGATCGTCTTCGATCACCGCGTGCCCGCAGAAGGGCCGAAGACGGCCACCAATCAGAAGCTCATTCGCGACTTCGTGACCAAGCACGGCATCACGAAGTTCCACGACATCCGCGGCGATGGCGGGGGCATCTGCCATCAGATCCTGCCGGAGTTCGGCTACGTGCGTCCGGGCTACGTGGTGGTGGGCACCGACAGCCACACCACCAGCCACGGAGCGCTGGGCGCGTTCGCCTTCGGCATCGGCGCCACCGAGATGGCCTCCGTTTGGACGCTGGGTGTGGCGCTCAACATCGAAGTGCCCCCCACCATAAAGGTGGTGGTCACCGGGACGTTTCAGCCGTTCGTGGGTCCCAAGGACCTCATCCTGCACCTGGTGGGCCGCCTCACGGCCCAGGGCGCCAATTTCCGAGCCCTGGAGTTTCACGGCGACACGATCGCGAACATGACCACCAGCGGCCGCCTGGTGCTGTGCAACATGAGCGTGGAAGCTGGCGCCACCGCAGGGCTCGTGCCCTCCGACCGCGAAACCGAGCATTACCTGCGGCACGAAGCCGGTGTGCGGGAGCCGATCGAGCCGGTGGTGCCGGACGCAGACGCCGTGTACGAGAAAGTGGTGGAGATCGACGTGTCTCGCCTGGAGCCCCAGATCGCCTGCCCGCATTCCGTGGACAACGTGAAGAACGTGGGTGAAGTGGCCGGCAAGCACGTGCACCAGGTCGTGATCGGCAGCTGCACGAATGGCCGCCTCGACGACCTGGAATCGGCCTATCAGATCATGAAGGGCCACAAGGTGGCGCAGGGCACGCGCATGCTCATTTTTCCCGCGTCCAGCCGCATCTATTTGAGGGCGCTTGAAACCGGCTACATCACGGAGTTCACGAGGGCCGGCGCAGTAGTGATGAATCCCGGTTGCGGTCCCTGCCTGGGCGTTCACCAGGGCGCCCTGGGGGATGATGAAGTGGCGCTCGCCACCACCAACCGCAATTTCAAGGGCCGCATGGGCAATCCGAAGTCGGAGGTGTACCTGTGCAGCCCGGCCGTCGCGGCGGCCAGTGCGATCGCCGGCGTGATCACCGATCCGCGCAAAGGAGGACATTAACATGGGACAGGTCGTACTCAAGCTGGGGAAAGACATCAGCACCGACGACATCTACCCCGGCCGGTTCATGGCCACGGTGTTGCCCACGGAGACACCACAGTTCTGCTTCTTCGATCGAACCGACTTCAATGCGAAGTTGAAGGCCAGGACCATCCCTCCCGGCAGCGTGGTGGTGGCCGATGAAAACTTCGGCTGCGGCTCCAGCCGTGAGCAGGCGGTGTCGACGATCCGAGGTCACGAGCTCGTCATCGTGGCCAAAAGCATTGCGCGCATCTTCATGCAGAATGCCATCAATCTCGGGCTGAATCTCACCCTCTGTCCCACGATTGAAGCCGAGGAGGGCGACCTGCTGGAGGTTCTTCCGGGGAAGGTGCGCAACAAGACCAGGGGGCGGGAGTTTGCCGCCCTTCCCCTGCCGCCGGCGCGTCAGGTCATCATCGATGCTGGCGGGCTGATCCCCTACACACGCAAGAAGCTGCTCGAGCAGCCTGTGCGCTAACTGCCCGTGCTCCACAAACCGGGTTGCCCGGGCCGACGATGCGTGACATACGTGAAGTGTCAATAGGACTTGTCAGCACCAACATCAGGCAGGAGGATGTTCGAGATGCGCGTCAGAATGCTCACTCTCTTGGTGACCGCCTCAGTGGTCATCGCCACCCTGGCAACCCCCGCTTTTGCGTTTGGACCGTTCCTTCAGGTGCAGGATTCCGAGGACGCCGGCATGGGGTACGGCCTGGGGTTGAAACACTCGATTCTGGGCCCCATTCCAATCATCGGGTTCGACCTGCGTGCCTCGTGGCTGCACTACGCCGACGAGGACAAACTTGGGCCGAATAGCTTCGAGCTGTTTCCGCTGGAAGCCGTCGGAACGGTCAAACTTGGAATCTTCTACGCAGGGCTGGGGCTGGGCTACTACGTCGCCTCGGGAGACATCAAGCCGGACAACGAGGTGGGTGGATTTCTTGCCGGCGGCCTTAGCTTCGGCCTCGGTGGCCTCAGTGCGTTTGCGGAACTGCGCTACCTGAAGCTCGAACCGGGTGCAGCCGACATGAGCGGCGTTGGCGCCAACGCGGGCGTGACGCTGCCGCTCTAAGCCCGGCGGCAGGCGGGAGCCTGTGACCGGCCGCTACGGCAGATTCACGCGCAGGGGCGACTCGGTCACGGGCCACTGGCCCTTGGCCACGTTTTTGGGCCCCGCGAATACCAGGTACGAGTATTTGCCGTAGTGCGGCACCAGCTGCCCGATTCGCGGCAGCGATCCGTAGTCCTCTGAGAGCACCACGAGGTACTTGCCGAAGCCGTTCCAGTTCTGACCGGACAGCACCGCAGTGTGTCCGGCACGTGGAAACGCCTGTGGTCCGATGACGATGGAGTCGGGCGTGATCTTCGTGAGACCCGCGATGTACTCGGGCAGCGGTGAGGGATTCAACAACACGGGGACGTCGCTCTTCGCGAGAGTCCCCAGGTCCGTAGCGGGTCGGACGACGGCCGAATCCTCGATAAGGGCTGAACCGAACGCGGCAAAGGCACCGGATGCGGCTGGGTCAGTCGCAAACGATACCATCTCCTTGCGCGGCATCCCCAGCACAGCGGACACGATCGGTTCCACTTCTTCCGGGTACAGCCGGCGGAACAGGTGGAATTCCGGGTCGACTGTTACAGTCGTAGCGGCCGCATTCACACTGAAATCGAAGGTGGTCTCCGTGGCGGAGAGTTCGACGAGTGTGCTGTCTACGACATTGGGGCCCTCGGCACGGATCGGCACATACAGCCGATAGGGTGTGGTTGCAGACTGGGAGAGTTTCAGGCTCACCGTTTTTCGCCCACCGGCGGCGGGCGACACGCCCTGAACCAGAAGCCCAATCTCCGGAGCGCCGGCACGATCGATCCATTCGGGGAGGATGTAGGTCAGATCCTGCTCGCCGACCTGCTGGAACGCCGCCAGCAACTCTTCCCACGAAATCGCCTGCCCCTTGTGCGCTCTGTACACAAGCTTCCATGCATCGAAAAACGCTGCAGATCCGATGCGCTCTTCGATGAGGTGGAACACCATCATCCCCTTGTTGTAGCCGATCGTGCGGGTCTCCGGACTGGAGCGGGACGTAAACTCGCGGAGCGGAAAGTCGTTCCCCTTCGTTACATAGCTGAGATACTCCTTGAGGATGTCCTTGCGGTAGTCCCGGGCGGCCGCAGGAGAAGCCATCAACTTGTAGCGATAGTCTGCACCATACACAGTGGCCGGCTCCGACCAGTTGCCGCGCTCGTAGTCCACGTACACGGAGTTGCCCCACCAGTTGTGCAGAACCTCATGGCCCAGGGATGACGTGATGATGAATGGAAGCCGGAGAACGGCCTGTCCAAGGAGTGTCCACCCGGGCATGCCGTAGCCCGTGGGGAAAAAGTTGTCGGCCACGGTGAACTGTTTGAATGGGTACGGCCCGATCAAGTCCTGGTACATGCGGATGTAGTCCGCGGTCGCCGTGAGGTACTGATCGCAAAGGGACGTGTCTTCGGCGAAGAAGTATGTGGCCACGGTGATGCTGTCGACCATGGTGGTCTTCACTACGTACGGCGCTGCCATAAACATACAGCCGTCGTTTGCGAGCGGATTGTCGAACCGCTGTATCTTCCGGTCACCCCGAAGCTCCGAGGAGACCCTGTTGCCGTCGGCGATCGCCTCCCAGCCGGCCGGGATGTCGGCTGTGAGTGAGAACTTCATCAGGCCCTGTACGCCGCGAGGATAGTAACAGGCCGCCGGGCTCAGATACGCCCCGAGGTCGAGGATCGTGCCCGCCACTTCGCCCCCCACCTTCTCGCGCGAGAACTGAACCTCTTCGACAGGATCGTTGAAGGTGGCCGTGAACTTGATGGAGAATGACGTTTCCTTGTCGCTGTTCGACTCGAACAGAAGGACGGTCACCTTGCGATCCAGCTGGAGATCTGCAAACGGGGCACGCAGTTCCACGGGGAGCGAGGAGGTGTCGCCGTTTGAGATGAGCGTATACTTCGCGGGCGCGCCGTTGATTGTAAACGACTCGACGACCGCGCTGTCTCTCAGGCAGAGAAGGTTGGTGCCTTTGTGGGGCACCAGCCGGCCCTCGTCGACGATCCGAGCCGAGTGCGTGGCGGGCGTCACGGTGACCGTGATGTTGTGCTCGAGGCATTGGGCCAGACCCGCGGCCCTGGATGTCGAACCGACCGAACCCACGCAGAACAACGCCAACCCAAGGGCCGTGCTGAAACGATTCATTGGTGTCCTCATAGGGTTGCGATTACGAAACACAACGCCGGCACACGCGGGCAACGGGATTCGCATGGCGCCGCCGGGTGGCGCACTCGGCGCCTGCACGCGGGTGATTCAGGTTGATTTCAGAGGGCTCGCAACGATTACTTCCAAGCATCAGGGGAGTCCATCGAGGGCGTATTGCAGATGGTGAACAGGCTGCGGTGGCTTCGTTGCATCCGAAGGACAAGACGATGATTCTGGGCGTGGGAATTGACGAAGTCGAGGTGGATCGGCTCACCGCGAGCCTGCAGAAGGAGGCGGGACTGAGGGAGCGTCTCTTCACGCCAGACGAAGTTCGTTCTTGCGAAGCCCGAAAGCACACCGCGCAGCATCTGGCGGCCCGCTTCGCTGCGAAGGAAGCCTTTGCCAAGGCCCTGGGCACCGGGATCGCGGAGGGCCTGTCGTTCAAAGACATCGAGATCATGCAGGAGCCGGAAGGAAGGCCGACGATCCAACTTCACGGTCGAGCCCGGCAGATGGCCGACGCACGCGGAGTGTCCGCGGTGCACGTCTCTCTGACCCACACCGCTGTTCGCGCAGCCGCGATCGTCGTGTTGGAATCGAGCGTCGAGCCGGGGGGCCGAGCGAGTTGAGCGTAGCATGAACCACACAGCCCAGCGCAGATCGGTTGGCCGCCGCGTCATGCTCCCGAGGGCTGCCCTGCTGCTGGGGAACGGCTGGCCGCGTGCCCTCACATCGGCATCGTCACCCACCTTCGGACTTGACGGCCCAATGTAGTTGATTATTTTATCAAGTACTTGCACTGACTACTGCGCTCCACAGCCGTTCACGCGAGTTTCGCGTTCCGTCAGTCCCGCCGCGTCTTCCGCGACGGGCCAAGTCAGAGTGCCTGCTGCGAAAGGGGTGCTATATGAGAATTCGCAGGCTCATCGGTGTCACGGGACTTCTTGCCATCGCCCTCTTTGTAGTGTTTCCGGGCTCAAGGACGATTGCGGTGGAGGAAGTTTCTTTTGGACATCCATCCGCGGCCCTGGCTCGGTGGGACGCTCAGGACGTGGTCGTCGTTGGCAACTACGCCTACTGTGCCCTCTGGGGTGCACTGGTGGTGTTCGACGTAAGTGATCCCGCCTCGCCTCAGATGCTGTCGTACACGCCCCTTGGCGCCGGCGGCTTCCTGCACATCGTGGTGGCGGGAAGCATGGCGTACATGGGGGGCTATGACCACTCGCTGTACCTTCTGGACGTCTCGGATCCCGTTCACCCTTTTGTCACGGGTCAATGTGCATTGTACCAGGTGCCGTCCATCGATACCTATGCCTGGGACATCGACGTGGTTGGAGACTATGTGTACGTGTGCGGACGGGGAGCGCTGGAAGTGGTTCATGTCGCCGATCCCCGGGCTCCCGTACTCACCCTTGTGGTTCCCAATACCATGGGTGCCTCCGGTCTGGACATCCAGGGCGACTATGCCTACATGGTGAGTTGCGAAGGCCTGAGGGTCTACGACATTAC
>DAIOGN010000112.1:0-7583 GCA_036745245.1 Candidatus Zixiibacteriota bacterium
CGGGACAGGAACTCCGCCTCCAGCGGCGCTTGACTGTGGAATCCCGCAAGCTGGATGGCGCGCCCCGCGTACTGGATCACCTGTACCGTCTCGATGCCCGAGAGTTCATCAAAAAACCAGCCGCAGCTGGTATACATCAGCATGGCATGGCGCTGCATCTCCAGGAGTTCGAGCGCACGAACGGCGTTCGTCTCCGATGCTCCGGGCACCATGTGTCTCTCGAGGAACGCATTCACGTTGCCTTCGCTGCGATCGAGGATCACGTGAATGTACTCGTCACGCGCAAGCCAGGGGTCGGCCAGCACCGACGCACCTTCCTTTTCGAAGAGGGCTTCCAGCTCATCTCTCAGCCAGTCCAACGCGTCGCGCAGAGGTGCCCGCCAGGCCTGCTTCCACTCAGGGTGCCCGCCCGAGTGGCAGCCACAGTCGGACCTCCAGCGCTCCACTCCATGCAGGCAGCTCCACGAGGAGTTCTCGCGAACCAACACCTCATGCGTGGGGGGATGACTCTCCAGAAAGGCGCCGTAGTTGGTGAGCGTGATGCCGTTTTGCTGCTGGAGAGTGTCCAGAGCAAAGGCGAGGGCCATGTCGCCGAACTGATGGTGGTGTCCGTAGCTCTCGCCGTCGGTGGCCACGTGCACGAGCTGGGGCCAGGTACGCACGTTGGACATCCCGCTCTTCAGGCGCTCCGCAAATCCGCGTCCGTCGGACAGCAGCCGTTGAAACGCGATGGCCTGAGAGATCGGTCCATCATAGAAGAAAATCGCAATCTGTGACCCGTCAGGTAGCGGCTGTTGGTATGCGCGCGAAGGGTCGATGCTGCCGTCCGAAACATCCTGCCACCCCTCCGAACCGATGGGCCGGATCTTTTGCGCCTGATATGGAGACAGCACGGTGAAGCGGATGCCGTGTCGGGCCATCAAACTCAGGCTGTCCAGATCGCACGCGGTTTCAGGCAGCCACATGCCTTCCGGATCACGTCCGAAGCGGAATCTAAAGTCCTCGATCCCCCAGAGGATCTGAGTCTCCTTGTCGCGCGCGTTGGCCAGAGGCAGGATCATGTGGTTGTAGGCCTGTGCCACGGCCGAGCCGTGACCGCCGAATCGTTTCCGGCTTTCGGCGTCGGCCTGGAGAATTCGATTGTACGTGGGCACGGCACATCGCTGGAGCCACGACAAGAGCGTGGGGCCGAAGTCGAAGCTGATGGAGCTGTAATTGTTGACGATGGCTTTGATGCGGTTCTCGGAATCGAGAATGCGCGAGGCGCCGTTGGGACCGTAGCACTCCGCCGTGATGCGAGCGTTCCAGTCGTGATAGGGATGCGCTGAATCCTGGCGTTCCACCTGCTCCAGCCACGGGTTTTCGCGCGGCGGCTGGTAGAAGTGCCCGTGCACGCAGACGTAGCGATTCATGCTGACAACGCGGGCAGGGCTATCCCCATTTCAACAAGGTGGCGCCCAGCGGTGGAAGCGTGAGCGTGAGCGACTGGGCGTGACCATGACTGGGCCACTCCTCCGTGTTGCGTCCACCCTGGTTGCCCAGGCCACTGCCCCCGTAGGTCGACGCATCGGTGTTGAGAACCTCTCGCCAGTACCCCGGACGCGGCACGCCGACACGGTACCCTTCGCGAGGGACGGGCGTGTAGTTGAACGCGGCCAGGATCCACTGGTCGCCTTTACCTTTTCGCAGGAAGGAGAGGCAGCTCTGCAGGCCATCGTGAGGATCCAGCCAATGAAAGCCATCCGGCTCACAGTCCTGCTCGTGAAGGGCGGGCTCCCTCCTGTACAGGGCGTTAAGGTCGCGGATCAGGGAGTGGACTGCACGATGGCGGTCGTATTCGAGCAGCTGCCAGGCGAGGCTCCCATCGTGCTGCCATTCGTCCCACGTGCCCAGTTCGCTGCCCATGAACAGCAGCTTCTTGCCAGTGCTGGCATACATGAATGCGTACAGGAGCCGGAGGTTGGCCAGCTTCTGCCAGTCGTCGCCTGGCATCTTCCCCAAAAGCGATCCCTTGCCGTGCACCACTTCGTCGTGCGACAGGGGCAAAACGAAGTTCTCCTGGAACGCGTACAGCATGCGGAAGGTGAGATCCTGGTGGTGATACTTTCGGTGTACCGGATCTTTCGACATGTAGCGCAGAGTGTCGTGCATCCAGCCCATGTCCCACTTCAGCCCGAACCCCAGCCCCCCCACGTGCGTGGGCCGAGACACCATGGGCCAGGCCGTGGATTCCTCCGCGATCGTCTGCACGTCTGGATGTTCGGCGTAGATCACTTCGTTGAGTTTGCGCAGAAACGAAATCGCGTCGAGGTTTTCGCGCCCGCCGTACGCGTTGGGGATCCACTCGCCTTCCTGGCGTGAGTAGTCGAGGTACAACATGGAGGCCACGGCATCCACGCGCAGGCCGTCGGCGTGGTACGTCTCCAGCCAGTACAGAGCGCTGGAGATGAGAAAGCTCCTCACTTCGTGGCGGCCATAGTTGAAAATGGAGCTGTCCCAATCGGGGTGGTGTCCCTGCCGCGGATCGGAGTGCTCGTAGAGGTGCGTTCCGTCGAAGAATGCCAGGGCGTGCTCGTCCTTGGGAAAATGCGACGGCACCCAGTCCAGCAGCACGCCAATTCCTGCCTGGTGGAGCTGATCGATGAGGTACATCAGATCCTGCGGTGTGCCGTAACGCGCGCTGGGAGCGAAGTAGCCCGTCGACTGGTAGCCCCACGACCCGAAGAAAGGGTGCTCCATCAGGGGAGTGAACTCCACGTGGGTGAAGCCCAGGTCGAGGACATGTTTGATCAGCCGTGGAGCCAGTTCCCGGTACGACAGCGACCGATTCCCCTCCTCCAGAACGCGCTGCCAGGAGCCCGAGTGCAGCTCGTAGATTGAGATGGGAGAGGTCAGCTTCTGTCGGTCGCCGCGTTGTCGCATCCATTCTCTGTCGTGCCACTCGTAGTCGAGCTGCGTCACCACCGATCCCGTGCGCGGCGGAACTTCCGAGCGAAATGCGAAGGGGTCGGCCTTGTCCACGCGATGGCTCCCGTCGCTGCCGACGACGTGGTATTTGTAAATGGCGCCGGGCTCCACTCCCGCTACGAACGCCGACCAGATGCCCGACGAACCGTTGGGCGAGAGAGCGTGCTTGCGCGGATCCCAGGCGTTGAAATCGCCGATGACAGACACCGAGCGTGCCGACGGGGCCCACACAGCAAAGTTCGTTCCCGTGTGGCCGTCGCGCGTAGCGGGATGGGCGCCCAGCCGTTCCCACAGGCGGAAGTGGTTGCCTTCGCCAAAGAGGTACTGGTCAAAATCCGAGACACTGTGACTCAGCAAACCCGGCGCAGCTGGAGCCGAACCGCTTCGCTTCACGTGATCCACGGTCGCCTGGGGCTCCGTCGTGCGTCGCTTGGAATCAGTCACCGGACGGAGCCTGCTTTCTCAGCGAGTTAATCTGCTTCAGGGTTTTGCGCACGACGTTTTGCTCCAGCCCTTTCTCCAGTGGATACCTTGCTTTGCGCGTCCAGTTCGGCCGCTCACGATAGGTGCCGGGTACATTCTGAGGATCGGCTTCAAGCCACAGGTCCTCCAGACTCACCATGACCAGTCGCGACGCGCTGGAGGCAAGATACGCCAGAGAGGCCGACAAAAGCGAGCGCGAGGTGGCTGGGCCGGAAAGCCAGCCCGAGGCGCGGAGGGCCTCCGCCCCGCGGGTCACGTAGTCCTGCCGGCGCGCCTTTTCCTGCTCCACCTCCGGCTGTGACAAAAGCCCCAGCCGAAAGCGGTCATGCACATCGGTGCTGTTGCTGAACCCCGTGAAGGTGGGCATGTCGTGAGTGTTCAGAGAGGCCACCTGGCCCGGGGGCACCGACTTCGGAGAGTTGTCGTGATTCGGCTCGAGTTCGTATTGCCATACGAACATCCGCGCCAGTCCCCGTTGGTCCATCTCGCGGCGCACTTCATCGGGCACGGTACCCAGGTCTTCGCCCACCAGCAATCGGCAGCCGCTGCGGTGTGCCTCGAGCAGCAATACAGCGTACAACTCTTCGGCCGGAAATCGTACGTACACACCCTCCGTGGCTTTCGCACCCTGAGGGATCACGAACAGGCGATGCAGTCCCATGATGTGGTCCACGCGCAGGGCCGTGGCGTAGCGAAACGTGTTATGAAGCACCTGGATGAAGTAGCCGTAGTGCGACTGGCGGAGGCGCCACGGATTCAGTGGCGGAAACCCCCAATCCTGCCCACCGCTGAAGAACGTGTCTGGAGGAGCTCCGGCCGAGGCGCCCTGCATGAACAGGTCCTGATGCTTGAACACGTCGTAGCCGGACGGATGCACGCCGAGGGGCAGGTCGAGATAAAGGTGCGCGCCCCGATGGCCGTCGGACACCAGCGACTTGAGTTGAGACTGGGTCACCCATTGCACGTAGGCGTGGTACAGGACGTGAGATTCATCGTAGTCCGTGGAGCCGAGCGTACCCGATCGCTGTTTGTCGGGCCACGTTTGCCAGACATTCCCGGCCTTCTCCATGGCCGCGCGAAAGCGACAGTAGTCGACGAGGCCGGAATCCTCCGCCAGCACGTGTTTGAATTCGTTGGAGCGAGCGTTCAGGCCGACGGCCAGCGACTTGCTCATGCGTTCAAGTACAGCACGCTTATGCTGCATCACGGCCCGGTGATCGACGTAGCGGCGCTTCCGGAGACGCGCCAGGTCCCCTTGAAACGCCGTCGATCCGGCCAGTGTGCGCGCTTCCTCGCACGCAGCCCACTCGGGCACGGCTTCGATGTCGATGAACACTTCATTCCAGAAGAGGCGGCTGCACGGCGAGTAAGGGCTGGGGTCACACGGCTCATCAAGAAAGGAGGCGTACAGGGGCAGCGTTCCTACCAGCTCGGCCCCATGCTCGCCGACCGCACCCGCGAGACGCCCGAGATCACCGAAGTCGCCGATGCCCCAGTTGCGCGCACTCCGGAGCGCGAAGAGCGGCGCGAACACTCCCCACGCTCGATTCAATGTCGAATTGGCTCTGGGCGGCGCCGACACAACGAGAGCCGAAAAGCGCTCTCCGCCCACCGACACTTCAAGGGTGTGATAACCCGGCGGCAACGACCAGGGCGGCTGAGCCTTCTTCAGCTGGACATCGCCTGCGTCGGCTGACAGCGATCCGACACTGGGGAGGCCTGTCGCGGGCCACGAATAGGTGAAGCTCTCCCCGCCGCCTTCCGGTTTCAGTGACAACTCCACCAGCTGATTGGAGCGTTGTCCTGGCAGTCGCAGGGTTACGCCAAAGGGCTCGCCCACCCAATGAACAACGACGGGATCCACCAGAAGCCGGGACCGCTCGACCTGTTGATGCCGCAGCACAGCGCTTGCCTGATCCGGCGAGTGGATGTCGAGACCCAGTGCACGCAACACGGCCAGGAGCCCTTCGGTTCCGGCGACCTGTTCCCGACCTGAGATGTCGTGGTACGACGTGAGCACGCCCGCCTCCTGGGCCAGTCGGGTGAGTTCAGGCGGCAACGTGGTCATGGGATTGATTCGATCGTAGTCGGGTGGGGTGGGGCGGCCTAACGAATGAGACGGCTCTCCTCCGGCACCCCCTATGTATGTCGGCAGGCGAACGAGTGGCAACTATCAGATGGTCGACGCGGCGGGACCAGGGGTTTGGATTGATCGGCCGAGGGGGGGATTCTATGTTGAAGCTCATGGATGAACAGCTGGCGTTGATCAAGCTGGTGACGTCGCGCCTCGAGGCGGAAGGGTTTTCCTATATGCTGACCGGCTCGATCGCGATGGCTGTGTACACCGAGCCGAGGATGACGCGCGATGTGGACATCGTGATTGAGTGTGGGACCGGCGATGCGGGGACGTTGGCCCGCCTGTTCGAGTCCGACTGTTACGTAGACATGCAGGCTGTGGAGCGCGCAGTGTCAGACCGCTCCATGTTCAACGTCATTCATCGAAACTGGATTGCCAAAGTCGACTTCATCATTCGCAAGGAGGACCCATACCGTACGCTTGAATTCGAGCGCCGGCGTCGCCTTCCAATCGACGACCTGTCGGTGTGGGTGGTCTCACCTGAAGACCTGATTCTGTCGAAGCTGGCCTGGGCCCGAAACGGCACATCGGCCCAGCAGCAAAGCGACGTCACGTTGTTGCTGGACAGCGTGCCTCGGTTGGACGTTGGATATTTGAACCAGTGGGCTCACACTCTCGGAGTCCACGCAGCTTTGGAGAGCCTGAGGAAAACGTGAACGACACCGATCCTGTCGTGGCCGCCGAGTATCGCAGGATGCTTCTGGCGCTTTCACCCGGACAACGGATCGCCATGGCTTGCTCCATGTTCCAAACTGCCAAGGCTCTGGCCCGAGCCGGCATTCTACAAAGTGGCCCGCTTCCGGAGTCCGAAGTTCGCCGGCAAGTCTTCTTGCGCTTCTACGGAAGAGAATTCACCAAGGAGCAACGCGACAGCATTCTGGCTGCGCTCTGAGAACACACGCCTATCCGGTCGTGATCCTCCCTGCGCAAGGCGACGATCACCGGATGGGCCGGTACAATCCCCGCACAAACTCGAAGTTGCAGAGCGTCAACGCCGGCTCGCCCTCGCGGTCCGGCGTGAAGTGCCCGTCCACGTCCAAGGACAGCAGGATGTGGTTGCCCTTCAGGTCGAGCTTTTCGCAGTCGGCGGCGTGCAGGCGCGCCGCCAGCCGCCCGAGGGCGGCCCGGTAGGAGTCCAGTTCGAGCAGGCACAGGTCCAGGGCGCGCAGGGCGTCGATGCCGAGCGTGGCGATGACCTGGCCTGCCGCGTCGAGCTTGACGCACGTTTCCGCGTCGGGATACACTTGCAACTCAAAGTCGGCAATCGTGAGACTCTCCAGCCCCAGCCCCATGAGCGTGCGGTTCAGTCGCTCCAGGATGGATTGATGCTGGGCCGACGTCAGAAGGCCCGTGCGGCGGGCCTGCTCGACGTCCACGCCTTCCAGCGCCTCCTGGCCAACCCCCAGGCCGAGACCCCGGAAACAGCTCCACACCGTGTAGTAGTCGTGTCCCGGTAGAAGGTCGCATTCATCAGAGGCGGCGGCCGCCTCGCCACGGGTTGCCGCCTGCCGGAACCGGCTGAGATCCGGGGTGAGCACCGCGGACGTCGATGTGTGACCCGTACGATACACTGCGCGCGCGATGGTGGTGGGCACACCCATCTGCCGCAGGCGTTCGGAGATCACCACCTCCTCGAAGGGACTGTTGTAACCGAACGCGCGCACGTTCCGCCCTTCGGGCGAAAGCGGATCCACGCGTGGCTGCGAGCCCACGCGGGAGCGACGATAGACAACATGAAGGTCGTCGCGTGTGCGGGTGCGGTACACTTCGCTGGTAGGCGACAGTCTGACGCGCGCCGTGCGCCGCCAGTTGCATGACCGAACAGCGACAGGCTCTCGTCGGATCGCCGCGGAAGCCGCAGGGGCACGGGTTCATCGCGCCGATAAGGGTGAAGCGGCACGGGAACCTGATCGACCCTTCGGATCGAGCGATATGGATGACGCCGTCCTCCAAGGGTCCGCGCAGACTCTCGAGCAAGTTACGCGCGTAGAGAGGA
>DAIOGN010000112.1:7593-11088 GCA_036745245.1 Candidatus Zixiibacteriota bacterium
GGCAGAAAGTAGTCGAGCAGTTTGGGCTGTGTGCCCACGACCCACAGATGCCCGCCGTCCTGGATGTCGCGCTGCACGTAGTCCACTCCGAGAACGCGTCGCACCGACGGATGCGAACAGGGAGACGCGGCGGCCTGTCCCGCCTCGATCTGGAGCTTGCGAAATCGCTCCCGTTGAAACAGGCGGAACAGGGCCTGCTGCTCCTGCGTACGCTGCAGCAGCTCAAAGTCCACCAGCCCGTAGATCAAATCTCCATTGGACCGCCGCAACAGGCGGCCGGTCCGCCGCGAGCGGCGCAGGATGAAGTGCCGCGGTTTGTTGTCGAGCACCTGGAATCCGCGCTGCCTCAATTCCTGTACCACGCGCGGCACGAGACTTCTGAATTCGCTCTCGCTGAGTTCGCCTTCCTCGAACGACTGCTCCGCGTCTTTGCCTTTGATCCACCCGTACAGGAGCACATAGATGCGCCGGATGTCCAGTTCGATCGCCTTGACGGCGTCCTCCTGGTCCGCCGCCAGAAGCAGGCTGTGGCTGTGGAACGAACTCTGCGCGCGTCCCAGTTGCCACAGATCGAACTCCTGCGGCGGCGCATAGATCGCCAGCGGTCTCTGCGTAAGCAGGGGCGCCTCCACACCGTCCTGCACTCCGCCACGCAATTGCGTGACCAGCCCGAACTCCTCCATGGGGCTGTTGAAGCGCGCAGCGGCGAGGATGTCCGGGGGCACGTCGTCGGGGAACGAAGCCTCGATGACGATCGACACGTCCTGTGCGACGCGTGAGAATTTCACCACCAGGTCGGCCGATCTTCCGGCGACAGGGCGTGTGCGCACGTGATACACCTGACCCGTGGCGCCGGGTAGATGCTCGCCCGTCCGGGCATACCATTCCCCGCTGTACCACTGTGCCGGCAGGAGTTGACGCACCCAGGACCAGCCCATGCGCGTCACGTACAGATCACCGCCCTCGCGGGGTGCAAGGTGCGCGTAGTCCACGCCGAAGGCGCTCACCACGCGTTCGGGCGGAAGCCGCTCGAACGGAAGCTCCACGAACGCAGGGAGCGCCCTGCCTGCTGCCGCGGGACCGGGTGCCGGTCTGGCACCTCGTCCGCCACTCACACGCGCTATTCGGGCATCCCTTCAGTCTCCTCGTACGACGGATAGTTCGGGTACCACATCGATTTCTCCACGAACGCCTGAATTTCGTGGTCCGCGAGCATGTGGCCCAGGTTGAGGTCTCGTGCCGTACGGATGACAGCCGCGGCCACCTTTGCGCTGACCTCGCGCAAGCCTTTTACATCCGGGTACAGGGCGCCGCGTTTCAGGAGGTCGGGCGTGACAGAGTCGGCCAGCGCCTGCGCGGCCGCCATGAAGAGTTCGTCCACGACCTCGCGCGTTTCGCTGAGGATGCACCCCAGGCCGACGCCAGGAAAGATGAACACGTTGTTGCCCTGGCCGACTTCATAGACCTTCCCCTTGTACTCCACCGGATCGAACGGACTGCCGGTGGCCACGATGGCGCGTCCATCGCTCCAGCGGATCGCCTCAGCAGGCGTGCACTCGGCCTGCGATGTGGGATTGGAGAGCGCAAAGATGATCGGGCGCTCGACATGAGTCGCCATCTCCTTCACGACGGCCTCCGAGAAGATGCCGGGCACGGCCGACGTCCCAACGAGCATCGTAGGCTTCACGCGCCGGGTGACCTCGAGCAGGTCGAAGGGTCCGGGCCCGACGAATCCGTACTCGTCCATGACATTGGGCTTCATGGCGATCTGACGCTTGTACGCCTCGCGGCTCGGCTCGCGCTCGGTCACCAGACCTCGGCTGTCGAGATACACCAGGGCACGGGCTGCCTCCGCCTCCGTGCCACCGGCCGCCAGGAACGACGCGCGCACCAGCCGTCCGATGCCCACCCCCGCGGCACCTGTGCCCGCAAACAGGATCCGCTGCTCTTTCATGGACTGGCCGAGGATCTTCAGCGCGGACATCATGCCGGCCAGCACCACGCTGGCCGTTCCCTGAATATCATCGTTGAAGCAGGGGATGCGATGGCGATAGCGGTCGAGCAGAGTGAGCGCTCCGGTCTTTTTGAAGTCCTCCCACTGGAGCAGCGCACGGGGCAGCTCTTCCTGCACCGCCGTCACGAATTTCTCGATGAACTCGAAGTACTCCTCGCCCTTCAGCCGGCGTTCCCGGTAGCCAATGTAGTAGGGGTCGTTGAGCAACGACGAGTTGTCGGTGCCCACGTCCAGGCTGATGGGAAGGCACTGCCAGGGACGAATGCCCGCGGCGGCGCAGTACAGCGCGATCTTGCCGCACGGAATCCCCATCCCTCCTGCGCCCTGATCCCCCAGCCCAAGAATGCGCTCGTTGTCGGTGACTACGATCAGGCGAATCTCGTCTTCTGCGGCGTTGCGCAGAATCTCGCCGATGTGATTGACATCGTCGGGCGTGATCCAAATGCCGCGCGGGCGCCGAAACACATGGCTGTAGCGCTGACACACGCGACCCACCACCGGCGTGTAGACGATGGGCATAAGCTCGTGAAGATTTTCCACGAGCACGCGATAGAACAACGTCTCGTTCCGGGCCTGGAGGGCCAGAAGCCCGATGGCCTTTTCGAGATCGTCCTGCTTGGCCCGGTGATTCTCCAGAACCATTTCCACCTGCTCTTCGATGGTGCGTACGGCGGGCGGCAGGAGACCCACCAGCTTCAGGCGTTTCCGTTCTTTGAGAGTGAACGCCGACCCTTTGTTGAATCGTGACGAATCCAGCAATGGCCGGCCCGTCAGCGCAGGCCGTTCACGCCTGGTGCGCGGCCTGTGAGCTGTTGCTATGGACATAGGAAAATCCTCCGATTCGGAATTTGAACTTCTGAGTGATGTGATCGATGAGCTGCCATCCTGTACGTACCATCCACTCCCTGGCCTGGAGCGCAGTGACCATGCGGGCGGGTCCAGTCTGGCGTCCCGCGGTCTGCGGGCCGCAGCCCAACAAGTCAGCCGGTCGAGCTCCCCATTCACCCCGCCTGGCCCCACAACTCCGGCTAGTTGATAATATCGTCAACTAATCCACTGTACGCCACTTTAATTGCACACCGTTGTGCCCCCGATGGCTGCACGGCAACCTCATGCACGATAACCGATTCGACCGTTTGAAAATGACGAGGTTGGCGAGGCGCAGGTTGCACGTCCCCGGTGCGAGCGATATTCTGCGGGCGGCCCCGGACGACGGGCCGCAGCCGTTTTCACCCGGCTACTCCAGGATTTTGCCCATGCCACATCGCGTTATCATCATCGGAGGCGGGTTCGGTGGGCTGCGAGCGGCGCAAGCACTCGACAGCGCGGATGTGGATGTCGTGCTGGTCGATCGGCGCAACCATCACCTGTTCCAACCCTTGCTCTACCAGGTGGCCACGGGCGGCCTGTCGCCCGCAAACATTTCAGCGCCCCTTCGTGACATTCTGAGCCATCAGAAAAATGTGCGTGTGCTGATGGCG
>DAIOGN010000113.1:0-10824 GCA_036745245.1 Candidatus Zixiibacteriota bacterium
CAGTTCGCCTCTGTACAACACCAAGTTCGTGCATGTGTACGACACGACCTCCACCGTGGTCTACGTGGCCTACACACCCTCGTACACCGGCGCCTACTATTATGGTGGCTGCATGGTGTACGGCACCGGGTATCCCTACTATCCGCCTTATCCGGCCTACTACTACCCGCATCCGGTCACGTATGGATTCGGCGTGCACTACAATCCATATACCGGCTGGGGCTGTTCGTTTGGCGTGAGCTACGGCTGGCTTCACATCAGCTTTTCGAGCGGCGGCTACTACGGCGGCTACTGGGGGGCGGGTGGCTATCATGCCGGGTACCGGCACGGCTACGCGCACGGTTACTACCACGGACGACAGGCGGGCTTCGCTGCGGGGTACCGGGCCGGTCAGCGCAATCCGTCAGGCGGTCAGGCGAGCCTTTATGGTGGGGGCCGAGAGGGAGTGCGAAGTTCGCAGCCCCGGCCTTCCACGCGCCCGTCTGGTGGCGGCGCGCAGGCCGGCGCACGACCGTCCACGCGACCTTCAGGCGGCGTCGGGGCAGGCGCCGGGGGGCCCTCCACTCGTCCATCCACAGGCCAGGCGGGCACGGGGCCGAGAACACAGCCCTCCACGGGGTCCACGCGAACGCCCAAGGCGGCCGGCACGGCCAACAACGTCTATGCCGACAAGAACGGCAACGTGTACAGAAACGAAGGCGGCCAGTGGCAGCAGCGCGACAACTCCAAGGGCAGCTGGAATCCCTCCGGCAGCACGACCAACGGGCCCAGGGCTTCCAATAAGGCGTCCACGTCGAACCGATCTTCTTCTTCGACGCAGAGCCTCAACCGATCGCAGCAATCACGCCAGCAGGGTGCGCAGCGCGCACAAAGCTACTCGGGAAGCCGGGGAGGCGGGTCGCGCGGCGGGGGAGGCAGGGGAGGCGGGAGGCGTTAGGTCAGTTCACTCGAGCACAAAAAGTAAGGGCGGGCCTGTGGGCCCGCCCTTCGTGCATCAAACGGAATTGCCTTACTCGCCCAGCTTCAGAGTGAGTCCGCCCAGGATGGCACCCTGCGCGAAGCCCGAACCGGTCACGCCGATCGAGCCTCCGCCCGTGCCGAAGCCCATGTAGGCGCCGCTGTTGAGGAACGTCATGGCCAGGTTAAACTGAATTCTGATCGCGAGTTTGTCGCTGGTCCAGTGTTTCACGCCACCGCCGAGCATGAACGAGAACTTGGTGACGTCGTCGAGCTGGAGTCCCTGACCCTGATAGACAGTCGAACTGGACGGGTCGATCCACGTCGCACCCAGCGTAATAAACGTGAACGGAATCGTCGGCGTTCCCCGGTCGACATTGTACAGCCCGCCCGCCTGGAAGTAGTTGATAGAGGCCGAGCCGAGGGTGGTTTTGCCGTAGAAGCTCTCCAGCCGGATGTCTGTGTCCATGCGGTTGTACCACAGCAACAGACTGCTTCCGGGCTTCATCGTCATCGGAATTTCGAGGGCCACGCCATACGTGGCGTTGTCCTTGAAGTCGATTTCGCCAATGCTCGTGGGGATGCGTCCGCCAAACTGGTAGCCTCCGAAGCCCGATATCTCGGGTCCTGCGAGCGCGAATCCCGGCAGCCACAGGAGGACACATGCCACCGCCGCCCACAACCACACTCTTCTTTTCATCACCCGGCTCCCCCGCGGTTGAATGTTGCGCCCATCCGGCCTCAGCCATTGTGGCTTACTTGTTCGTGACAAAGATGTCTTTCTTGATGAGACTCGGTACCACTACGGCCGAGAATGAACGGATTCCGTCGAGCGCGTCGGCGTGATCAAACGTCTCCGATACGCCGCTCCACACCAGCTTGGCATCCGACACGCGGTAGAGATTCGTTTCGACGTTGGCCACCTCGTAGGTGGACAGGTAGCCCGGCGAGCTCACCATGCCCCAGGACGTGTTGTAGTAGCCGTAGAAGCCGTTGTAGTACCCGGCGGGGACGGCGTAGGTGTAGCCCGGTGTGTACTCGACTTTCTGCTCCACACCCACCAGCCGCGACACCAGTACCGCATCGATCCCCATCTCACCGAAGTACTGCTTCAGCGTGGCTTCGTTCATCTCCACGTTGAGGGGCATATGCGCGATCGATGACACCGCAGGCACGCCTTTGGCTTCGAACTGCTTCTGCATTTCGCTTTCGAAGGCGCGCCGCTTTCCCTCTTCGTCGGACATTCCGATGATCAGCACCTTCCTGAAGGGCGCCTGATCGAGGCCCGGTTCTTCCCACATGCCCGTGAGATTGGTGGTGGGCCCGCAGGCCAACGCCGTACACACCACCGTGACCGCCATCGCTGTTGCACCGATCCGTCGCATCATATCCCATCCCCTTTGAGTTGTACCGCCTGTCAATTTCGGGCGCGCTCAAGGTAGCCGGGCTCGATCCGGCGAGCAACGCGATTCTTCCCATGGCCGTCGCCACGGATGACCGCTTGGAGTGCATGCGCGAGCATCGTACCTTCGTAACTGATGCGATCCTGGCTCGTGTGTGCTGGCCTCTTCCTGTTCCTCCACGGCGATTCGATACGTGCACAACTCTCGGTGCAGGCGCCTGCGCCGGAGGACACGTCGGAGACTCCAACCCGCGGTACGTCGGTAAAGGCTTTTCCATACGTGTACTACACTCCCGAAACGGAGCTGGCATTCGGCGCCGGCGGCATCCTCACGTTCTATACGGCGAAGGATCGCATACTCAGGCCATCGAAAGTCGCAGCCTCCGCGTACTACTCGACGCGCAAGCAGTACAAAGTGTCGGTGGATCCTGAGGTGTATCTCAGCCGCAACGAAATCTTCACGTCGATGTACCTGGATCTCGGGCAGGCCGTAAACAAGTTCTACGGAGTGGGGAGCGGCAGCCCGGATCTCGGGGTGGAAGACTACGAGGCCTTCTTCTGGGGTGCCAAGGCGGAGTTTCAGTTCAAGCCCAGGCTGCTCAACGTGACCCGATCGGGCGTGCTCTACGAGTTTCACAGCGATGACGTCACCGACAAGCGGCTGAACCCCGACCTGCTGGCCGACACGATCGCGGGCGCCGACGGCGGCGTGATCTCGGGGCCGGGATACACGGCGCTGGTCGACACGCGCGACCACCTGTTCTTTCCGAACGCGGGAGGCCGCTATGCATTCGAATACATGGTGTACAGCCGCTCGCTCGGCAGTGACTTCAACTACAACGTGACCACGCTCGACCTCCGTCAGTACCGTTCGCTGTCGCCGGATCACGTGCTCGCCTTTCAGGTGTACGGCCAGTGGTCGGGCGGCGAGGTCCCCTTCTACCGGCTGCCGGCCCTGGGTGGGCAGAATCGCATGCGGGGATACTTCTACGGCCGCTATGTCGATCGAGTGCTGGTCACGAGTCAGGTGGAGTACCGACAGTACTTCTGGAAACGACTCGGATTCGTGGTGTTCGCCGCCGCCGGCAATGTGGCAGAACAGTTCAAGGAACTGCGCTTCCGGGAGACGAACATCTCCGCCGGAGCGGGCCTGCGCCTTCTGTTCAATAAGGCCGAAAAGGTGAATCTGCGTGTGGATGTGGGCATCGGCCGCGAGACCAGCGGCGTGTACTTCGGCCTGGAGGAGGCCTTTTAGCCCTGCGGGGCACCTGGGTGGCCCGGCACAGCGGAGTTGACCCCACCCATCGGGGAGAGAATCTTTCCCCGGGGTTGCAGGCGGCCCGCAAATGCCTCGCTTGTGACCGCAATGATTCTCTACGGGCGATGTGGCCGGCCTCTCTGACGGGCCGGTCGATCAACACGATTCGGGAGGTTCGATGACCTTGCGGGTTCGCACGTCCGTGGGCTCTGCGATCCTCGTGATGGCCTGGTCGTGTCACACCCTGGCGGCCGACCTGGGCACAGTGTATTCACCCCTTCCCGAACCCGAGCCGGCCGAGTACAAGGTAAGCCGACCGCGGCACGATGCGGCAGCGCTTCACCTGCCTTCACCACAGGCACACGAATTCGCGCTCTCGATCCCACTCGACGCATTCGTCGAACCCTCGCTCGCACGGTCGGCCGGTCTTACCGGCCCTCCCGGCACCGATTTCGAATCAAGCCATGGCGGCACGCGCGGTCGCATGGTCCCGTCCTACGGTCACATGGTCTTCAAGGGCTCGGCCGTGATCGTGGGCTTCGAACTGGCCATGATGGGCGTCATGATGATGCTGCCGCGCGAATCCATGAAGTGGGAGCCTGATTTTGTGCAGGACGCCACCCGTAATATGGGCCGCCATCTCACGACGGCCCCCGTGTGGGACGAGGACGACTGGAAACTGAACTACCTGGGCCATCCGTACGCCGGCAGCATTTACTACAACACGGTGCGCGCGCAGGGCGCCTCGGTGTGGCAATCGTTCCTGTTTGCTTTCGGTGCATCCACGTTCTGGGAATACGTCGTGGAGGCCACGGCGGAACCGGCCAGTACACAGGACCTGATCGTTACGCCTGTAGCCGGCGCTGTGCTGGGCGAACTGGTGCACCATCTCACCCTGTCGATGAAGAAGAACGGTACGTCCCCGCTCGAAGGCGTGATCATCACCCTGCTCAATCCCACACACGTGGCGATGAGGGGCTACCGTTAGACCTTGCGCGCACAGGGCCGGTTGTGCTCTCTTGTGCGCCTATGCGAACTCTCCGGCTGCTGTTGGCTCCCCTCGCCTTGTGGGTCGCGACGGATGTGTCTTTTGCACAGGAAATCCGGGATTCACTGGAGGTGAGCGAGAAGCTCAAGCCTGAGTTTGCGTTCGCCGTAGGGGCCGCGTTCCCGCAGGGCGACTTCACGCGCGAAGTGAACACGGGCCTGGAAGCCTATGTGCGCTTTTCGTACCCCATCGTCACGAAGAACGGCTTGTCGATAGCGGCTTCGGGGGGCGCGAGCGATTTTTCCTCGGAAAACCAGGGGGCCATCCTCGATACGTCAGGCGCTGTGACCACGGCGTCGCAGGATCTCGATTATCGTTCGGCCTTCGCCCACCTCGGACTGCAATGGACCGGAAGCTGGCAGACGTTTTCGCTACGGCCGCGCCTGGGCGTCTCGGCGGGCGCCCACTGGGTGGAAACGAAGAGCACGGTGATGGTCACGGGGGTGGTGGTGGACTCGCTCTCCCAGACGACTCAGCAGACCCGACCCGGACTCAGACTTCTCTTGGCGTCCGACTGGGTGCTGCGCAATAACATCGGTCTATCCTTCGAGTTTCACATAGACAACGTCTTCAAGGTGGCTCAGTACGAAGTGTCCGATGGCGTGAATCCCAGCACGGCTGTGGAGAAGAGCGTCGCGTACGTTTCGTTTCTGGTGGGGATCGTCTTCCCGCTGTAAGCGGGCACGGCTCAGGCAGAAGGCACGCCGTGATGTGCCGGAGGCGGGCGGTCTACGACTCGCCGAACGGAAACACCAGACCGGCCGAAATGTCGAACTGCGACATGTATGTGGTCTCCGGAATCGTATACACCGTTCCGTCCGAGGCCTGAATCAGGTTGCTGCCTTCCGCCAGATAGGTCGACATGAACCGCCCGTGCAGGCGGAATCCGAACGTGTCGCCAGGGAAGTACTTCACACCGAGCAGGATCCCCACGGAGAAGCGGGCTTCCGAAGCGTGATCGCCTTCGGGGTCGAGCACGGTGGCGCCCAGCGATACGCCCACCAGGGGACGAAGCTGGGATTCGTAGGAGTTGTTCACTTCCCAGTTCACGCCTGCGTGCGCGTACCACAGCGCGACGTCGAGTTCGGGGAAGGCGGGCGCGCCTGCGGTGTCGTCGAGTTCGAGACGCGATCCCATCCGCTCGCCAGACACTTCGAGCAGGATCCCCTCGTGCAGCCGCACCGTGCCGGCCAGACCCAGGTTGAGGCCTTCGTTGAAACTCAGATCCTCGAGACCTGTGGGCGTGGGCTGATTCACCGTTCCGGCCTGTAGCCCTCCGCCGAAGCGGTAGCCCAGGTACGGTGACAACTCGAAGCGCGAAGGCTGGGCGGAGGCGCCCTCGGTACAGGCGAGTATGCAGGCCAGGGTGGCCGGCCCGATCCAGGCACGCGACATGCGCTAAATTCCCAGGACGGCGGCCAGACCGAGCTGCATCTGGATGGTCCAGGTGTTCTTGGTGTGAGTGTAGCTGAAGCCTGTGGTGGCGTTCTCGAATAGCTCGCCGGCCTGCACGTTGGTGAGCCAGAAGCGCGTGTGAACCCGCAGACCGAAGCGTTTGCTCATCCAGGTCTTGTACCCGAACACGGGGGCGAAGGAAAACCCGGACTCGCTCGCCCCGTCGCGCGCCTGCCAGCGGGTGAGTCCTGCGGTCATGCCCACGAACGGTTGCTTGGTGGACTTCGACGAGCTGTACACCAGCCCGGCGTGGTAGTAGTGCACGCGCAGATCGGTGAGCTTGGCCGTGGTGTCTTCGAAGCGGTCGATGAACTCAAGCTGCGTGGGCTGCTGGTCCCACACGGCTTCCAGTAGCAGGGTGCGCGTGAGGTGGTAGTCGACGATCAGACCGAACGTGGTGGCAGCATGCACGCCCAGGGCAAAGGCCAGGCTGTCCACGCCTTCGTCCTTGGTGGTCTCGTCGGCCAGCGCGCCCCACTGGTAGCCCAGGTGGCCCGCCACTTCCAGGCGGGCATTCTGGGCGAATGCAGTACTCGTGGCCGCCCCCCACAGCCCGACAAGCGCCATGCACAGGGCGACACTGGCAATCCGGGAGGACCGCCTGCGATGTTCCGACGGCGGTCTAGTAGAATCCATAAGTCAACAGCAGACGCACTCCCTTGACGGTGACGTGGCTCTCGGGGTAGCCGACGTATTGGCCCCTGCGATCGTAGAGGTAGCCCTCCAGGCCGAGGCCGAGACCTTTGTAGATTTTGTGATTGTACACCACGTTCAGCTGGCCGATGTAGTCGTCGCCGGGGATGCCTTCGATGCCCGTCATCCAGAAGTACCACGAATCCAGAAGCAGATCGCCCAGCTTGTCGTGCGACAGCGTGATCGTGGCCTTCGCCTTCGCGCCCATCGTGTAGTTGTAATTGCGGCCCTGCGTGTTCGTGAAGTACTCGTTGTTCGACCCGCCCAGCATGAGCCAGCCGGCATGTACGCCCGTGCCGAGGGTCCAGCTCTTGCCCAGAGGCCAGCGCGACACCAGCCCCGGCGCCAGGGTGACGCCGCCATAATTGAACAGGTCGAGATTCACGTAGTCGTAGTGCTGGAACAGCCCCGCGAGATGGCGAATCTCACCGTCGTGACCGTCCTGGTAATTGCGACCCACCAGCACGGCCTGCTGAATGATGGAGACGTTGCTCTTTTCGGGCCGGCTGCTCACCCACAGGCGGAACGTGAAATAATCGAATGGCTTGCGCGACGACGCGAGACGGTACGGATCGCCGTAGCGGAAGGTGAGTTCGTAGGCATGGTTGATTGCCAGCTCGCCCAGATCGGAACTATTGACATTGCTCGACGTGCCCCAGGCCAGATAGCCGGCCACCGGATTGCGGAGGTGGTTCACCCGGGCGCTGTTTTTGAACATGTCGCCGCGCACCAGCCGGTTGAAGCCGCCCACCGGGTTGAGTGCCGTGGCGCCGATCTCTCTGAAAATGCGCTCTGTGCCCGAGGTGCGGTCGTCGAGAGTCTGTTCCGAAAGCCGGTACAGAGTTTCGCCCAGCGAGATGCCGCCCATTGTGGTCATGATCAGGTCGCCGTAGCTGGGAAACTCGCTTTCCATGAAGATTTCCCAGGTGAGGCTGCCTGTGAACGCGTAGGGAACCGATTCCCAGAAGTTCATGCCGTTGGTGCGCGCGGCGTTGAAATACGTGTTTCCGTGGTACGGGTGGGAATTGAAGTTATTCTTGAACATGTTCGGGTCCCACTCGAACCCGTGGCGAAGATTGATGTCGACGGACTCCATGGAGATCTGCGTCCAGTAGCCGTCGAGCACGTAGTGGCCGAACGCCCAGGTGACGAAATTCAAGGTCAGCACTTCCAGGGCCGCCACATCCCAGCGCCTGGGCTCGGGGGTCACGACGAGCGAATCTTCGCCCTTTAGTTTGAAGTCGGTGTCGTTGACGAATTGCGCTGCGGCCGGACTGGCGAGCGCCACGGCCAGAAGGAAGGAGCACGCAACCGATCGCACGCGAAGAGGGGCCCCCATACCGTGGACGAATCTATCCCCGCCCTGCGCGGGGGACAACTCAAAACTCCCGGCCGCCACAAGCGGCGAACCGGTCAGCGCAGCGAGTCGAGGTTGAACGTACCGCCCACCGGCAATTCCTGCCACAGGCTGTCGAGATCCTGGGCCAGCTGCCCGCGATAGGCGGGGGTCTTGCGCTCATTCGAGCCGCGATACGCTCCGAAGTGGCCGGGGATCACAAGCCGCGGGGCCAGATCGCGCACCGCCTGAAGAGCATCGGGACCTCGCAGGTGCGTGTTGACGTTGAGCAGAACCAGGTCGGGCTGAAACGCCTGGTGAACTTGCTGGAATCCTTCGAAGTACTTTGTGTCGCCGGTGTAGTAGAGCGTGCGGCTGCCGATTTCGATGATGTATCCGAGGGCGCGGCCGTCGGGTGACGCACTGTACGAGTAACGCCATCCCGGATGGTAGGCCGCCACGGCCACGATGCGACCGCCCTCGAAGGGCCACACGTCGCCCGGCCGCATGGTGACAATCTTCAGCTTCAATTCGTCCATGTACTTGGCCGCCGGGATGGGGCAGAGCACCACGGTGCTTTCGGGGAAGCGTTTAAGAGTGGTGGGGCTCAGGTGATCGTTGTGGGCGTGCGAGATGAGCACGATGCGCGTCTGGTCGAACACGGAAGGGGGCGGCGACCCGATGTAGCGCCTGTGAAACGAAGCATACACCGGTTCGAACACCGGATCGGTCACGATACCCGTGGCCGCCGCATCGATGTAGAAACACGCATGACCCCAGAACGTGACGGCCCCCCCCGCCGGTTCGGCGTAGAGCGCCGTGTCGGGTGAGTACTTCAACCCGATGCCCCCGATGCAGCCGCACGCACACAGGGAGAAGAGGGCGAGAAGCGGGCGCATCATCAGGTGCCCGGAAGCGCGCCGAACAGTGCGTCGCGCAGGCCCGACTCGCTCTTCTCGAGTTTCAGGGATGAGATGCGCTTCACGTTGATGCGGAAGTAATAGCCGGCGCGCGCGCCTGTCACCACCCACGAGAACTCCGCTTCCCAGCAGTGCAGGTCGCGGTGCAGTCGGATGGTCCAGTCGTTCATGGTCTGGTTCTTCACGTCGTAGTACAGGTTTGTCTGCACCTCCCACAGTGGGGTGGGGTTGAACCGCAGGTTGGGGCGGATCCAGTGGCTGATGTTCTTGAGCGTGTTCTGCGGAGCCGTGGGGTCCGGCGTGCGGGTCTCGGCGAACTGATACGAGGCGGAGAAGTCCCAGGAACGGCCCTGTTGCGCGCCGGAAAACCCGCCTACGGGACCGCCGGGTCCTTCGATGTCGGCTCCACCCGAGGTTTCGTAGTAGCCTCCCTGGCCCACGCTCGAGCCGCCCGGCACGCCACGCCCGGAGAGGCGAAACGTCACGGACGTGGAGATGGAGGCGAGTCGGGGCGACCAGTCGAAGTTGCCCGTGGCGGGATCGTACGGATCGTGCACCAGGGACAGGGACAGGTCGGGGTTGCGCACCAGTCCCGAGCGAATCGACGTGGAGATCGATGACAGCTTGCGCAAGGGCGCTTCGAAGTTGTACGACCCCGACATTCCCACGTTCAGCAGATCCCATGTGCGTTCGGATTCGCCCGAGCGTGTCTTCATCTGAAAGAGATTGCCCAGCCCCATGGAGAGCACGGTGGAACGCGGTCCCCCGCCACCCACGCCAGTGTAGATCCGCACTGCGGTGTTCTCCGTGACCGCGGGCGACAGGGACAGCGAGAGCGACGGGGTGAATACGTGGCGGAAGCCCATGAGGCTGCCGCGATTGAGATTGAAAATCCCATACAGGTTCGTCTGAGACGACATGCGAAACGATCCGGACAGTCTGCGGTAGAAGTGCTCCGACTCGATGCCCGCGGGCAGAGAGTCCACGCCGCCCGCCAGGGTGTCGCCCAACGTGTCCGCAGTGGGAGCATGAACATAGTACCAGGTTTCCTGCACGGACATCCCCGGCGTGAGCGAGATGGGTCCGGCCTTGCCGGAATAGTTCAGTTCGAATCGATGATCCGCGGTCACGTAGTGCTTCCCTTTGCGCACGGTGCGCGACGAGTCATCGGCATTGCGGACTTGGCTCACGTTTTCGGTCAGCAGGTTCTGGCCTACGCTTGTAAACCCCGCGCGGAACTGGTGGAACCAGCGCGCCTCCTCCATGCGGCCGCCCTTGAGACGGCCGGGCTCGAAGATCTGACGCTGAGGCAACGACAGGGCATAGCGGGGAAGAATCGACTCGCGGCTGTCGTCGTCGAGATTGCGGGCGTCGTCGACCGCCAGAATGAACGACGAACTCTGCCAGCGCTTGTTGAGGTTGAGCTGCGAGCGCAGTCGGCGGTTGAGCCGGAAATTCGGGTCGGCCGTGAAGTCCTGGTAGAAGGAGTTGTCGGAGACGAAGTTTCCCGACCCCGAGAGCGTGGTGGTGGGGCTGATTTCCTGTGTGTGGGAGAACAGCATGTTCCAGCGCGTCGTGGTTTGTTCGCCCGTGGTGGTCACGGCCGTGTGTTTGTTGTACGAGCCGAACCACGAGCCCGACAGCTTGTAGCGTAGTGCGTATGACGTGAGCAGGTGCCAGAGCACCCCTTCGCCTTCCACCACGTCGAGCGCCGGCGCGATGTCCCAGTAGTCCGACACCGCGAAGTAGTACCCA
>DAIOGN010000114.1:0-10661 GCA_036745245.1 Candidatus Zixiibacteriota bacterium
CGGTATCGCCCCGTGAGACCATTGCCCTAGTCGGGCCCTCCGGCTCAGGCAAGACCACCGTCCTCAATCTCATCATGCGATTCCTCGATCCGCATGCGGGATCGGTGCAGCTTGACCACCTGGACCTTCGGGCGCTCTCGACGTGTCTGCTCAGGCGGCAGGTCGCGCTGGTAGATCAGGACCCGTTCGTGTTTCACGCTTCCGCCTACGACAACATTGCATACGGACATCCCGAAGCCAGCCGGAGCGAGGTCCTCCGCGCGGCGCGTGCAGCCAACATTCACGAGTTCATAGTCGGACTTCCGCAAGGCTACGAGACCGTGGTGGGAGAACGGGGCACCACACTATCTGGAGGAGAGCGCCAACGGCTTTGCCTGGCGCGGGCCCTGGTCGGAGACCCTGCCGTGTTGCTTCTCGACGAAGCGACATCCGCACTCGATTCGGTTTCGGAACAGCTCATCCAGGATTCTCTATCACAGATCTTGAGCGGCAAGACCTCCATCATCGTGGCGCATCGTCTGGCCACCATCCAGCACGTCGACCGCATTGTGGTGATGGAGGCTGGACGAATCGTGGACGAAGGCGGGCACAGCGAGTTGTTGGGCCGCTGCGCGCTCTATCGGGAACTGGCCCAGCACCAGATGCTGCGGGAACAATACTCGGGGGTTCGCTCAAGGAAAAGCCAGTTGCTCATCCGCCAAAGCGCTAAGCCATTGCCTTAAAAGAGATTAGGTCTGCCGCAGCAAGTCTCCCGCGGGCGTCTGAAAACACCCTTGTTGAGAGCTTGGCTGTCAGTATATTACAACTAACAACAACAAACAGTAATATACAGTAATTAATCTTGGCACTTTTCGGGGGAGGATGGCCTCCCCAGAGACCCGGAGGCGGTCCGATGGCAAAGGTCACAGAGTCGCCCATGGGATTCATTCCTTCGCTGGCTGACAACGATGAGTCCCTCAACCGCATGCTCGATGAACAGGGGATCGGGCGTCGCGTCGCGGTCCTCTACCTGCTTGTGGTCGTCTGCGCCTTCCTGTACGGCGTGCTGATGGGAAGTTACCACAGCCCGGTGCAGGCACTCCTGTCAGGCCTCAAACTCGTCGTGCTCTTCTCCGGCACATTGCTGATCTGTCTTCCGGCATTCCTCGTGGTCCAGTACGTAATGGGATCCCGACTCCGGCTGTTTCAGATACTCTCCGTGGTGCTGTCCGGGATCGTGCTCTCGCTGTTGATCATGGTGTCATTCGCCCCGATCGTCGTGATCTTCCTCCTCACCGGCAGCAATTACTTCTTCCTGAGGCTGCTCCACGTCGCAGTGTTTGGTGTGGCGGGCATTTTCGGCATGATGCGAGTGGTATCCGTCCTGAAGTTCGCGTGCGAGAGAAAGGGCGTGTATCCGCACACCGGAGTCGTCGTGTTCCGATTCTGGGCCGTTATCATGGCCTTTGTGGGCATTCAAATGGCCTGGAATCTCCGGCCTTTCATGGGCGATCCGGGCGCCTCCTTCCAGATGTTCCGCCAGTACGAGAGCAACTTCTACACGGCGCTGATTCACTCCACCAAACAGCTGCTGCGCCATGAAGACCCGCCTGCCGGAACGCAGGCAACGCCGGGTCCGGAACCCGCCGATTCTACCCTGGACCCTTCCACGCTCTTCGACAAATAGGACCATGGAATCCGACATCCTCACGCTGGAAGAAGTCGCGAAGTACTTGCGGGTCAAACCTCAGACGATTTACACATGGGCCCAGGAGAAGAAGATCCCGGCCGCCAAACTGGGGAGGGAGTGGCGATTCCGGAAGTCCATCATCGACGCCTGGATCCTGTCCCACATCGATGAGAAGTTCGCGGAGGTGATCAAGACCGCAAGCCAGAAGGACAAGAACTCACCAGCTGCGTAGGGCGCCCCGCCTGGCGGGCCTGACAAGGCCCGGCTCCGATAGACGTTTTCGCTTACATCGACGGCTCGATGATCAATCACCGAGCTTACCGACCGGTATATCGACATCTTGTGCTCACGGGCGTGCCGCTCGTCATTCATGAGCATTGAGTACCGACGCCCGTTCAGACTAAGCGAGCCATCGCTACGAGCGACGCAGGGGTTCGAGTCACGGACGGGCGTCTCATGGCCCTGCTTGACTTTTCGACTGGAACGAGTTGATTTATGCATGACTACGATGCGACTTGCCTCAACCCTTCCGCAGCCGCGGCAGATCGGGGTTTGGCGAGTGGCGATGCTGGCTGCCACAGTCAGCCTGACCTTGTGCACTTCGGGTCCGGCTCTTGGAGCCGCCAACCGCCGAATCGTCACCGACCTCACGCCGGAGCGCTCTGCCCGCTATTTCGGGGCGCCGACCGCTGCCCTCGCGCGCGAAGATGCGCTGGCCATCAGTTCGTATCGTTACACCGCAGATACCTTACGGGTGCTCGTCGTCCTCGTGGATTGGAGCGACCGACCGCACCAGTACTCGAAGGGAGCCATTGACACCCTCTTCTTTTCGCGCAACGTCCTGCCCGGTGGCTCCGTGGCCGACTACTACGACGAGATGTCGTTTGGTCAGCTGGCAATCACGGGTTCTGTGGTGGGATGGTTTAATCGTGGGACCTACTCACAGGACTTCCCGTTTTGGTTGCTACCGGGGCAAATCAACCTCTCCGTGGATTATTCTCAGTTCGACTATAATGGCGACAATTCCGTGGATGCCTTGGTGTTCGTCCGCTCCGGCACGGGCGAGGAGGACTCGCACGATTCCAGTGACATCTGGTCATACGCGATCAATAGCGCCCTCGGCGAAGGGCTCGGTCCGTACGACGGGAAGACAATAGACCACTGGAGCAACTGTCCTGAGACCCGGCCGCTGCACGATCCAGACAATCCCCCCGGCTTTACGGGAGAAGATACGCTCAACGGGATACGCGTCTTTGTGCACGAACTGGGACACTCGCTCGGCCTACCGGATCTCTACGACTACGACGAAAAGCTCACCGTGTCCACGTTCACCACGCCCGGAGATGAGAACGACCTCCCGGTCGTGGATTGGTGCGCCATGGGCTACTATGGATACGGAGTGCTGTCGGAAGGAGTTTGGCGGGTGGCCACACACATGTGCGGCTGGAGCAAGAGCCAGCTGGGCTGGGTCGTGCCTCTTCCCCTCCTGGACACGCTGGCTCACATTGTTCTGTACGATGCCGAGACACATCAGGACAGTGCGTACTATCGCATTACAATCGATGAGTCCAAAGGCGAGTACTACCTTCTCGAGTACCGAACGCCGAATACGAGCAGTCGATTTGACAAGTTTGATTCCGACTTCAGTGTCTATCTCTGGCCCCAGTTGAGCCACGGCCCGGATCCGCTCAAAGAGGGCCTGCTGATCACCCACGTGGACAGCGTGATGGCCAGCAGAAGCTGGCCGATCAACAACGGTGTGCCGCGCTACGCCGTGATCATGGAGGACGCCGGCTACAATCCGGCCATGCCTTACACTGCCAATCCGGGAGGTACACTCTCCGATAGTGCCGCCTGGTGGTATCCGTATGAAACCCGCAAGTCGGCACCGTTCACCCACCGGATACCCGGCCAGGAGACGTTCGGCCCCGCCACGTTTCCGTCGTCAGACGGCTATAACCGCAGCACAGGAATCACAGTGGTGGTCGACTCGATCCAGGGAGAACGACTATTCGCAACGGTCGCCAACCCGCTCCTGGCTGACACGGACCGGGATGGCGTGCGTGAGGAGACGGACAACTGCAGGTTCGTCGCGAACCCCGGCCAGGAGGACGGGGACGAGGATGGCGTGGGCGACCTGTGCGACAATTGCGTGTATACGGTCAATCCGGGCCAGGAAGATTCCGATCACGATGGCACAGGCGACGCCTGTGTCTGTCCGATCCTCGTCACCGGCGATGTCGATACGAGCGGCGTGCTGACGTCCTCAGACCTGATCAAACTGGTCAACTACACCTTCAAAGGCGGCCCACCTCCCCTTCCATGCGCGGGAGCCGGCGATGTCAACTGTTCGGGAGAGATCACCTCTGCCGACGTGATTGTGCTTGTGAATCATGTCTTCAAGAGCGGGCCGCCCCCATGCGATGCCTGCACGTTGTATCCCGTGACCTGGGCTTGCCCCTGAGGCCACCTCGATAGAGGAGCGACGTTCGGGTCGGACGAGCGGTGTCGTCTCCAACGGCCGTTCGAATCGCGATCGCCCAGCCAACCGACCGGTATATTAGCACCCGGAGCGCCTACCGGCGCCGCACGTTGCCGCCTTTTTTGCCGCTAACAGCGTGCCTCCCGGGGTGCTATATTGGTCAGCGGAGGCTGTCGCTTCATGATTGGATTCCAGCTTCTCCACTACAAAATCCTCCAAAAGCTCGGTGAAGGTGGGATGGGCGCGGTGTATCTCGCCACCGACCTCAATCTGGGCCGTCAGGTGGCCATCAAGGTCCTGGCGCCTCAGCGCGTGGCCGATGAAGAGTCGCGCCGCCGCTTCCTTCACGAGGCCAAGGCGCAGGCGATGCTCAGCCACCCCAACATCGCCACGTTCCATGAAGTGGTGGAACATGAGGGCGGGGTGTGCATCGTGATGGAGTACGTCGAAGGCACTCCATTGACTGCGCACATCAAGTCTCGGGACCTTCGCACAGACGAAATCCTCGACATCGCCATCCAGATCGCCGAGGGTCTCAAGGCGGCGCACGATCACAGCGTAATTCACCGCGACATCAAACCCGACAACATCATGATCACCTCCGATGGGCGGGTGAAGATCACCGACTTCGGCCTGGCGAGGTGGAAGGGTGCGTCCACGCTCACGCAGAAGGGCACCCGCCTGGGCAGTGCCTATTACATGTCGCCGGAGCAGGCGGAGACACGCAGGGTGGACCATCGCTCCGACATCTTCTCGCTGGGCGTGGTGCTGTACGAACTGTTTTGCCGCCAGAGGCCGTTCGAAGGCGACAGCGAAGCCGTCATTCTCTACAACCTCATTCATCAGGCGCCCCAGCCGGTGGCCCGGTACTGCCGTGAAGCGCCCGAGCTCATCGAGTGGATCGTCTCCAAGTGCCTCGCCAAGGACCCGCAGGAACGATACCAGTCGGCGGCCGACCTGGAGGCCGATCTCAAGCGCGCACGTCACGAGCTTCAGTCTGGCACGCATTCGTCCGGTCCGATGGGTTCGCGCACACACCGCACGCGCAAGCGCCGCCTCTTCACCCTTGTGGCTGCCGGGGTGCTGCTTTTGACCGCAGCTGCGATTCTCCTCGGGTCGGCAGGTCGTCAAAAGGTGCTCGCCGCCCTGGGCCTGACCAACTCCGGGCGCCAGATGCGGCTGGCCGTGGTCTCCTTCGCCGGCGTGGGCGAAGATCCTCCGAGTCCAGCCTATGTGGATGGTTTGGTGGAAACCATGACGAGCACGCTCTCCCAGATGCAGCAGTTTGAGCGCACGCTGTCGGTGGTGCCGGCCAGCGACATCCGCAGGACCGGCGTGGGCACCGTGCGTGAAGCCAAGGAAGCCTTTGGGATCACACATGCGGTGACCGGCAGCCTGCAACGGCTGGGCGATCATCTGCGCATCACGCTTAACCTCATCGATGCGAAAAAAGGGTCGCAGCTGCGCTCGGCGGTGATCGATGAATCCGCCTCGGACGTGTGGGGAACACAGGATTCCACGGTGATCGAGCTGGCCTCTCTCTTGAATCTGGAACTTTGGCCGACGCAGGGAGCCACGCTGGCGACGGGGCGCACGCGGCAGGTCGAAGCGTATGACTATTACCTGCAGGGTCGCGGTTACTATCAGCGCTATCGCTGGGCGACGCAGTCGTTTCGTCGCGGCGAACCCGCTTATCTGGACAGCGCGATAGAGATGTTCAGGAAAGCCGTTTCGGAAGACCCGAACTACGCACTCGCCCTGGTGGGATGGGCGCAGGCCACCTGGAGTGGATTCAAGCTCAGCCTGGATACTTCGCAGGTGGAGGTGGCGATGAGCTACGCATTGAAAGCACTAGAAATCGACGACCGTCTGGCTTTGGCCTGGGAAACCCTGGGCCGGATCCATGAGGGTTCGGGACGCTACGTCGAAGCCGTGCACGACTACAGGCGGGCCTTGAAACTGGATTCCATGGGCACCGATGCATGGCTCGGGCTGGCGGCCGTCTATGCCGCGCAGGACAGCGTCGCGGCCGCCGTTGCCACCTACCACCAGTTGATGGAGGCCAGACCCGGGTTCATCCGTGCGTATTGCGAACTGGGCGCGCTCCACATCGAGCGGGGGCAAACCGACACGGCCCGCGAGGTATTGCAATCGGTGGTGGCACTGCAGCCCGAAGGCTATGACAGCTGGAATCGACTCGGGGGACTGTACTACCAGTTGGGCGAAGCCGATCGCGCCCAGGAGATGTGGGAGAAGTCACTCACCTTTGGCCCCAGCTATGCGGCCTACTCCAACCTCGGCAGCGTGCACTATGCCGGTTCGCGCTGGAGCGAAGCGGCGGCCATGTTTGAACGCGCGCTCGCCATGGAGGAGGACGACTACCAGCTGTGGATCAATCTCGCCTCGGCGTATGAGCAGATCCCCGACAAGAAGTCGGATGCCGACCGCGCCTACCGGCGCGCCGTGGAGCTGGGCGAACGCGAACGCGCGGCCAACCCGCGCAACGGAGTGGTCCTGATCCATCTGGCCGAGTGCTACGCCGCCCTGGGTGATTCGACTCGCGCGCTGGAACTAGCGGCCGGTGCGCTGGACCGGCAGCCGGACAATGTGCAGATCGTGGTTCGCGCAGGACTGGTGTACGAGCAGTTGGGACGGCGCGATCCAGCCGTGGAACTGATCGGCAAGGCACTGGACCTGGGGTTTCCGCTGGCCTACCTGGAGGCCCAGCCACAGTTCGAGCAATTGTTGCATGATCCGCGCCTGGTGAGTCACACTCCCGGCAAGTAGCAAACGCAACACATGGAGACGAGATGGTGGACAGAAAACTGAGGCTCCGGAGGGGGGTGGAGCAACACAACTCGAAGTTCAACCCCAGATTTCGCCTGAAAGGCGAAGAGGAGAAGACTAGCATGCAGGAGCCTGTCGTACTGACGCGAACCGTGGAGATCTCCGGAAACGAGACAGCCGGATACCGAATCAACAAGTACACGCGCACCATGCCCGGCGACACGGTCGGATTCAGCAATACCACGGCGGGAAAAGTGTCGATTCAGTTTCCCGTGCATGAGATTTTTGGCCAGGGATCGCTGGAGCTCGAGGCCGCCGGAGTACCGGGCTCGGACAAGAGTCTCACGGTGATGGCTGATGCAGCGATCGGAAACTACAGTTACTCAGCGTTCTGCCACAAAGGAGGCAAGTTCGCCGTGGGCGGCTCCATGCCGATCATCATCATCAACCCCAAGGACGACCGTTAGATCCTGCCCGAATGCGCTGGACCCGCGCGCGCCGGTGCGCGCGGCCCGGCCCGTGTGTTGCGACACGGATCGGGCTATTCGTCCGGTGGAGTCGCACTACCGCTTCAGTTCGTGCAGCTTTCGCGCTCCCTGCTCATTGTCCGGGTTCAGGCGGAGAGACTCCTGGTAGTAACGCACGGCGGCTTCGACGTCGCCCTCTTGCGCATAGGCGTCCGCCAGGCTGTCGTAGGAATTCCAGGATTCAGGAAAGAGTTCTACGTTCACCAGAAACACCTCAATCGCTTCCTGCGTCCGCTCCTCGGCAAGTAACTGATAACCCAGTCGGTTGATTGAGCTTTCGAAATCCCAATGCCGCCAGGCCGCGCTGGCGCGGTACTCCTGACAGGTCGCACGGACCGACTCCGCGCCCCCCGAGTCGAAGGCCAATCGCAGAGCGCTGGGTACCGGCGTGATGGGAAAATGGGTTCGCAACGAATCGTGACCCGGCCAGTAGACATCGGCCATCACCTGTGCCACCCCTCCCACATCGGCCCATGGATCGGTGTAGTGCTGGTTGGTGAGTACAGCCACAGCCAGCTCTTCGCCCGGATAGTAGAGCAGATACGACTCGAATCCATTCGACCGTCCCGGATGCCAGACACGGCGGGTTCCCGAGAGCGAATCGATTCGGCTTCCCCACGCCAGCCCCGAGCCCGGCTCGATCGGTAGCTCCTCGAACATTCGGCGCGTGAGGCTGTCGGAGAGCAGGTCGCCGTGGCCCAGAGCCATGCAGAACTTCACCAGATCTTCTGCCGAGGCGAGCATGCCCCCACCGGCATACTTGAAGCTGACGTCGTCAAAGCCCACGGGCCCGATCATGTCGCCGTCCATGCGGTACCCGATCGCACGCAGCGGATACGACTCGCCTTTGACTTCCAGGTCACTTCCGATCATGCCCGCTACGTCGAACACCCGCTCCCTCAGGTACTGTCGAAACGACATTCCTGAGGCGGACTCCACGACGCCCTGGAGGAGCGTGAAGCCGAACGTGGAGTACCCATACTGCGTGCCGGGTTGGAACAGCAGCGTGTCGTCCTTGAATTCCGAGATCGCCTCGGCTACCGTCTCGTAATGCGTCTGCTTGCGTGACGTCTCACCCTCAGCGTAATGACGTATGCCCGATGTGTGGCTGAGGACGTGCCCCACCGTGATGGGCCATTTCTTTGGCGGGAACGAGGGTACGTAGTGGCGGATGTCGTCATCGAGGCGGACGAGTCCCTGATCCACCAGGCTCAGCACCGTGACCGCGGTGATGGCTTTGCTCGTGGAAGCGATCCGATACGTCGTGTGCGCCGTCGCGGGCCGGGCGCCCAGCACGTCGGAAAACCCAACACCTGCGGAAAACATGATCTGATCTCCCCGTGCCACCGCGACGGACAGGCCCGGAGCGCTCCAGGCGTGACGGTGGGCCTGCAGGAACTCGACCAGGTGTGTATCGGCCGAAGGTGTGTCGGACACGGCAAGTGAGTAGCTGGAGTCGGCGGAAATCAGACTCGCTTCCCGTCGTCCGCACGACAAGAGTACACAGGCCACGATGAGGCTGATCGACAGCATCAGAAGCCGGACGACGAGCTCGACACGGGGTCTGCGCGTGGCAAGACTTCGCAGCCTCGATTCGGCGAATTCGAGTGGCGTGTTCATTCGGCGGTGGAGAGCGCCGTGGTCACTTTGGGCGACGACAGTGCGATGACGGTGTTCGTTCTGACCACGCTCTTGAGGGGCTGGATGTGCTCCTGGATGAGCATCTGAAGATGTTTGGTGTCGCGGCACACCACTTTGAGCAGGTAGGAGTACTCCCCCGTGACGAAGTGGCACTCTTGAATCTCCGGCAATCCATCGATCGCAGTCTCAAACTGCCGGGCAGCTCTCACGTCATCCATCTGCACGGCGACGAAAGCGATGACCTTAAGACCGAGTGAGTCGTGATCCAGAAGCGCTGAGAACTGTTTGATGTAGCCCGAGTCCTGGAGTTTTCGTACGCGTTCATTGACCGATGAAACCGAGAGTCCGACCTGCGTTCCCAGGGATGCGTATGAGGTTTTCGCGTTCTGTTGAAGCAAGTCCAGCAGCTGACGATCAATTTGATCCATAATATCTCCGGCATTTATCAGACTTGACCATATGATATACTGGCTGCGCTCACTTTCATGCACATATTGCCTGTAGCATCACGTCTTTCCAAGAACATATACGGTCGATTATCGATTCGGGTTTCAATCCGGCACAATTTCACCTCTCAGGCATCCGTGCTCCCTCAACTGCTGTCTGAACAACAGGTTACAGGCCTCACTGCAGGATCCTCCCGCAGTCGGGCCCTTGTGCCCCAAGGACAACAGGTCTATTCTGCCGGAAGACACATCACCCGGGGTTGTCTGCGCCGGTATGCATGGATCGCCCTGTCCTGGCGCGCAACTCGGGGGAAGAAACGGATGAGCGAAATGCTGAAGAAGAACTACACGAAGACCGGGAAGCTGTGTCGCGTCACGTTTGAATTACCCCCGGACGTGAGTGCCAGGAAGGCGTCCCTCTGCGGTGAATTCAACAGCTGGAGCACGCAGAGCCATCCCATGAAGCGGCGGCTGGACGGTGGATTCAGCACCACGCTGACCTTGCCGGCCGGTCGGGAGTATCGGTTTCGTTTTCTGCTCGACGGGGAACGCTGGGAGAATTCCTGGCAGGCGGACGACTATCGCCCGAATGAGTTCGGCACCGAAGATTCGGTGATTCGAGTGTGACGTCGTTGTATCTGGCGGTTCATCGCCCGGACTTCAGTCGAGCCGCATCCGAAGCAGGCCGGCCAGGGTTCTGAAGTTTTCCAGCCAACGCGTGGCGGCACTGTCCCTGGCGTGCGCCTTCTTCTCCGCCTCCGTGAAGTGCTCCGTACGCACCTGATCGAACTGGTTCTGCACCTGCCACAAGTTCACTTCGAACGGCAGGGCCGATGACAGTTCCACGCCGTCCACCAATTGCCGCATGACATCCAGGTTCCAGGGCTCGTCATGCCACCGCTCGGCCAGGTGTTCCAGCTTGCCCTGGAAGGCGTACGTGAGCAGCTCCGCGTCCAGCTGGACCTTCCCCTCCCGAACGTCGTCGAACAGACGGCGCATGGCCGTGACGTTGAGCTTGTCGGCCTCCACCTCGGCCATCAGAAGGTGATTGAGCGCTCGCTCCGCGGCCACGCGCAGGGAAGCGGTGAAATTGAGGTCGTAGAGCCAGG
>DAIOGN010000115.1:0-10627 GCA_036745245.1 Candidatus Zixiibacteriota bacterium
GCGGCATCGGACTCCCGTTTGAAGGGGTTCCGTCCCGCAATCAATTCGTACAGCACCACCCCGAAGGAAAACAGGTCGGATCGGTGGTCCGCGGGACGTCCTTGCGCCTGCTCGGGAGACATGTAGGCCACGGTTCCCAACGTGGAACCTGTCTGGGTGAGCGGCTGCGCACCGGACACGGCCGCGAGCCCGAAATCGAGAATCTTCGGCCGAAGCTCGCGGTCGACCAGGATGTTGGCGGGCTTGATGTCCCGATGCGTCACCCCCGCGCCATGCGCTCTGGCCAGTCCTTCGGCGATCTGGATGGCCAGGCCGGCGATCTGTTCCAGGGTCAGGGGAGCGGTCTGACAGTAGTGACTGAGCGGCTTGCCATCTACATACTGCATGACCAGAAAGGGCTGTTTCTGGAATTCTCCGACTTCATGGATCGTGACAATATTAGGGTGATCCAATTTGGCTGCGGCCTGCGCTTCGCGAGTGAAGCGGGCGTGAAAGTCGGCCTCCAGGGCCCGGTGCGCTGAGATGAATTTGATCGCCACCTGGCGGTCGAGTCGAGTGTCGGCCGCCAGGTACACATCTCCCATGCCGCCGGCGCCGACTTTTCCCAGGATCCGGTAGTGAGCTACCATGTCCCCCTGGGTGAGGATGATATGCGTTCGGGTGGTGTCGTTAGAATCGGAGTCGGGCATACGTGCTCTTACCGGTTGCCCGGCCAGGGTGCGCGGTCAATCGCTCTCGAAGGCTGTCACGTCCGGAAGAGTATGGCCTTCCACGGCGAAACGGGCAACCCCTGGCGTGATGCCGGTGACGTGAAGCGGCCGATACGAGCACGCTTCACGGCATATTTCAGCCTGCGGAGTTGCCGGCCGATGGAAGCTTCTGTTACTTGTCCTCTATGAGCGCCCCCCTCCTCTGCCGCCTGGGGTATCACCGATTTGGTGTGTGGGAGGTTGTGCAAGTGCATACCCAATCAGCACAATCTGTGAAGTCGCCGCGGACACAGGAGTATCGGAGCCGGCGCTGTAAGCGATGCGGTCTGGAGCACACGAACTACTCGCCCCAGGAGGGGATGTAGGTGACTCCACCCACCTGAGGCCGGGCCTCAGGCAGGGGGCTTCAAGGGCGGTGCTTCTGGGCTTCCTTGAGCTTCTGCTCGATCAGGGAGTATATCACCTTCGAGTCGATCTTGGCTGCCAGTTCACGTGCCACCTGAGACGTCACAGAATCGATAAGTTCGTCTCCCCACGCACGAACCGTCGCCTCGACAGTGGCCGGAGGCGAAGGCGGGGTGGGCGGAAGGGGCCGATCCCCGGTTTGCTCAAACGCGATCTTCCCGCTCTGACTGTGCTTCGTGTGATCCGTTTCCTCGGGGCTCAAGGCATCCGACGGCGCAGCCATGCCCTCGATCCGCGCGATCTCAGCGCGGAATTCCGAGATGAATTCATCGTAGGCCCGGCTCGCCGGCTCCGGTCGTGACGGCTCCGGACGTGCTGGTTCCGGCGCGGCGGCAGGCCTGGGAGCCTGTGGCCTCGGAGCCGACGCCCTCGGGATCACCGGTTCGATGCGTGGTGCTTCGGGCGGAGCGGGACGATCGGCACGCGGACTTCCAGCCTGCTGCTGCATCTCGTTGATGAACCAATCGTAGTCGTGCGGGCGGTCGTTCTGGATTTCGTCGTGGCCGCCCAGATCGATCCCGGCCCCGGGCGCAGCGGATGAAGGCGGTGACTTCGCGCCTGTGAGATCCGGAGAACTCTGATCGCCCAGCGACACTTCGTGCAGGCTGCCGGCATCGTTCGGTGCAGCGGGCGCCGACCCCGCGCGGCCGCGCGGCGATTCGCCGAAGGCGGCGTCAATGACGAAGTCTAAATCGAGATCCGAGTCGCTGCGATTGGTGGCTTCGAGCTCCAGGCGGTCGCCTTCTCCAACCGGCTCGAGCGCAGGCTTGCTCCGTTCGGCGGACAGGAGGCCGAACGATTCGTCGAGGGCCTTGCTCATGCGCTCGTCTTCGCTCTCCTCGTGGCCGGTGCTGCGCAGCACGTCGTCCACCAGGCCGAACGGTGTGTCGGATTCGTGTTCGCCGTTCCCGCCGAGACCCGCATGCGAGCGACCGGTCACGATGTCCCGCTCTTCGGCCGGGGCCGAGCCCACGTCGTCCAGGCCCAGCGCAGAATCGATGAGCTCCTCCTCGAGTCCGGGAGGTGACACCTCGTTCAGGTGCACCGGGGTCGTGCCTTCGCGCGCCGAGTCGACGGCGAGGAATCGGTGCACGGCATCGAGCAGCGATTGCGGTGAAAACGGTTTGGTCAGGATGGCATCGGCGTGTTCGGGCGGGGAACCGGGCCGGTCGGCACGCATGAAGATGATGGGTATGGTGCGCAGGTCGGCATCGTTCTTGAGCGCCTTGCACACCTCCGCACCGGAGATGCCGGAGAGCTTTTCGCCGATGAGTGCCAGATCGGGGTGCTCGGCGCGGGCGATCTCGAGAGCCATCTGGCTGTCGGCCGCCGAGTGGACAGAGAACGACTCGCCACGCAACAGCGACTCCGCCACCGAGCGAATCGTGATGCTCTCGTCCGCAATCAGAACCGTCCTGGGCATTCGTATCCCCCGATCAGGAGTCCGGCTTCCGATTCATGATCTCGGAAGCCTCGTCGAGTAAGCGCTTTTCTTCGCGCGTCAGTGCGTCGTACCCCACTTCGTTGATCCGATCCAGCACTCGATCCACTTCATCCATCATGCGGCGGTTTCGTTCGGTGTTCTGTCGCACTTTCTTCACGCGCCGCTCGTAGCGATAGTTCCGCAGCCTTCTCCCCAGGGACACCAGCCGCCAGTCGATCTTCAGGTACAGAAACCCGACGAGCGCTCCCCCCAGGTGCGCGAAACGCGCCACCCCATCCGGCCGGCTGCCCACGGCCGCCAGCAGGTCGAAGGCGATGAGAAACATCACCAGGTACTTTATCTTTATCGGAAAGAGGAACCACAGGTATACTTCCCGGTCTGGATTCTGCATGGCAAAGGCCACCAGAAGCGCCATGATCGCCCCCGAGGCCCCGATCGTGACGGCCTGGCTGTTGGGGGACACCAGGAATGACGTAATGCCCGCTCCAATTCCAGTGAGAAAGTAGAACCTGAGGAAGTACGCCTTCCCCCAGTGTTCCTCCAGCTCGCGTCCGAACATCCAGAGCATGAGCATGTTGAAGAACAGATGGAACACGCCGCCATGCAGGAACAGGTAGGTGGCGAACTGGTACACCGCCGCTTCGTGAAGCACTTTCCACGGCACCAGTCCCAACAGCACGGTGAGGTCGGGGTAGGCCTTCTGGGCAATGAAAAAGGCAACGTTGGCCAGAAGCAGCCACTTGACGGCGACCGGAAGGCCGCCGGGAGGCGAGAATCCGAAGGTGAAGCTACGGCGGTACATTGGCTTATATCACTATCGGCAGAGGGTGGACTCGACCACAGCGGGGCCGCCCGGGCCGCAATTTCTCTCCCCGCCCTTAATATACCCGCCCCCACGCCGGAGCAAACCAAATCGGTCGCAACGGTGTCATGTGTGCGACCTGCGCCTCAAGGTCGGTGGCCAGAAAGTGCCACCGGCGGAGTCCAGCACGCGGGACACAGCGAGACAGCCGCGCACGCTGTTGAAGAGGAGGATGCGCGATGAGGCAGCCAGGTGCGAGAGATCCAGTGGCATGACGCGCGTCGCGGTACGGTCATCGGCCAGGAGTGATTCGCGCGCAATGCCGCAGAAGACCTCCCCGTCGGGAGGCGTACACCACCGGCCGTCGAGCTCGAGAAACACGTTGAAGCGCGAGGTTTCGGTGAGGCGTCCTTCGCGCACCACCAGCAGATCGAATACGCCGGCGCGCGCCGCCTGATCCCGAAGGCTCTGCCAGCGGAAGACGTGGCTGCTCTTTGCATACCGCCCCAGGGGCGGACCCACAGCATGGGTCACCTGCAGCACGATGGTCCCGGGCGTTCTGCGCGCTTTCTCGCACAGAGCAAACGGCCGGGCCACGCCGCCCGCAAGCCAGCCCAACCGGATGACGCAGGAGAGTGCGCGATTCGCTCGAATCACCTCTGCGACGGCCGCCCGCAGTGTCGCCGCCGGCAGTTGCGGAAGAGAGGCCAGCAGGGACTCACGCCGCAGCCGCTTCACATGATCCGAGACAAAGAGAGGTTGTCCCCCCTGCACGCCGATCGTGGAAAACACACCCCCGCCGCAGGTGGCCGAAGCCACGTGCCTTCGGGCCTCGCGGGCGGACACCACCGTGAGGTGGCCGTCGATCAGCGACTTCAAAGTGAAGCGAGCAGCGCTCGGATGTGGCTCACCTTGACCAGCGATTCGTCGTACTCCGACTCCGGCCGGCTGTCCGACACCACTCCCCCTCCGGCGTGGAGGTAGAACCTGTTCCCCGCGCGGTACAGCGTGCGGATGGGCAGATTGAAATCGCCGCGGCCGTTGTTCGAAAGGTAGCCAATGGCGCCTGTGTACACCGACCGCGGAACGCGTTCGAGCTGCGACAGGAGGTTCACGGCACTCTGTTTCGGAGCGCCCGTCACGGAGCCGCCGGGCAGGAGTGCGCCGAGGGCCTCGGCCCAGGAATGGCGCTCGGGAAAATCCGAACGAACCACCGACTCGAGATGATGCACGTTGTGATACGACTCAAGCGAGAACAGACGCGGCACACTCACCGTGCCCGTGGAGGCCACCTTGCCCAGGTCGTTGCGCACGAGATCCACGATCATGAGCAGTTCGGCCTTGTCCTTGGGATGCTCGGAAAGCTCCTGTCGCAACGCCAGATCGCGCTCCGGCCGGGCGTCGCGCGGCCGCGTCCCCTTGATGGGGCGGCTTTCGAGAAAGTCCCCGCGCCGGCCCGACAGGAGCCTCTCCGGCGACAACGACCAGATCTGGGCGTCGGGAAACCCCAGGTAGGCACCCAGCGGCGAAGGCAGTTCGCGTCTGAACGCCAGCGCGAGGGCGGCATCCTCCACGCGACCTTCTGCAGTCCAGCGTTGTGTGTAGTTGGCCTGATACAGATTGCCCGCTGCGATCTGATGAAGAATGTGTTTCACGTCAACCAGGTATTCATCCCGAGTGACCGAGGCGGTCCATTCACCCAGCTCCGGTCGCGCGGGCGGCAGTTCACCCGGCTCGGGCCGGAACACCGTGCCCACCCAGTATCCTCGCTGGTCCACGTGATCGAAGACGTACGCGGAGTCGTACACGGCGAAGCAGAGGTCGGGCAGGGGTCCGCGCGGCGCATGCACTCCCAGGGCTTCGCACGCCCACTCGTACGTGATGTATCCGATGGCGCCGCCGGTGAATGGGAGTTCGGATGGAGGTGCATTTTCCGTCGCGACCAGTGACTCGACATGTTCGAGCGGCGACCCCGACAACTCGGAGCGTACGCCGCCCTCCTGGACAAACGTGCGCCCCCCCTGCACGGTAAGTACGGCCCGTGGCGACGCGGCCACGATGGAGTAGCGCCCCTTGTCGGGATCCCCGTTGCCCCAGAGGTACACCGGATGAGGCTTGTGAGCGATGCCCACAAACACGCGGTCGGGCGGGAGCGTGTCCTCTCCCACCACGCTGGAAGCCGGCCGTCTCGAACTCCGGCGATTCGCCTTCAGGGGCGGCCGGGGGCCGGCATCCGATCCCATGCTTTCCACAGCTCCAATAGAAACGTGCGCACCCTGGAGGCAGCCCGTTCGGCGTAGGTCTCGCACAGTGCCCGATCGAACACCGGATGCCCCTCGCCCGGCGTGTAGAGCATAATCGATGAGGGCGCCGGGTAGATGTCCACGGCGGTGTCGTACTCGAAGGCCAGATCCGGAGAGTAGAGTGATGTCTTCACGAGCTCGGGAGTCGCCGCCATCACCATGGCCGTTTCATCACAGCCCGCGTGTCCGCCCACCTGCCCAAAGACCTCCTGACAATCTTTCCTGCACAGATGCCACCAATTCACCACGGCGACCTGAAGCCCCGTGCGCCGAAACGCTTCGTAGGCCGCTTCCTTCAGCGCACTCGAGTTGCCGCCATGGCCGTTGATCACGGCGACCCTGCGGAAGCCGGCATGGTGCAACCCCAGCAACACCTCAAGCACATAGGCGCCGAACACGTCGGCACTCACGCCAAAGCTGCCGGGAAACGCCGTCAGACTGCGCGTGATGCCATAGCTGATGGTGGGGGCCACCAGGGCGCCGATCGGATCTGCGAGGGCCCGGCAGAGATGTTCAGGAATGATGTTATCCGTGCCGAGAGGAGTCACGCCGTGCGCCTCGATGGTCCCCACGGGCAACAGCACGGAGACCGTCTGCTGTGGCACCACCTGCGCGAAATCCTGCCAGGTCAGTTCATCAAATCGAATCATTCGTGGCACCGGGAAAGGAAGTTCGCTCGGAGAATACCAGCCGGACGCGTGTCCTGCCAGCGGAAACGCCGGGAATCGTCGCCGGGAACTCAGCCCAGGTCGGCCAGGCCGGGAAACCACTTCAACATCAGCCCGGCCAGGAAGGCGAGCTGGTTGAAGAACACGAGCACGCCCACGGCCACCAGGAACACACCCGAGACGATTTCCACGGCTCGCATGTGGGTGCGCATCCACGTGAAGAATCCCAGGAACCGCTGAAACGCGAGCGCCGTGAGAAAGAACGGCACGCCCAGGCCGGCCGAATACACGGCCAGAAGGCCGACTCCCTGCGCCTGCGATTCCGACTGGGCGGCCAGGGTGAGAACGCCGGCCAGAATGGGACCGATGCAGGGCGTCCAGCCGAACGCGAAGGCCAGACCCACGACGAATGCACCGAACACTCCCAGGGGCTTGCTTCTGGCCTGGAATCGCTTCTCGTAATTGAGGAAGCCGATGCGCAGCACTCCCATGACGTGAAGGCCGAATAACACCAGACACACGCCCGCCACGCGGTTGAAGATGTGCAGGTACGACAGAAGAAACTGTCCGAGCGTGGACGCCGTCCAGCCCAGGAGGATGAACACCACCGAGAACCCGAGCACGAAGAACGCGGAGTTCATGGCCACCTTGCGCGTCACCTCGGAACGGCGCGCCGGGTCGTGCATATGCTCGGCCGACACGCCGGAGATGAAGGAGAGATATCCGGGAATGACGGGCAGGACGCACGGTGACACGAACGACACCAGCCCCGCAAAGAAGGCCGCGGGAAATGTGATGACTTGTTCGCCCATGGTCAGCGAATCGTCAGATCCAGAGTGTCATTCGGGTTGAGTTGGAGCGCGCGCGCGTAGAGCGTGTCGCCGTCGGGTTCAAGCGCCACGAGGCGGTGCATGCCGGCCTCCACCAGAAGCCCGGCCTCCAGCTCACGCAGTGTCCCCTGCGGCACGCCATCGAGATACAGCGTGGCCAGGGGATCGGCCGTCCCCGCTGCTACGAACAGCAGGGCCAGCGTGCCGGCGAGCGCGGCCGGTGGGGCTGCGGGTGACACCGGCGCTTCAGGCGAAACAGGTGACTCCGTGGGTACGCCGACCTGGTCCGTGTCCGAATCCTCCCGGGAACGGCTCCAGAAAAAGGCCGCGATCAGCAGGGCGGCCAGCACCGCGAGCACGAGCCACTGCCAGGTTCTGCGGCCGGCCGATGGAACAGGCGTGCTGCCGGTGTCTTCGTGTTCCTCGGTGTGATCCTCGGTCCCCGCGCCCTCGTGATAGCGCCCCACCAGGACGCGGTCCAGTCGTGCGAGATCCGACTCGGTTTCCTCGGCCAGGGTGACCGACTCGACCGTGGGCGACCCGGACGCGCCCGCGTCGTCGACGCGCACGAGTGCCACCGTGCTGTTGTCGAGCCCACCGGCTGCATTCGCGGCTTCCACCAGTGCAAGGGCGGCCTGTTTGAGGTCGGCTGTGTTTGCCATCACCCGGCGGTGGATTTCGTCGTCGTTCACGTAGCCGCAGAGGCCGTCCGAACACACCAGGTAGATTTCGCCGGAATGCGTGGGGTGAATGCCGAGGTCCACCTGCACGCCGGCACGCGTACCCAGAGCGCGCGTGATCACGTTTTTGTCGGCGAAATGCTCCACGTCCTCGGGGCGCACCTGGCCCGACTCGAGAAGCTCCGCCACCCAGGAGTGATCCACCGTGAGTTGTTCGATGCCCTGTGCGGAGATTCTGTACACGCGACTGTCGCCCACGTGCGCCGTGATCACCGAGCCGGGGCGAAAGAGAGCCGCCGCCACCGTCGTGCCCATTCCACGCAGCTTGTGTGAACGCGCAGCCTCGTTGTAGAGACGGCGATTGGCGAGCCGAACAGCGGCCGCCAGGCGAATCGCCTCCAGAGGCCAATCGGCCCCCAGCTCGGCACGTGTGGGACTGGCCTCCTGGTCGTCCCCGCCCTGGATCCAGTCTGAAATGGTCTCGGCCGCGGTGGCCGAAGCCACTTCACCGGCGGCGTGTCCTCCCATGCCGTCGCACACCACGACAGCAGACTGCTCCGGGAGCAACTTGTAGCTGTCTTCGTTGAGCTCGCGGACGAGCCCGACATCGCTCAGCGCTTCGACAGAAATTCTCATGTCAGGATCGGGCCCAGGTCACCACGGAGGCCACCGCGAGCAGGGCGACGGCGCTCCACAGCAACTCGTTCGGCCAGCTACGAGGGCTGTCGCGTCTGCCTCTGCGGCCGGAGTCGCCACGCCAGGTGGGCCACACGTTTCCGTTGGCTGCCGGGCAGCCTGTCTCCAGAATTGCCCACGAACTGTCGGTGGGAACCGCCAACTCGAGCCATCCGTCGTCGTTTAAGTCTTCGATCAAGGGAGAACCGGTCGCGCCCAGAGCCCATCGACCCACCTCACGCCCCTCCCGGCCGTTCAGCAGGACGAGGACTCCGCTGTGAGTCACCACCACCACGTCACACACCCCGTCACCCGTGAGATCGGCCAAAGCGACTTCGTTCTGAATGGCCTCGCCGGCTTCCGCCTTCCAGAGGCCGGAGAGCGGACCGGGTATCTGCCCCGGGGCCTGAAAGGCATAGAGGGAGCCGTCCGGATGGGCAACGATTATTTCAGGCTCGGCATCGAGGTTGAGGTCGGCGAGCAAGGGTGACGGTGCGCGGGAGAGTACCGATGAGTCCACCGCGGGCACCCTCCCCACGGCCAGGATCTCGCCGCCGCGGTCGCAGACGACCACGCGACCCGTGGTGGTGGCGAACACCCAGTCGTCGAATCCGTCGCCGGAGAAATCCCAGGCGCACACACCCGAGCGCACGGCTCCGGCCGCGCTGTCGGCGAAATCCATTCCGGGCGTGGGCGGCGTAAACGGTCGGATCACGCTCACCTCACCCGTGCGCGTATCGAGGAAGATCAATCGTCCCAGTTCATCGCCCATGAGCACGTCTTCCGTGCCGTCCCGATTCACATCGTATCCGGCGGCCGACCCACGTGTACGGCCCGCGTGGTAGGTTTCATGTCCCGCCACCTGCAGCGACTGTGCGTCGAATCGCGCCACTTTGCCGGCGGTGCTGTGCACCACGATCTGAGCCGTCCCGTCCTGGCCCCGGCAGACCACTGGAGGTCCGAAAATCGGCTCGGCAAACCAGTCGGTGGCCGACAGGCGTGTCCCCCGCACACCGTCGATCGCAAGCAGCTGTCGGTCGGAGGTGGCAAACACGATGTCCTCACTGCCGTCGGAATTGACGTCCCACCCGAGAAGCGGAGCCGGCGTGGACCGCACTCCGAGAAGGGTGGGGAATCTCGGCCCCGAAGCGTTCGCCGCGTGCAAGTCGCCTTCGAGATCGGCCCATGCAAGCGTGGCGGCCCCCTGGTTTGAGCGCACCACCACTCCGGTCTGTGGCCTGATTCCCTGCGGGGCGGGCCAGCTCTTCGCGACCTTGGGCGGAAACGCCGGAGTGAAGGTGTGTCCGCGTGAGGCGCGCCACGCCGCGGGCGCCACGGCCAGGGCGAGGGCAAGGAGAACCAGGGCCCACAGGCGCCGACGGCGCGAGTGAAGCCTGGGCACGCCCTGGATGCGCTGCGTCACGTCGTGCGGGTGCGGTTGATTCATAGGGCCGCAGTCCGAAGACCTCTAACGCCGGAGATCGATCGTGATAGGCCGATTGCGGTCGGCACGCACCTTGACGCGTTTGCGGATGCCGCTCCAGGCATCGAGGTAGACCAGAAGATCATAGTTTCCCTCAGGCAGCTGTGCCTTCAGCTCACCCTGCCCATCGGTGATCCCCAGCCACTGCTCGTTGCTTTCCCCGGAGGCGCGTGCCCAGACTTCAGCCCCTGCAAGCTCCTGGCGGCCCGGCACGGAGATCGTCACCGTGATCCAGGGCACTCCGGGCTGGGCGCGAGGTGCTGCTGTTTCACGCGGCTGGTCCCGCGTGGAAGGTTCGGACTCGGTGCGCGCTTCGCGCGGCTCCTGTGTGTCGCCGGAGGGGCGCATCGCCACGGCCACCACGGTCACGTCGGGCGGAATGTACACGGTGGTGTCGAGATAGTTGCGCTTGGTGAGAGTCACGGCGTGCGCGACGGCAGGAACCCGCACGGAGTACGGTGTGAATCGCCGCACCAGAATCGACCGCTGCGGCCCCTCGAGCCGGTCGACAAGCACGCGCTCGTGCGGGACGTGACCGCCGGAGTTCATCCAGAGCGACAGGCTCGA
>DAIOGN010000116.1:0-4421 GCA_036745245.1 Candidatus Zixiibacteriota bacterium
GTCCTCCGCCCGGTCTCGCATGATGGCAAAAACTATTCGTTGGTTACCGGACAGCCGCTGCCAGGCGGCACGCATGGCCAGGCTCGGGACGGGCAGTGTACTCACGAAGATGCCGCCGCGATTCAGAACCCGGCTGCCGGCCGCAAACCCGAGGTGTCCCCAGGCGTCGAATACCACGTCAAAGCGCTCGGATCCATCCGTGATGCTACGCTGCTTGTAATCGATCACCACATCCGCGCCGAGCGCTGCGGCCCGGTCGGCGTTGCGCTCACTGCAAACGGCGGTCAACCTCGCTCCGCGTGCCTTGGCGATCTGCATTGCAAAGTGACCGACCCCCCCGGTTGCCCCATGGATCACCACATGTTTGCCTGCAATGTTGCCGCACTGTCTGAGTCCATTGAGAGCGGTGAGCGCTGCCACCGGCAACGTGGCCGCCTGCTCGAAGGTGAGACCGGCCGGCACACGCCGCAGGTATTTCGCGTTCACCGCGACCCGCTCGGCGTGCGCCCCTGGCTGACGAAACGCGAGCCGAATACACGCATACACCGAGTCTCCCACACACCAGCCGGTGACGCCTTTGCCGACCGCGTGGACGATTCCGGCCACATCGGATCCGTACACTTTCGGGAAGCGGCCGCCGGTGATAAAGCGCACTGCACCATCCCGGGTCTTGCAGTCCACCGGATTCACCGAGGAAGCTCGAACGGCTACGACCACTTCACCTTTCCCCGCTTCCGGTTCAGGCAAATCGACGAGCGCCATGACCTCCGGTCCCCCGTAGGCTCTGGCCGCGAACGCTTTCACGTTTCTCCTCCGCTTTTGCGGTGAGTTCGGATTTGTGGTCTGGCCTGGTATCGGACTCAGGGCAGATCGGACAACGCCACCTGGCTGTCGAGCTCCAGCCGGAAGCGTCCGCGCCCGGTGCGCACGAGGCGAATCTCGGGACAGCGTTCTTCCAGACGCCGCCGCAATAGTATCAGCCGACTTTCGAGATTGTCTTTGTAGTCGGGAAGCGCCAGCGATTTGTCGAGACGCAGGAGGCGATTGGTAAATTCCACGCGCTCGTCCGACTGCCGCTCACGCAGGATCTTGCGTAAAATTTTCGCAGGCAGTCCCCTCACCAGGTACTCACGGTCCACAAGGACGCACTCCTCGGCCTGGTAATACGTGACTTCGATTCGCGGGCGCGGACCAGCCTTCTCCTGTGCCGGGCGCGCGGCAGGCCTGGGATCGGGCGGCAATTCTTCGCCCTCATTCGATCGCTCCTTGAACAGGGCGTTCTGAATGGCGAGGGCCAGGTATCCGCCGAGCACTTCGAGATAGGAGCGATCTTCCTCGTGAAATCGGAAGTTCTCCTCCGTCTCGATGCACAACACCCCGATCAACTCATCGCGGACCAGAAGTGGAATTCCCAGCTGGCTGTCGGGATGGGCCAGCCCGGGCAGGGGAATGCGCCGATCCTCGGGGCAGAGTCCGTGCTCGCGCGCCTGGTTGGCCACAGCGAGAGCGTAGAGCATGTGGCGCAGCATTCCGGAAATCCGGATCGGCTTGCGAGCTTCGGCGACCAGGCCCACAATGCCTTCGCCAAATCCTACTTCGGAGCCGACGCCGCGTTGCGGATATCCTCGGCTGGCGATCAGTTCCAGCCGGTCTCTGTGATCCGACGGCATCAGGATCATGGAGTGCTTGAACCCGAAGATCTTTTCCAGAGTCTCGAGGATGGCATCCAGCAGACAGTCCAGCGTGGGCGCCTGGTGGATCTGGTCGGACAGGTCCTGCAGTGCCTTCATTGTGAAGGGCACACCGGATGCGGAGGTTCGGGCGTTCGGGCCGTCGTGGTTCGCCGCGACCCCGAATTCATGCTTGAGCCGGGTGATCGACAACACTTCGTACACGTCGGCCCCCAGGAGCTTGAAGATCCCCTTGAGTCCGCTGTAGGACGCGATCGCCTCGATGCGCAGCCGCATGGATTCGAAGATCGGGCCCTGCGTTTCGGTGCGGGCGTAGCGCAGGCGCAACTTATAAACCTGCAACGTGTCCGGATCGTAAATCCGCACCATCGCTCTGGGATTCTCCGAGACGTTGCGCTTGCTCTTGTTGAAGAACTGAAACGACAGCGCGATGTGCCGGGAATCGACGTAGTCCACGTGGCTGAGGATGGCCGCATTGGGCATGCCGTCGTGCGAGCACGTGCAGAGCCAGGCCGGGATCAGACCCTGGAAACACGGGGTGAGGCTCTCCAGCGGAATCATGTCAGAAGCCCGCCTGTGCCCGGTCCCGGCGTCTGCTCGAAGATCTGCGCCACGCGGAACTCGATCGCCACGCTGGGCCAGCTCTTCCACTCCGCCGTGAGGGCCTTCGGGATTCCGATCGCTTCCAGGTCGGTTCGAAAGGCCTCGGCCTGGCGTGTCACCTCACGCTTCTCCGAAGAGGTGGCCTTGCGTGACGCCGTGAAGGTGCCCTTCAGCTGGCAGGCACGGTGAGTGGAGGGCAGGTCGAAGAGCACTGCAATCTCCGGCTGCTCCTCGAGATTGCGCAGCATGGCCCGGGCATCACGGGAGTGCATGAACACGGATACATGCGTGCGATCCCCGTGCACGCGGGCGGCCAGGGCCGATGCGCCGTCGGGCTCCAGGTCCGGGTCCCGGGTGGCCATGGTGATCGACAGACCGCACTCCAGGAAGGCCGCAAGCTCGTCTGAAATGGGGGGGGCAGCCCGCATGGCGCCTAGTTTAGGATAACTTTAGGAAAAGTCTAGGGATCATTGAAGAACACGTCCGCCGAAGAAGTTTTAGGTTGGACCTGTCGATCAACTCGCCACCCAACGCAACCTGAACCTCTGGAGGACCCGATGAAAAGACGTTCCATTCTGCTGCTGGGGACCGGCGCCATGTTCGGCCTGGCACTTCTGACTTTGTCCGCCGAACTGGCCCCCGCTGTGGACAACCCCGCGGAAGACCCGCAGGTGGCTCGCGGAAGCTACCTGGTGAAGATCATGGTCTGCAACGACTGCCACACCCCGTTCAAGCTGGGCCCCAAAGGACCGGAGCCCGACATGACGCGCATGCTTTCGGGCCACCCCCAGGACCTGGTCATGCCACCGGCACCAAAACTGGCCGACGGACCGTGGGTATGGTCGGGAGCGGGCACCAATACCGCCTTCGCGGGACCGTGGGGCGTGAGCTTCACCGCCAACCTCACTCCCGATCCCGAGACGGGGCTGGGGAAGTGGACGGAGGACACGTTCATTCAGGCGATCCGCACCGGCCGGCATGAGGGAGTGGGCAGACCGATCCTTCCGCCCATGCCGTACCCGTTCTATTCGCAGGCCACCGACGAAGACCTGAAGGCAATCTTCGCGTTCCTGCAATCCATTCCGCCCATCCAGAACCGCGTCCCTCTCCCCGTGGATCCGGTGGAAGGGCAGTAGCTGATGTTCACTCGGTACGAACGCTCCAGGCGGGGCGAAAACCGCTCGCCCCGCCGGGGGACCGGTCCTGCGCTCGTGATCACCGGGCTGAGACTGGCGTTCGCGTTGTGGTGTGTCTTTCTTCCCGGCACCACACTGGCGGGAACGGCAGGCGGCCCGATCACAGCACCGGCCCGACTGTCGGAAACCGGTCTGTACGATCGGGAAGGGCACGTGGATCCTCGTAATCTCGCGTTCTCTCCGCAGTACCCGCTCTGGACCGACGGCGCACGCAAGTCGCGCTGGATCTATCTTCCGGAGGGAGCCAGACTCGACGTCTCCGACATCGACGCCTGGCGCTTTCCCACGGGCACGAAGCTGTGGAAAGAGTTTGCTTGGGCCGGACATCCCGTGGAAACGCGCTTCATCTGGAAGGCCACGGACACAAGCTGGGTGTTTGCGACGTACGTGTGGAGCGAGTCCGCTTCGGATGCGCTCCTGGCGCCCCCGGAAGGTCTGCCGAAGCATGTGGAGATCGCCCCCGGCAAGCGCCACTCGATTCCCGGCGTGGCCGACTGTCGTTCGTGTCACGAATCTGCACCCGCGGTGGTGCTGGGGTTTTCCGCGTTGCAGCTTTCAGACGATCGCGACTCGCTGGCCCCGCATCGTGAACCGGTACCCCCCGGCGGAGTCACTCTGCGAACGCTGGTTGAGTCGGGCCGACTCGAGCCGGCGCGCACGGACCTCATTGCGAATCCGCCGAGGATTCGGGCCAAAAACCCCACGGCACGCGCCGCGATGGGGTACCTGGCCGCCAACTGCGGCGGATGTCACAACAGCTCAGGTCCTTTGGCGCGGTTGGGCATGAATCTCCTTCACAACGCGACCGGCGAACCGCAGGCACCGGAGCTCTCGGTGCTCGATTCCCGCGGGCGCTTCGTGGTGCCCGGAATTCCGCCCGACAGTTCACGACTGGTGGCACCGGGCGCGCCGGAGCGCAGCGCGGTGCTGT
>DAIOGN010000116.1:4431-10493 GCA_036745245.1 Candidatus Zixiibacteriota bacterium
GCCGGCCCTCGTCGCAGATGCCGCCACTCGGGACGGTACTGGTCGACGACGAAGCCGTGGCCCTTGTGCGAAGCTGGATCGCAAGTCTCGATCCGCTCCCCGTTCCGTAGCTTTTCGAATCGCCGGTTGCTCGGGCCGCCCCGGGCGAGCATGATCGCAAGCAAAGAGGAGAGCCGATCATGTTCGTTGGGCACTTTGGTGTGGCCCTGGGTCTCAAGCGAACCGCTCCCCGTGTCTCCCTGGGGACGCTGTTTTTCGCCGCGCAGTTTGTAGATCTTTTGTGGCCCACCCTGTTGCTTCTGGGCGTGGAACGCGTGGCGATTGCGCCTGGAATCACCACAGTCACGCCGCTGGACTTCGAGCACTATCCCATTTCACACAGCCTGCTGGCGGTGTGCGGCTGGGCGCTGTTGATCGCGGCCCTCTACTGGCTCGCGCGCCGCTCCGTGAAAGGGGCCGCCGTGTGCGGCCTGGCCGTGTTGAGCCATTGGGTCCTCGACTTCGCCACGCATCGTCCCGATCTGCCGCTGTATCCCGGAGGAGCGTCGCTGGTGGGGCTGGGGCTCTGGAACTCGTTTCCGGGAACGCTGATCGCCGAACTCGGGCTGCTGGCGATAGGCATCTTCTTGTACGTTCGCACCACCCGGCCACTGGATCTGACAGGCGTTTTCGCGTTCTGGGGTCTCGTCGGCTTTTTGCTCCTGGTGTACGCGGCCAACCTGTTCGGGCCACCGCCTGACAATGTCACCGCCATCGCCTGGGTGGGGCATGCCCAGTGGCTGCTTGTAGTGTGGGGCTACTGGATCGACAGGCATCGCCGGACGCTGGGAGTCTGACCCGGGCGAACGCACGGCGTGCGGCTGGAAGACTTTGAGCCATGATGTGGCGTCTGTTGGCAGACGGCGTGGTGCTGGTGCACCTGGTCTTCGTGCTCTTTGCGCTCTTCGGGGGCCTCACCGTACTGCGCTGGCCGCGCATGGTGTGGGTCCACCTGCCTCTCATGTCATGGGGAGCGTACGTCGGATTCTCCGGCCGGATCTGTCCTCTCACGCCGCTGGAGAACTGGCTGCGACAGGAAGGCGGTGAAGCCCGCTACACCACGAGCTTCATCGAGCACTACGTGATGCCCGTGCTGTATCCGTCCGGATTGACGCCTGATCTTCAGACGACTCTGGGCGCCGTCGTGCTCGCGGTGAACGCAGGAGTGTACACGGCGGTGTGGGTGCGGCACAAGCGACGGCCGCGCGCCTGAAGGGAACGGGCGAAGGACGACTCGCCCTTCGCCCGACTCCCCGGAGCTACAACTTTCGCGCGGAGAAGTTCGCGCTCCAGATCTTGCCTGCCAATTCTCCGGCGGCCTGGCGAGCCACGTCACCGGTGGCGGCGGCCCCGCAACATCCCCCACCGTCGGTCTCGGAGTCGACGAGGCCGCAGATCTGGTTGGTGTCATACGTGAGCCGGCTCCGCACTTCCACGTCGGCCAGCCCGGCCCCTCGCAGGCCCGCCAGATAGTCCTTCTCCGAGATCGCGCCGGCGATGCACGAACTGTAGAGTTCCTTGCTTTGCCTCAGCGCGGGGGAGAGTTCCTCCACCACGATGTCGGAGACCAGCATCCGGCCGCCCGGCTTGAGCACGCGAGCGATCTCCGCGAACACGCGCGGCTTCTCCGGCGACAGGTTGATCACGCAGTTCGAGATCACCCAGTCCACGGAGGAGTCGTCCACCGGCAGGTTTTCGATCGTGCCCTTGCGAACTTCGATGTTGGCATGCCCGGAGTTCAGAATGTTCTGCCGCGCGCGGTCGATCATCTCATCCGTCATGTCCACCCCGATGACTCGGCCCTTGGGCCCCACTTTTCCGGCGGCCAGGATCAGGTCGATGCCCGCGCCCGAGCCGAGGTCCAGCACCACGTCGCCCGGGCGGACTTCGGAGAACGCCACCGGATTGCCGCAGCCGAAGGAATTCACGGCAGCATCGTCCGGAATCGCCGACAGTTCTTCCTGGGTGTACCCCGCAAGCTTTGCGGCCACCCCTTTCGCTTCGCCCCCGCCGCAGCAGGAGTCTTTGGTGGGTGTGGTGACAGCTTTCGCGTACGCTTTCGACACGTCGCGGCGGATTGTATCTGCGTTGCTCATGTTCATTTCTCCTTTTGTGGTGGACAGCAGGCCTCGACCTCGTCCGCAATGGCTCGCAGCGCATTCACGAGCGCGCCGGGTCGGACCCTGTAGTACACTTCCTTGCCTCGTTTTTCGCTTTCCAGGACGCCCGCCTCTCTCAGCGTGGCCAGGTGCCTGGACACCACCGACAGATCGATCGGGCAGCACTCCGCCACCTGGCTTACGGTGAGTTCGCAGTCACAACGCGCGAGAGTCACCAGAATCGAAACGCGCGTTGGATCGCAGAGCGCCTTGAACAAGGCCGGGGCGGCCTCATCCTGGAGCCCGGAGCAGCAAGTGTACTTGTTTGTTTGCGTCATCATGCAAATATACGCTCAATGGGCGCGGGGGATCCAGGAAATTTTGACCTCAGCGAGATTCTTTCCAGGGGTGGCCCATTCCTTTCGTATAGTACGAAACATGAACAGTACGAAAGAGATACAAGCAGCCACCCGCTCGGGCGTGTACCTCATCTCCGCCCTCCACAGGGCAAGCCGCCAGTCAGCCATCTTTATAGATGAGCTCGTCCGCGAATTGGACCTGTCCGCGGCCGATGGCCATCTCCTGGCGTACGTGAGCCTGTACGGGCCCTGTTCCGTGGGAGAACTGCTGCGCGTGTTCGGCTACCGGAAGCCCACCATGAGCAGCATGATCAACCGGCTCGAGAAACGCGGCTATCTGCGCCGCACGCTCAACGCCGGCGACAAACGCTCGCTTCTGGTGGAGTTGACCGCCGAAGGGCGAAAGGTAGCAGACCTAGGCCGGTCCCGCGTTCAGGGACTCGATGCTGCAATTCTTGAACGAGTCACGGAGTCCGATCTCGAGGGGTTCCAGCGCGTGCTTTCCGCCGTGGCACACATCACGGGCGTGGAGGTGAGGCGCGCTCCTCGCGCCTGAGCACGGACTCTCCCGTCGGTCGCATCCCGACGGGACGTGTGGATGCTTGTGTCGGGTGCCCGGTACGGCTTTCTTCGCTCCATGATGACTTCCATTCTCAGAGCGTGCGCCGCCCTGTTTCTTGTGACGGGCTGCGCCTCCAAGGCGCAGCTGACCTACGAACCCGCCAACGAAGTGCAGGGCTCGGGCCCGATGGGCCTGCGCGGCTTCGTGTATGGTCCGGCGGAGGCCGGCCAGGTGAAGCCCAACCAGTCTCAGGTGGTGGGTGCACCGGTGAAGGGAGAACTCTACACCGAGGACGTCTCAGTGTTTTTCGAGCGCGCCCTGCAGATGGAATTAGAGAAGTCGGGCTACCAGCTTTCGGGCGTGGCCGAGCGAAATCTCACCGGCCGCATCGAGGCGTTCGGGATCGACCACTCGCCCAAACAGAACCGGATCGATGCCATTGTGCAGGTGAACTTCCAGGTGCAGAAGGGTTCGCAGACGCAATTCGAGTACCTGTCCACGGCGTCGAAGGAGTTTCGAACGAAGATCGGCGGCAAGACAACGAAGGACATGCTGGTCGAACTGACGCAGGTCTGCATCGCCCAGTTTCTCGCCGAAGCCCGCGCACAAAATCAACTTTAGCGGCGCACGCCGCGCGCGATCTTCCTGAAGCCCGCCAAAAGGAGCGGGTGCGTCTGGCAGAGCCGAACGTAGTCCCGCTCCCATCCCCCACCCTTGGCACGCACGATGGCCACCAGGTGAGCCTTGTCCTGCGCTGACCACTTCGCCCAGCCCGGGAGCTGAACCAACAGCGGGGCCCAGCGTTCCAGGGCGGTGCGATCCGAGGCCGACCAGCCGCGCAGATTTCCCAGCCCGAGCACGCGTGCGGCCTGCGACACCGCTGTGGCATGACCCCCTTCGCGATCGCCGTCTGCGACGCGTGTGTACCAGTGGGTGATCGCATACGCCAGGTCGACGAGCGGCGGCTCGGTGTAACGGGCTTGCAGCAGCGGGTCCACGTGCAGCTTCACATCGGTGTGTGAGAGCCGCTTCAGCACGGACATCGGGGTTCTGTACCCGGGCTCCTGGCGAATCCTCGAGGCTTCCTTCTCCGCCAGCGCATACACCCGCGGGTTGATGGCCCGGAACCCGAGCTTGTAGTAAAACCAGAACGCGCCTGATTCGAGGGGCTCCGGATCGTCCTCCCCCATCTGATGACTGCGCACGAAAAAGGCCTGGATGCCGAAGTAGCGGTGCAAAAGAAGCGCAAACTGCTCAAACACGAACGCGGATTCGCCCGACCTGTAGGCCGGAAACACGTTGATGGCGATCTCGGAACGGTCGAACCACGGGGCCGCGATGCAGTACCCCAGGGGCATGCCGTTGCGCACCAGCACACCGCCGAAGTTCGACTCGAAGGGCAGGCGCATCTCGGGCGCCATCCCATAGAGCACAAAGGAGAGCCCGCGCCCGGCCGTGTAGCGGTAGCACTCATGTGGATTGGCGAAGATCACGGGGAACAGTTCGCGATTGCGAACGGCGTGCGCGTCCTGGAGTGCGTCGATGTACGACTGTCCTTCGCGCGCCCCGAGGCGGCGCATTGAGCCGGGTACCTGCTTCAACGCGGTGCGCAGGTCGGGGCTGCGTCCACGCAGCGGCACGGTCTGGAAGAACACCTTTCGCGAGGGCAGGCGGTGCAACGTGCGGGAGAAGGGCAGATTGCCAATCCGCAGCCGGATCGGCAGATCATGTTCGTCGAACAGGAAGCGTTGGGCTTCACGGGGGAGCCGGGAGGTGCGCAGGAGGCGAAGCAGCGCCTCCAATGTCGTCCGGTCGCGTCGAGTGCGCACACGCGATAGCCAGGTATGGAGGTCGAGTTCGAAGTCGTAGTCGAGGAGATCGTTCTCCGACCAGCTCACAAGAAGCGACTGCACGCGCAGGAGCGCATCGAGACTCTCCGGCGCCGCCTCATCCCAGTCGATGTCGAGCCGGCCCGGATACCGCCGCGCCAGGCGCTCGCACAACTCGAGACTGTAGGGATGCACCACGTCGGTATGCGCGAGGCCCGAGTCCTCAAGCTTCAGTGCGGCTCGCGTTCCGGCACCCTGCAGGTACACATGAAGGCGACGCGGCAGGGAACGCAGGGAGCGTTCGGACAGGCGGAGAAGGCGGGCCGACTCCGGATAGGTGCGCAGCACGCTCAGGGCGTCGTGATAGGTGAGCCAGTCGGCCGGGCGGGTGAATTGAGCCCGCAAGAGACGCCTGCACAGCGCGAACTTCCTCGACTCCGACTGCTTGTCGAACACCCACTTGACGAGGTCGAGCGACTTCAAAGCCTCGAGTTCGGGGCGAGGTCGCCGGGCGGGAGGTGGGCGTTTCATGGGAGGCGGGCGTTCACCCGGAATCAAATTCTACTCCGGCCGCGCGCGGGCCAAGGTGAAAGCGCGATCAGCAGATGCGAGGCAGGGGCTCGGTCAGAGGCAGATCGAGGAGCCTGCCTGTGCCAAGCGTGGTGCGCAGCACCACCTGACCGGGGCCGGGCGAACCCACCCTTCCGATGCGGGTGGCCTGGCGGGCACATTCATGCCTGCGCATGATGGCCAGGGCCGATTCGGCCTGCGCCTCCGGCACGAACGCCACGAGCCGGCCCTCGCAGGCCACGTGCAACGGGTCCAGGCCGAGCAGCTCGCAGGCGCCGCGTACGGAGGGCGTCACCGGGAGGTGGTGTTCGTTTACCTCCAGCCGGCGGCCGGCCGACTCGGCGATTTCCACCAGGGCGGCGGCCAACCCACCCCGCGTGAGATCTCTCAAGCAGTGCACATCCACACCCGAGTCCAAAAGGTCTCCCACCAGTCGATGAAGCGGCGCACAGTCGGAGGTGAGCCCGCTTTCGAACTCAAGCCCTTCGCGTACCGCCATGACCGCCATGCCGTGACGGCCGATGTCACCCGACAACAAAACTGCGTCGCCCTGGCCGATCGACTTCGGGCCGATGGCGGTTCCGGGACGCACGAGTCCGATGCC
>DAIOGN010000117.1:0-10279 GCA_036745245.1 Candidatus Zixiibacteriota bacterium
CCACCGGTGTTCCTCCTGATATCTACGCATTTCACCGCTACACCAGGAATTCCGCCATCCTCTCTCGCACTCAAGACGGGTAGTTTCCCATGCAGTTTTTCGGTTGAGCCGAAAGATTGCACACAGGACTTGCCCGCCCACCTGCTCGCTCTTTACGCCCAGTAAATCCGAACAACGCTTGCACCCTCCGTATTACCGCGGCTGCTGGCACGGAGTTGGCCGGTGCTTCCTCTGCGGGTACCGTCAGATCCCGTGTTTGTTCGACACGAGACGGTTCGTCCCCGCTGACAGAGCTTTACGATCCGAAGACCTTCATCGCTCACGCGGCGTTGCTGCGTCAGACTTTCGTCCATTGCGCAATATTCCCTACTGCTGCCTCCCGTAGGAGTCTGGGCCGTATCTCAGTCCCAGTGTGGCCGATCACCCTCTCAGGCCGGCTACCCATCGTAGCCTTGGTGGGCCGTTACCCCGCCAACTAGCTAATGGGCCGCGGGCTCATCCTCAAGCGATAGCATAGTGTAGTGGCTACCTTTGCTCATCCCGGGATGCCCCGGGGTGACCACATCCGGTATTAGACCCCCTTTCGGTGGCTTGTCCCGGACTTGAGGGCAAATTGCCCACGTGTTACGCACCCGTTCGCCGCTGTACTCATCCCCCGAAGGGAACTTTCTCGCTCGACTTGCATGTATTAAGCACGCCGCCAGCGTTCGTTCTGAGCCAGGATCAAACTCTCCGTTGATATATTCATGATCTTGTGATCAATCCCACATCTTGGAGCGCTTTTGCGATCCGTTGCAAAGAAACAACGCACTGACTGTTGTTTCGAATTTTCCGGTCATATGAAGCCTCAAAGCTTCTTACAGACTGGACCCTGCACTACTTCGTACAGGTGCACACTCTTCTGTTGTCAAAGATCAAAAACGAGAACCCCGATGATACGACACCACGCCCGGGCGTCAAGCCCGAATGCAGTTGCCGCGGGTTGCACGTCTTTAACGCGTCGCGAAGTTAGGAGGGGGCATAGGCGTTGTCAAGCGAAATCGTGGATTTTTCTGCGTAACTCGTTGGATACTAACACGATACATGGCAATTTAGTTGCCTCATGGTACAGCGATACACCGCCCGGACGGGCCTCCTAAGTGCCAGAAAACAAGCAAGTTGGCCGTTGACGCCCAGATTCTGCGGCTGCATTGTGGCCCAATCACACCCCAACGCCCGAGGTTTTTGTGATTCCAAGACTTACAGCGATCTGCCTGGTTCTGGTCCCGCTTGTGCGTGACCGGCCGGTTCTGGCCGCCCCCCCCGCCCCCGACCGGCTGCGGGAATGCCTGGATTCGCTCGGACTGGACAGGGGGAGGATCGGGACCCGGCCGGAGGGCTACTGGACCCGCTTTCCCAGGCCCGAGCAGATACCGCACCTCCTGCCCTCCTTCCCTTCGCTCTTCGCCGAGCCCCTGCGCCTGTACGACTTCGGCCGCACCATGGGTAACGCTGCCGGGGCCTACCTCGATCCCGCCCGACCCGACACGCCCAGCGCCCTGCACAACCTTATCTATTTTCTGGGAGTGGAAAAGCGGGTGGGAGGCTTTCGCAATTACACCACGAATCTCATGGCAGAGGACTCCTCTGAAGCGTCGCTCGCCACCTCGCTGCGAGAGCTGTGGCTGCGTGCGGACGAACTCTTGTCGTATCGCACGTTCGGCGCCGCATCCGAGTGGCAGAATGAACCCGACTCGCAGATCACGTTGTTCGTGGCGGGAGTTCCGGGCGCGTTCCGGGCACCGCTGGGCGCCTGCATCCGCGATCTGGCGGAGGCGGGACACTGGTGGCGGGTGGCGCTGCGCAATGTTCCGGAGTCGCTGCGCCGCGAGGTGCTCGAAATCGATGACCTCTCCGACACACAGGGCGATGGCACGAAGTACTACCCTGCCCTGGACGATGCCGCACGTCTCCTCGATGAGCATTCGCTCTATTACGCCGGCATGAAGTGTGCGGCTGCGATAGAGCGGCTGGCCCAGGCACTCGCGCGAAGTCCGGCGAAGAACGCACAGGAATGGAACCGTGTGGCCATTCGCACACCGCTGGGACAGATCGTATTTGGCTCGCCGAAAGACGACACCTACGACGAGCCATGCCTGCTCATCGTGGAACCGCGCGGAAAAGACAGCTACCTCGGAGCCTCGGGCAGCGCCCAGGGAACGGATTGCCCACTGGGTCTGATCGTGGATCTGGAGGGAGCGGATCGCTATGACGCGGGCACCGATCCGGCCCAGGGAAGCGCGGTTCTGGGCTGCGCCGTGGTGTACGACAGAAGCGGCAACGATCGCTACATGGCCACGAATCGCGCGCAGGGCTATGGCCTGCTCGGCCTGGGGGTGTTGTACGACCGCGAAGGCGACGACGTCTTCGAAATGCGCACAGGGGGACAGGGGTGCGGCTACTTCGGCGTGGGACTATTGCTTGATGGAGGCGGCAACGACTCGTGCAGACTGTGGGCCGAGGGGCAGGGACAGGGGGGCGTAGGCGGCGGTGTGGGTGTGCTCGCCGCGCTGGGAGGCAACGACTTGTACTACGCGGAGCCCGACGCCGAAATCGCCGGTCGAGCCGACTATCACTCCGAGAACAAGATCACGGCCAACAACGTTCAGGGATCGGGCACGGGCCGCCGCGGCGATGGATCCGACGGACACAGCTGGGCGGGCGGCCTGGGCGCACTTCTGGATGTGGGCGGCAACGACCGCTACGAGGCGGGCAACTGGTGCCAGGCCATCGGCTACTGGTTCGGAACGGGCATCCTGTACGATTCCGAAGGCGACGATATGTATCGCAGCGTGTACTTCTCGCAGGCGTCGGGTGCGCATTTCTGCAACGCCGCGCTTCTGGACGAAGCGGGTGACGATCGACACGAACTCTGGTTCAACCGCGGCGCGTCCATCGCGTTCGGCTGGGACTACTCCAACATTCTGCTCGTGGACAAAGCGGGGCGAGATGTCTACGACGGCGGCGAGAGTTGCGTGGGCCTGTCCACGGGCCGATCGCATGTTCTGTTGTACGATGCCTCGGGGGATGACGAGTACCGCCTGAATGCCGGCTCTGCGGGGCTGGGTCAATCGAGTCCCCGCGACGATTTCGTGAAGCCCGACCCGTACGCTCCGTACATGTTCTACTCGACGTCCTGGGGGCTGCTCCTGGACTGCGGCGGCGGCGATCGCTACCTGCGACGTGCCGCCGACTCGACGTATCACCCGGATTCTCTGGCCGTTGCAGGCGGCTTCTGGCGATCGCCGGTGGATACACTCGGTGCGCTGTTTGGGGGCGGAGCTGATTTTGAGAGCGGCCACGTGCCCGACTTCGAATGGTGGGATGAGAAGTGAGAGCGTTGTCTGAACGTGAACGGTGCGGCCACAAAAGAAGTGCCCCGGTGGCGTCCCTGACCACCGGGGCTTTGGAAGGAACCAATGCGCACCATTCTCAACCGTATAGGAGCAACACGATTTTCTGAATGCGCATATATAAGTACGCTCCGGGGGGTGTTTTGTTCCCGGCGCAGGCTGATTTTGGCGCTAAACGGACCGCCGGCAAGCCGCCAATTTATTGATAATTAATGAGTTATTGAGATGAGGCCGGCCCTTACCGAAGGGCGCCTCACTTCCCCAGATAATTGGCGCGGACCTCTTCCACGGACGTGACAGAAGACGCGGCGGCCAGAGCCGCCAACTTGTCGTACGGCACCCATGCTTCCATTGTATTCTGCTTAGAGGCCAGTACATCCCCCCCGGCACTTTTGATTTCCGTCGACAGATCGTAGTCCCCTGACCACTTGAACAGAACGCGAAGGCGGCCCGCCTCCGCCGCTGCGCCCAGGTTGTCTTCCACGAAATCGGTGTGGCCGCAGAACGTGGCGATGTCCCAGCACGTCTTGAGCAAGGGCGTGAATTTCTCCACTCCGGGTGGAATCAGACGGTCGGGCGGAAGGGGGAAGCGACGCACGATGCGAAAATCCGACGTGGGCAGGTCGCGACTGGTGAGCACCGGGTGGGCCAGATGCACGAGTGGATGCCTGTTGAACCAGCGCAGCCAGGTGAACAACTCCACCCCCGCGGGGAGTTGCACCGTCCAGGCGCGCTCCACCCAGTAATTCTGTGCGAGGGTCAGCGGCATGAGCACCTTGAACCCAAGCGAGTCGACGATCGCCCGCGTGTCGACTTCACGTGTACCGGGTTTCCACACCACCGCGAAGGTGGAGGGCCAGAAGCATTGCGGCGGGCCGCTGCCGCTCTGGCGCAGCCCCGGCAGCAGCCCCAAAAGGGTTGTGTCGCTTCCGCTCCAGAACGATTCGCGAAACGCGCCGTAGTTGTCGATCATGGACGCCGCAAGGTCCACGCGATCCACGGCGAAGTTCGCCTGGGACAGCTCCTGTGCATCGGTGGGGCGCGAGAGCCCCGTGCGCTGCACCGACATTCGCCAGCCCAGATCGCGCACGAGGAAGAGCGCGGCGGAGCGCTCGTCGGGTGTACTCTCGGAGGTCATCTGCACCACTCCCTGCGAATCGGCGGGAAGGTACCAGAACAGACTGTCGCCGATCGTGTACCAGTACGGCGTGTCGGGGGTGCCGGCGGGCGGAGGTTCGTACGACATTCCGGCTTGCTGTGACCCGCAGCCGGCAAGTGTCGCGGCCAGTGCCAGCGCGAGAGGAGCCCGTCGAAGCGTGCGGTACGAACCAGGCATGGCGACAGAGTAGCCGCACGCGCGAGCCGGTCAAGCGCGCCCTTCCCTTGCCCGTCGCCGCGCGGAGCCGTACACTCGCCGTATCCAAGCCCCCACCGGGGCATGAAAGGGATGAAGACATGAACATCAGCACCAAGATGCAGAACGCGATAAATGGACAGGTCCGCTTTGAATTGTTTTCGGCCTACGTGTACCTGAGCATGTCGGCCCACTGCGAGGCCGAGGGCTGGTCGGGATGTGCGCACTGGCTGCGATTGCAGTGGAAGGAGGAGGTGGGACACGCCACCCGCCTGCTCAACTACGTGCTGAGACGCGGCGGCCGCGTGACCCTCGAGGGCATCGACAAGCCTCCGTCGAAGTTTGGTCCGCTTCTCCAGATGTTCGAGCAGGTGCTCGAGCACGAGCAGTCGGTGACGGAGCGCATCCACAAGCTCGTCGATCAGGCGCAGGCGGAGAAGGATCACGCCAGCGTGACCGAGCTCCAGTGGTTCGTGAACGAACAGGTGGAGGAAGAGGAACAGGCCGCGCGCAACGTGGACCTGCTCAAGAAGATCGGCAAGCAGGAGACGGCGCTTTTGTTGTTCGACCGCAGGCTCGCCGAGCGCGCCGCCGGCTAGACCAAGGGGTAGAACAAGGGGCCAGGACACTTTTCCGGCGGAGAGCTGTCGGGTTGAACACTCACCGTTCCGCCAGAAAAGTGTGCTGGCCCCTTTTTTCCGGAGGCTGAATGCAGAGACGAACCCTTCATCTCGAGATCGTGGGCCTGTCCGACCACGAATCGGTGCAGCGCGCCACCGAAGCCATCCGCAACAACACCGGCGTGGAGAGCGCCCGCGTGTCCCTGGAGAACCGTAGCGCGACGGTGGATGTGGTCCGCGGCTACACCCTGGAGCACATCCTCGAATCGCTCGAATCCGCCGGCTTCATGGCGCGGCCGGCGGACGAGGACTAGCGCGACCGCTGCAGCGTGCGCCCCGGCGACTGGCCGGCAAAGACGAAGATCTGGTTGCGCTCCTCCACAGTGCGGCCGCGCGGAATGAGTCGTTCCAGTTCCACACCATACTCCGCCATGAATTCCTCCATGCGTTCGCCCGCGAGTTCCTTGATTCGATAACGCGAGCGCATGAATCCCAGGTAGGTCGCCAGGGTGTAGGGAATGGTCATATCAAAGTCGGCTCGTTCGAAGCTCGCGAACCCGCAGGTGCGAAAGTCGGGCGGCTCTTTGAGCGAGAATCCCTGACGGATCGGCCTGCCGTGCATGCGGCTGAGAATAACATCCGCCGCCGCCTGATACGGTTCGTCGGGATGCGGATACTTCCACCAGGCGAAGAACCAGCCCCCGGGCAGAAGGCACCGCATCGCTTCCTTCAGCACAGGCTCAGGCGGAATCCAATGCAGTGCCTGCGCGCAGGTGATGCCGGCCAGACTCGAGCCGGCCAGCGGCAGGCACGTGGCGTCGGCCGCGATGTAATCAAGGGGAGTTTGGCCTGCCCGCTTTGGAGCCCGCGCCAGAAGGGACCTGGCCACGTCGGCGCCGACCACCCGTCCCCGGGCGAGGCCGGCCAGGGGTGCGGTGGACAACCCGGTGCCACAGGCCAGGTCCAGGACCGGCCCCTGCGGACCCTCCGCAAGGCGTTCCCCTACATACGCGTACACCTCCGGGCCATAACCCACCCGGTAACGATCGTAGTCCCCCGCCAGGGGTCCGAAATCCACGCGGCCTGTCACTTGACTATTTGTTCAAATGTTCCGATAATGCCTGCATGAACGCTTCGCACGGAACCCCGGCCCCGTCGCTCGTGTGCGACGTGTACGCGATCGACGAGCGCCAGATTCGCAAGGTGAAGGGCCGTACCGTCTCCCTGGAGTCGGCCCGGCGCGTGGCCGACACCTTCCGGCTGCTGGGCCAGGAAACGCGCGTGCGCATTGTGGATGCTCTGCAGCACGGCGAATTGTGCGTATGCGACCTGTCGGTGTTGCTCGACATGAAAATCTCCGCCGTCAGTCATCAGCTGGCGCTGCTCAAACAGCACAACATAGTCCGGGGGCGGCGCAGCGGCAAAATGATCCACTACAGCCTCGATGACGATCACGTTCGCGAGCTGTTCGGGCAGTGCCTCGAGCATCACAGCCACACCGCACCTGTCCGGACGCGGAGGCCACGCTCGTGACCGACCTGTTCGTCGCCACCTTCGCGGCCGCGTGGGGCATGCTGCTTGAAGCTTCGCCCTATATATGGCTGGGGGCCCTTGCGGCGGGGATTCTGCACGCGTGGGTGCCGCAGGCGTGGATCATGGGCCAGCTCGGCGGCCGCGGGGCGGGCTCGGTGTGGAAGGCCGCGCTGCTCGGCATTCCCATCCCCCTCTGCTCGTGCGGCGTGATCCCGGCGGTGGTGGGCCTGCGCAAGCGCGGCGCGGGACGCGGAGCTTCAGTTTCGTTTCTCATCTCCACGCCCGAAACCGACATAGATTCCATCGCCCTGACCTGGGCGATGCTCGGTCCGGTGTGGGCCGTGATCCGGCCCGTGGCGGCCATCCTGGTGGCCGTGGGCACCGGGCTCGTGGCCAATCTCCTGCCCGACCGCACCGAGGTCGTTCCCGAATCCAACACCTGCTCGTGCTGCAACGACGGCGGGACCGGAGGCAAGACGCCCTCGCGCCCCGTGCGTGCCTGGCGGTTCGTGTTCAGGGAACTCATTCCCGACATCGGCTGGTGGCTTCTGCTCGGCCTGCTTCTGTCAGGACTGATCGTGGCGCTTCTGCCGCCCGACTTTCTGGCGACGCTGCCGGGCGGGCCGATCGTTCAGATGCTCTTCGCGCTTCTGATCGGAATTCCGCTCTACATCTGCGCGGCCGCCTCCACGCCGCTTGCGGCCGCACTCCTTATGAAAGGCATGGCTCCCGGGGCAGCCCTCGTGCTCCTGCTCACGGGCCCCGCTACAAATCTGGCCTCAGCCCTCGTGATCTCCAGGCATCTGGGCAAGGCCGGCACGGCCGTTTACCTGGGCGGCGTGGCCGTGGGCAGCCTCGTGTGCGGCCTGCTGGTCCAGGCGTTCGCGCCGGCGTGGGAGCTGGGGGAGATCCAGTTCCACGAGGAGATTCTGCCCCACTGGCTGACCGTGGGGCTCGCGGTCCTTCTGCTGCTCGTCATAGTCCTTCCCTGGATCCACAAGAAATGGCAATCCCGCCGCCGGCCGCCCGCATTACGTAACTCGGAATCTCAGCACCATCAAACGCCTGCCCACCAGGGCCCGGCGGTATAGAGTTAGCCGGGCCGCCCGGCCTGCCGACATGGATAGTGAGGACCCATCCATGAGCCGTTCACGCATACTGGTGGCCGACAATCATCAGAACGTCCGCGAGGTCATGTCGAATCTTCTCGACATGCTGGGGATCGAGGCGATTCCCTGCACGGGCGGCGAGCAGGTGCTTCAGATGGTGGACTGCGACAACTATGACGCAGTGATCAGCGACGTGGTCATGCCCGAGATGGGCGGCCTGGATCTGGTCTCACGCCTGCGGGAGAAAAAGCCGAAGCTTCCTGTGATCATGATGTCGAGCTACGCCTCCGAGACGCTCGAGGAGGAGGCGCGCTCGCGGGGCGCCGTGGGCCTGGTCTCCAAGCCGTTCAAGCTGGAAGCCGTCACGCGCCTCCTGGAAGCGGCTGGCGTGCGTTTCCTTCGTCCCGCGTAAATATTCGACCAACGGGTCTTGTATCCGGCTTACGATCCTCCAAGTTCCTCATTGCGTCTGCTCGCGACTTTCGTATCGTAAGGTAACAGACATCGAGGGTTGCACTCTGGATTCCCCAGGATAGTTCCTAGCCCCCTCTATCCTACCCCGGAGACCAACCCTCTTTTTTTTTGCTGTGTGTGCCCCCTGCACACCGGAGTTGCGGCCTTCGAGCACGCGCAGTTGCATTGCCCCCTCCTCCGTCCGCCGATATATTCCGCGCCGCTTTGACCACGCTCCATCCCGAACCCGTCTTCGTCAAGAGGATCACGACGTGCCGCTCAGACACTTTCTCAATGTGACGGACTTTTCCCGCCCGGAACTCGACGCCTGCCTCCGCCTGGCCATGGACATGAAGAAGCGCCGCCATGAGTTCGACGCGTTTCGCGGCGGCTCGGCCGCCCTCATCTTCAAGAAGCCCAGTCTGCGCACCCGCGTGAGCTTTGAGGTGGGCGTCTCCGAACTGGGGGGCCATCCGATCTACATCACCGACCAGGAGATCGGGCTGGGAAAGCGCGAGTCCGTGCACGACATCGCGCAGGTGCTCTCGCGGTTCGTGTCGCTCATCGAGCTGCGCACCTTTGCTCACTCCGAGGTGGAAGAACTCGCCGTGCATGCCACCGTGCCGGTGATCAACGGGCTCACCGACTCCTACCATCCCTGTCAGATCGTGGCCGACCTGTTGACCGTGCTCGAACACAAGGGACGGCTCGACGGACTCACCATCACGTACCTGGGGGATGGCAACAACGTCACGCACTCGTGGCTCACGGCCGCCGAACGCTTTGATTTTCAACTGAGGATCGGCACCACCGAGGGCAACGATCCAGACCCGGAGATCGTCCGGCGCGCGCAGACCGCGTCGAAACGGGGCGTGGTAATCACGCGCGATCCGCGCGAAGCGGTGGCCGGCGCCGATGTGCTGTACACCGACGTGTGGGCCAGTATGGGTCAGAAGGAGAAGGCCGAAGAGAATCGCCGGAAGCTCATGCCGTTTCAGCTGAACGCAACACTGCTGGCCGCCGCGAAGCCCGACGCCATGGTGCTGCATTGTCTGCCCGCGGAGCGTGGCGTTGAGATCACCGACGAGGTGATGGACGGCCCGCAGTGCAAGGCCTTCGACCAGGCGGAAAACCGCCTGCACGCGCAGAAGGCGCTCATGCACATGTTGTTGGTGGACTTTCAACGCGCCTGAGGGCGGCGCGCGTCGCGCAATCGTCTTACCGCGCCTCGAGGCCCGCGCCTTCGGGCCAGCGCACCGCGGGCGCCATCCGGCACAAGAGCACCACCTGGCGGCGTTGCGACACTTCTGTGAGCACGCCGGCGCAGGCCGAACTCATGGCCTCCGGCAGTTCTTCAAACGGCTCCGAAATAAAGAGGGGCAGGCGCATGGAGAGCCGCTCATCCTCCAGGAGACAGAGCCGATAGGCCAGATCCACTGTGGATCGGATGGCCGGGTTGCCCCGGTCGGCGCGTATCCACATGCCGCCCTGTTCATCGAACAGCTTGAATTCGGCCGCGCCTGGATCGTAGTGGAGGCGCGTCCAACGGCCCGCCGTTAATCGCGCCAGGAAGCTCGAGGCCCTCACTTCGGGACCCGCCATGGGCACATCCGGAATGTCCGGGAGCTTGTCGACCACGCGCTTGAGCGTTTTGAACGCCTCCTCCCACCGCCTCCATTCGGCCAGCTTCAATCGCAGGCCGGCCACGCGCTCCGACAGACGGGGCAGGTCGGACCATCCCCCCGCCAGATGTTCGCACTGCGAGCGTATTTCCTGGGCCGCTTCCTTCTGGACGCGGGCCTCGCCGTCCAGCTCCTG
>DAIOGN010000118.1:0-10068 GCA_036745245.1 Candidatus Zixiibacteriota bacterium
ACACGACGTTTTTGACGATTTGCCGTCTCGGCGAGGACGAATACGTCGGCAAGGTGATCGACGAGCGCCTGACGACCGAGAGGGTCGACGACATCCGCCGGAACGTCCTGTCCATCCTTCAGCGCCTCTGCCCCGACACCCGGTTCCCCCCGATATTGGACATCGTTCCCTGCGATGAATCCGGGGAGTGATCGGGCGGGGGAGTTGGTAGCGCTACGGGGAATCGAACCCCGGTTTGATGGCTGAGAACCACCCGTCCTAACCCCTAGACGATGGGGCCATGCGATTGCAGCGAGCGGCCAAAATACGCCAATCGGACCGGGTAACAAGCGCTTTTTGGACAGCTGAAGCGGATCGGCTCAAGTCCTTAAAAGCCCTTCGGGGAAATGCACTTATGCTCTGAAAGCCCGCGTCTGGCCTCAGTATTCGTGCGAATGAATGGCTGCCAGGTGCTGGTTCTGGTTGCTTTCCGCGGCTCAGATATTTATTCTGGTGTTTACAATCGAGCCGTGGCTGCAGCAGGGAAAGCTTCAAAGTCCGGCCCCAGGCATGTGTGAGTTCAACATTCATCGCTTAGAGACAGTGAGGCTCCCAATGCGTTTTCTCCGCGCGGTATCGCTCCTGGCGGCATTGATGCTCGTGCTGGTGTGCACACCGGTTCAGGCCATCCAGCTGCAGTTTATCGACTTCGAGGGACTGTCGGATCTGACGTCCGTTACCAATCAGTACGCTGCCCAGTACGCCACATTCTCGAACACTACGATCCTGACTTCAGGAGCTGGTGGTGGTTCGCTAAACGAAATCGATTTTCCGCCTCACTCCGGCCTGAATGTCGTCCACGACTTCGGGGGAGGTATCCGCATCGACTTCGGCTACACGGCCTACGATTGGTCGGCGTTCTTCACGTACACCGAGGGCCTTACCGTCACAGCTTGGGATGAGTCCAACAATGCGCTGGGATCCGTAAGCAGTACATACTCGGAGAATTATGCGACGTCTGCCACTCCATTCCCGAATGATCTCCTTTCCTTCTCATCGGCCGGCGGCTTCCGAGCGATCACGATCCAGGGGTCAGCGACTGGCGGCTCGTTCACTATGGACGACATGAGCTATTCATTGGCCGACGATCCCGCGGCCGTGCCGGAGCCTGGCACGCTGGCGCTCTTCGCAAGCGGTTTGGCCATCTCAGGTCTGACGGCCGCCCGCAGGCGGATGTTTCGAGGTCGCTAGCCGAAGTTACCTGAGGCGAGGCTTCTTCGGAGCACACATCGGCTCAACGCTGGTGGTCTTCGGACGGCAATCCGGGATTGGCAAGCGCCCGCTGTTGTTCGAGGGCAACTCGCTCGGCTTCCCGTTTCGCGAATTCCGCCGTCACTCCCGCGTGTAGCTGAACCTGGCTGGCGGCGTTCGCCGCCATCTCTTTCTGCATCTCCTGGTCGCGGGTCCTCACCTGTTCCGGAGTCGGACCGTTGACTTTGGCCAGTCGCACGTTTTCGAATCCCTTGCGCTTGGCCACGATGCGATAGCTCACGGCCAGGTCGGATCGTCCCTTCTGAAGCTCTCTGATTTCGAATGACGTTGCGGATTCGTTTGTGACATACAGCCCTCGACAGTCCCCCTTGGGCGTGAGAAACACATGATACCCGGCGGTCGTGGTCACGGTCTGCGCGAATCCGGGCTCGATGGTGACCACCGCCCTTCCCTTCACCAGCTGCACGGTGCCGAAGTCTTCGAACCAGTTCTCGGGCGATTCTTGGGCATAGACTGCCCGGTATTCCCCGTTGTCCATCTTCACGGCGGCACTCTTGCTGCCGTAGCAGTTGAAATCTCCGTACACATCCACCAGGCCCAGGAACTGCCCGGCAAAGCCGTTGTTGGTGATTCCAGCACTGGCGTAAAGAGCCGTGCCAAAATCAGCCGTGTGCGCGGTCACGACACCGTAGGAAATGCCAGTGGCGTATATACCGCGCGCACCGCCGGCCGCCACCAGCCCGTTGCCACTTCCGTAGCCATACACACCGTCCCCGGTGCCCCCCGACGCGTACACCGCGGATCCGCTGGTGGAATAGGCAATCACCCCGTTCGGACCCCCTGTTGCGTACACTCCGGGACCCGAGGAAGAGCTGGCGTAAACGCCGGTACCCGAGCCGGTCGAGGCCACCACGCCATACGAACCTCCGGCGGCATAGACGCCCCTGGTGCCACCGTTGGCATTCACACCGTTTCCCCCACTGCTGATACCATACACGCCGTCACCGCTTCCGCCAGTCAAACCGTACACACCGTAGGTGCCGCCATCGCCGTAGACGCCAGTGGAGCCCAGCCCGTACACTCCGTACGGACCGCCCTGACCGTATACGCCGATGTAGCCGGACGACGCTCCAGCGATGCCGTAGGTGCCACCCGAACTGTTGATACCGTAGGATCCTCCATTTGCAGCCAGACCGACGAGTCCCCCCATGGCAGAGATGGCAGTGCCTGAACCCGACTGAACGTCGAGTCTCGCGGCCGAAGGAGTGGAGCCGATCCCCACGTTGCCGTTGAGTCGGTACAGATCCCCGCTCGAAGATGTCCATTGTGCGGAGGCAAAGCTATACCCCACCGACGCGAGCGGCTGGCGTGGCGACATTTCGGGATCGGCGCCGACTTGGATCCCCAGGTATCGAGACGAGTCGTCGAACGTGCCGGCCGTAATCGGCGTGGGGCCGTCGCCAAGTAGCACCGTGAAGAGACCATTGCTTGTGGTCACCGAATACGACTGTGACCACAGCGAGCTGCCGCCGGTGGGCGCATCGTAGATGGTGAACAGAACCGAGTAGCTGCCGTCGGCCACCGGGTTGCCGGAGCCGTCCTTGAGGATGCCCTGAAAGTTGATCTTTCCGGGTACGTCCGCTTGAATTGCGGTGGGAGTGGCCAGCGCGAACGCGATAGCCAGGAGCACTCTGTTGATCGAGACGTGATTGGACTTGCTCACTTTGCTTCTCCTGTCCCAGGGTCCGGGCCCGTTGCGGGTTCGAGCCTGGACGTCCTGTAAGAAATGGGAATCGTTCAGGCAATATAGCAAGACTGCAAAGAATGCCAATGCCCCGGTTGCGGCAGTTCACCGGGGCATGGGCTCGGCACCCCATGCCAATTCAGCCGACCACAGCCGGCTCACACCACGGAATGGGTGTCTGACCCCGATTCTCTAGAACTTCGTCACCATGGCCCGGAATGTTCCCGACGCCGGATTTGCCGCACCGCCTGAGGCGTTTGTAAATCGAACCGTCACCGTGTTGGCGGCAGACACCCATCCCCAGAAGTTGGCACCGCCCGTCACGCTACCGTTCGGAACCCCCAGCGACACGACGTCTCCGGTGCTCGCACCGGTCACCGTGATCGCCAGATCCGACGAACCGCCGGCCGCTGTGCTGGGAAAGTCGAGCGCCGCGGCGGTACTTAACAGGGTTTGCACAGCGGTTCCGTTGCCTACGACCACTCCCCCCAACACCTGGAGCGCTGCTGCCGGTGTGGTCGTATTAATCCCGACACCACCTGCCGCCCGGATCAGGTACTGATTGTTGGCCGTGGTTGCAAAGTCTGCATCCACGGAAGTGTCAGCCCAGACATTACTGCCACGATGATTGGCCTTCGCGCGGTATCCGGCTGCCATGGAATAGTTACCTGCCGCTGCGTTGTTTGCCCCGCCAGGAATGGTGGCAGCGTCCCCACTGGCTACATTGAATGCTCCTCCGCCCACTGTCGAAATGGTTCCGCTGGCCGTGTTGTGACTGCCGCCGCCGACGGTAGACTCGTAGGCGCCGCTCGCCGAATTCAGCATGCCTCCGCTTACCGTAGAGTGATCGCTGCTCGCCGTGTTGAGCCTGCCGCCCCCGACCGTGGACCCATTTTTCGTCGCATTGTTGCCCAATCCGCCGGCCACTGTACACCCTGTGTCCGTTGCGGTGTTCAGCAGTCCGCCGCCCACCGTGGCGTCACACATGCTGGCGACGTTTCGGTCGCCGCCTGCCACCGTGGTATAAATGTCCCTCGCGATATTCGCCCGACCGCCAGAGACCGTAGTGCCCTCTCCACTGGCCGTGTCATTGGTTCCGCCGCCGACCGTAGAGTTGAGACCACTCGCCAGATTAAAAACACCGCCACCAATCACCGCGTTGTCACCGCTGGCGAGGTTGTACCCCCCGCCCGAAATGGTGGATCCGGGACCACTCGCAGTATTAAGGCCGCCGCCTGCCACGGTGGCATCGATGGCGCTCGCAATGTTTCGATCTCCGCCCGCGACGGTGGACCACCATGCCGTTGCCTTGTTGATTCGGCCCCCGCCCACGGTGGCGTAGTCCGCACTTGCCGTATCCCATGCGCCACCTCCTACCGCCGAATTCAGCCCGCTGGCATGGTTATATGCTCCGCCCGAAACTGTGGAACCATCACCGCTTGCTGTGTTCAGACCTCCTCCGGATACGGTGCCATCCAGACCACTGGCCACATTGCGGTCTCCCCCGCCGATGACAGCGAACAAACCGGACGCCGTGTGATTGAATCCACCACTGATGGTGCCATACTCACCCGTCGTGGTATTGGCAAAGCCGCCGCCTATGGTCGAGACGCGGTTTACGGCCCGGTTCCGGAAGCCGCCGCTCACGACGGTCCATTCGCCAAGGGCAGCGTTGGAATCGAAGGCCGATCCACCTCCACCGGCCACCACCGAAAAGTTTCCGCGTGCCTTATTGTTGGATCCCCCGCCCACGGTGGACGAAATGCCGTTGGCGTCGTTGTCGATGCCGCCTGACACGGTCGTGAAGCTGCCACTCGAAGTGTTTCGGACTCCACCTCCCACCGTGGTGCGGTCACCGAGCGAGTTATTGTCGTCGCCTCCGCTAATCGTCGCACCGTGCCCGGTGGCCTGATTGTCGAATCCGCCACTGACCGTGGAGATGTTTCCACTGGCGATGTTGGTGTTGCCACCGCCCACCGTGGAGGCGTTTCCCGTCACCTGGTTGTTTGATCCTGCTACAAATGCATCAGTCCCCGTGTTGGTATGACCCGGTCCAATGGACACTTTGCTCGTAATCGTGCCGCCCGAGGCGCTGTCCACAGAACTCACTCGGTAGGAGTACGCCACTGTGACCAGGCGCTGACGCGGAGTCATTTCAGGATCAGGCGAAACGGCCATGCCCAGGTAGCGCACCGAACCGTTGAACACCGCGTCCGAAATGGGATTGATGCCGCCGAGCAACACGGCAAACAATCCGTCGGTGGTGGTGAGGCTCTGACCTTCAGTCCAGAGCAACGTGCCACCCGCCGGAGCGTCGTAGATGTTGAACGTGACCGTGTACGAACCGTTGGCCACGGGATTGCCCAGACCGTCTTTGAGAATCCCCTGGTAATTCATCAATCCAGGAACGGTTGCATGGGAGGGAGTGCTTGATAAGGCCACGGCCAGCAGCACAACCAGGCCTGCGATGCGGTGAAGCGGGTATTTCGCGGTGAGGCGCACGAGGAAACTCCTTCTTTGTTTGGACCGTTTGGGTCTTCCAGGGGATAGCACGGCCCTGTCACTACCTGTTGAGCTTCTAGTACAACTTATTGTGCAGCAAAATGATGTCGGGAATATAGCTGCTCAGGCAGGCTTCTCAAGCCCTTAAACCGATCGGTCGGTTGATCTTACGAACGCTCCGGATGCCGGGCGGGAGACGAATCCTCCCCAGAGCGGCGTTCTGCTTGACAAGGGCCTAGCTGACAGTAACTTAAGGGGCTTTTGAGGGAACCAGGAAGGAATAAGACATGTATGCTATAGTCGACTGCCAGGGGCAGCAGATCACAGTGAGGCCGGGGGACAAGGTTGCAGTATCACGTTTGGAGGGGGAACCGGGCACCAAGGTCACTCTCGACCGCGTCTTGCTCGTAGGTGGCAAGACAACGGCCGTGGGGACCCCGTTGGTGGCGGGCGCCAAAGTGAAGGGCACCATTGCGGAGCAGTACAAGGACGACAAGATCCTGGTGTTCAAGAAGCGCCGCCGCACGAAGTACCGCCGCCTCAACGGTCACAGGCAGCCCCGGACCATTCTGCAGATTGACTCCATCGACGCGTAGGTTTCTTCTCTTTTTAGCCGGGATCGTGGCGGTGTTCTTCCCCGCCACCTCCCCGGCTCAAAGCACTCCATACTACGGTCAGCGCATTACGCAGGTCGAGTTCACCGGCATTCGCACGGTGGACACGTCCCTGGTGCGGCGCGTGGCCGGCTTCACCACGGGCGACGTACTGAACTCCGGCATGGTGCAGGACGCCATCCGGCAGCTGTACGCCCTGTCCCTGTTCGAAAAGGTCGACATTGAAGCCGAGCGCGCGATCGGGGGAGTGGTGGTGAAAGTCAACCTCGTGGAGTACCCGCGTGTGCGCGGAATCTACTACGAAGGCAACCAGAAGGTGAAGGAGGGCGACCTCAAGGAGAAAGTCCTCATCCTGCCCAACCAGATTGTTTCCAACGATCAGATCCGGCAGGGGTATCTCGCCATCCGCAGTGTGTACAAGGAGAAGGGCTACTTCTTCGTGGAGATCACTCATCGGCTCGACAAGGCGCCGGATGAGTCCGTCGATCTCACCTTCGTGGTCTCCGAGGGCCAGAAACGCAAGATCAAGCGCGTCACCGTGCTGGGCGCCGACCAGGTGGGGGCCAGCAAGGTACGCGGGCAAATGAGCAACAAGTCCGACAACTGGCTTCGCTCCGGCAAGTACGAGCCCGACAAGTACCAGGAGGATCTCAAGAAGATCGTGGATTTTTACCGCAAGGAAGGCTACCTGCACGCCGCGGTGCTCAAAGATTCGGTGTTCGTGAACGATTCGATCGACGGCCTCGAGATCCAGATCACCATGCACGAGGGGCGCCGCTACTACTTTGGCCACGCGACCTTCGCGGGCTACACCCTGTTCACGCAGGGGTCGCTGTTGCGTCAGTTGAAGTTTCACCCGGGTGATATCTTCTCGCAGGAGAAGTACGACCTGAGCCTTCAGGGGATCTACACCCTCCTGCACAACGAGGGCCGGCTCTTCGCGCAGGTGGCCGACAAGCAGACCACCCGCGACTCCGTCGTGGACATTCACTTCGACATTACGGAGAACGAACCCGCTCAGGTGCGCTTCGTGAAGGTTCAGGGAAATGACAAGACCAAGGAAAAGGTCATACGCCGTGAACTGGTGATGATGCCAGGCCGCACGTACAAGCGCTCCGACCTGGAGATGTCCATCCGCAATCTCATGGTGTTGAACTATTTCGAAAACGTCGAACCCGATCTGCAGGTGCTGCCTAACGGCGACGTCGACGTGGTGCTCGACGTGAAGGAAAAGTCCACGGGTCAGATTTCCGTGGGCGGCGGCTATTCCGGACAGGACAAGTTCGTGGGCACGCTGGGATTCACGGTGCCCAACTTCCTGGGCAACGGGCAGAGCGTGTCGGTGAACGCCGAGAAGGGGTCCAACCGCACCAGCTTCGATCTGTCTCTCACCGAGCCGTGGTTTCGCGACACGCGCACATCGGTGGGCCTCGACTTTTTCAGCCTCTCCCGCCGCTCGTACGACGACAACTACAACGAAGAGCGAAACGGGCTCGGCGTGCGTGTGGGGCGACGCATCAGCTGGCCCGACCGGTACTTCAGCGTGTTCCTGCGCGGGCGGCTGGAAGACGTGGGCTTTTCCAACTTTAACGCTCTGTACGAAGAAAACTACACGCCGGGCATCACGGCCGGCCCCAACCCGGATGATCCGCGTCGTCGGCTGACCTCCGGAACCATCACGGTGCTGAGAGATTCGCGCAACCGCGCGCAGTTTGCCACCTCGGGCTCACGCGCGAGCGTGTCTTTCGAGTATGCCGGCGACGCCATCGGCGGGTACTGGCACTACCATCGCGAAATCGTCTTCATAGAGAAGTTCTTCCCCATTTACAAGGAGATCGCGCTGGCGGCACGCGCGCGCTGGGGATTCATCTGGCCCACGGCGGGCGACGCGCTCGTGCCCTTCTCCGAGAAGTTCCAGGTGGGCGGCACCAACGGCGACGGCATGATCCGCGGCTACCAGGAGGGCTCGGGCGGCGCCCGCGTGGATTCCGGGCAGTTCGTGGACCCTACGGTCGCCGGCAGCACATCGACCGAGTACACGCGTTCGGCCGCGATGGCCATCTACTCGCTCGAACTGCAATTGCCCATAGCGCCCCCCACAATCTATGCCTTACTTTTCAGCGATGCGGGACGCGGTTTCTCAAGCGTGCAGAGCTGGCGGGCGTCTTCCGCGATGTGGCGATCGTCAGGCGTGGGCGCTCGCATGGTGGTGCCCGGCGTGGGCACGATCGGGTTCGATTTGGCATTTGGTTACGACGACGACAGAGTGGGCGGTTGGCGCCCGCACTTTCAAATTGGCCGGGGACTCTAAGCTTTGGAGGATGGCATGAAGAAGTGGATCGCGGCGGCATGTGTGGCGGGGGCATTGAGTGCCGCTCCGGCCTCTGCCCAGGATCTCAAGGTGGCGTTTGTCGACTTTCAGCGCATACAGTCACAATACCCCGATTTTCTGAGGGCGCAGGAGGAATTCGACAAGGACGTGGAGACCTGGAAGAAGGAACTGGCGGGTCTCGAAGAAGAGATCGTCCAGGCCGAGAACGAGTACGAAAAGCAGAAGCTCCTGTTGTCTGAGGAGAAGCGCGCCGAACGTGAGAAGGTAATCACCGACAAGAAGATTCAGTATCAGCAGCTCTCCACCAGCATTCTCGGCCCCGGCGGCCGTGCCGACACGCGGCAGAAGGCGCTGCTCGAGGGAATCCTCAAGAAGGTGAACGACGCCATGGCGCTGGTGGCCAGCAAGGAAAACTACGCTGTGATCTTCGAGAAGGCGGCGCTCGCGTACGCCCAGGAGAAACTGGACGTCACCGACAAGGTTCTCCAGGAACTGGAACGCATGCAGTGAGTCCCTCCTATTCGGTGGCCGAGATGGCGCGTCGCATCGGAGCTAAACTCGTGGGGGATCCGTCTTGTACCGTCACGGGGATTGCGGCTCTGGAAGCCGCCGGTCCCGGTGACCTGAGCTACTTCACCGATACCCGCATGGCCGGTCTGTTGGCCGCGTCGCGGGCGCCGGCCATCATCGTTCGCAAAGCGGGCGACGCCGGGGATCGCATTCAACTGGTGGCCGCCGACCCAACCCTCGCGCTGCGCGGCGCCATCATGGCCTTTCACAAGACACAACCGGAGGTGGTGCCGGGGATTTCGTCTCGGGCGCTGGTGTCAGCCGATGCCCGCGTACATGCGAGTGCCCAGATCTGCGCCTTCGCGCAGGTGGAAGCGGGGGCCGAGGTGCAGGAGGGAGCGTACGTGGGCGCAGGCTCCTACGTGGGCGAAGGCTGCGTGGTGGGCCGGGAGTCGTTTCTCTATCCGCGCGTCACACTCTATCGAGATGTGAAGCTTGGAGACCGGGTGATGGTGCACCCCGGAGCCGTGCTGGGTGCGGACGGCTTCGGCTACGCTCAGTCCAAGTCGGGCGCACTCAAGGTGCCTCAGATTGGCAGCGTAGTAGTGGAAGACGACGTGGAAATTGGCGCCAACACCACGATCGACCGCGGCACTCTGGGGCCCACGCGCATCGGCAAGGGCACCAAGATTGATAACCTCGTGATGATCGCCCACAACGTGCAGATCGGACAGCATTGCATCATCGTGTCGCAGGTGGGCATCGCAGGGTCCACCCGCGTGGGCCATGGCGTGACCATCGCCGGGCAGGTGGGCATCTCCGATCACGCGGAGATCGGCGACGGCGTCACCATCGGCGCCAAATCGGGCGTGCATGGACAGTTGGCCGCCGGTAAGACCTACCTGGGCAGCCCGGCCCGCGAGCTGTCCGAGACCAAGCGAATCTTTGCCTACATGGTGAAGTTACCCGACTGGGCGCGGCGGTTGCGCGAACTCGAAGTACAGATTGGCGGGAAGAAAGACGGGGTCAGAGGTGAATCGCTCTGATGCCGAATCGCTGAGTGTGCAAAGCTACGACCGGGGTCTGACCCCAGCTTAGCCCGGGCCGGAGGACGC
>DAIOGN010000119.1:0-10056 GCA_036745245.1 Candidatus Zixiibacteriota bacterium
CCCGGCAAAAGCGTGTCTTCCATGCTCGCGGAGGGGATACGGTACGCCTGCACCACCCAGGCACGGATCAGGAGAGCCAGCACGAAGGCGGCCACGCTCACCTGGACGTACGACTTCCAGAGCGCCTGAGGCGGCTTGCGCGGGCCGATTTTCTTGAACTTTACAGATGGCTGCAACATCCGGGCAAAGGCCTCCCCTGTGCCTAGTATCGGCCGCGTGCCGGGCGACATTAGCTTTGACAAAGCGAAGTTTCTCAAGTGGTTAGAGCCTGAAATCGGACGCGGAGGGGCCGGTCCAGGCGTTTCCTGCCCCGGATTGTGGGACCAACTTTCCCCCGGGAGCGGCTTGGCCCGGCGGCGCGGAGATGCGCATTGTTCCGCTGTGCGAACGGCACCGCGACTATATTGAGAGCGCTCGCACCGGATGACCCCAGGGTGCACGAGACCAGCCGAGCCGCAAGGAGCACAAGATGTCAAACCAAAGTCAGGTGAGTCGATCCAGGCCCTCTCAGGGATTCCCGCGCACACTGTTTCTTGCGGTGTGCCTGCTGGTGTCCTTCCTGCCCGGGACCACGTTCGCGACCTTTTCCATCGTGGCGGTGGATACGGCCAATCAGATTGTGGGATCGGCCGGAGCCTCATGCATCGCCGGCGCTCAGATCATCGAAGACGTGGTGGAGAACCTCGGCGCGGTGAACACGCAGGCGCTCTGGAATTCCAACAATAAGCAGCATGCCGACAGTCTGCTGCGACTCGGCTGGACGCCGGCCGCGATCGTTTCGTGGCTCGACTTGAACGATGCCGGCAACGACGGCTTCGCCGCGGCCGACCGTCAGTACGGCGTGGTGACCCTCGCGGGGCCCGGGGCGTCCGCGTCGTACACGGGTTCGTCCACGATCTACTGGGCCGGGCATCGCACGGGCGCAGGGTACGCCGTGCAGGGCAACATCCTGCTCGACTCCACGATCGTGGAGATGATGGAAGACGCATTCCTCAACACGCCGGGGCCGCTCGAAGACCGGCTCATGGCGGCGCTCCAGGCGGCCAAGGTGCCGGGCGCCGACACGCGTTGCTTCCCGCAGAACAAGTCGTCCATCTCGGCGTACATCCACGTGCGCCGTCCCACCGACGGTCCGCAGTCGTACCTCGATCTCGTCGTCTCCAACACCACGGGGAGCACCGATCCCATCGACGTTCTGCAAACTCAATTCGATGCGTGGCGACAGGCGCAGGTGGCCGATCCGGATTCGTCGTCCGTTGCGATCGCTCCGCCTGGTGTGCCCACGGGCGGAGAAGACACGGCCTGGATCACGGTGACGGCACGCAACAGCCTGAACGATCCGCCCACGCAGGGGTCACAGGTGAGCCTTTCGGGCACGGGCCAGGGCACGCTTTTGACCGTGGTTTCGCAGGGCGGTGGTGTGTACTCGGCAGGCGTGGCCTCCGGGCCCGCGGTGGAGGTGGACACCATCACGGCCCACATTGAAGGCGGCGGAGAGACGGTGGCCGTGTCGCAGATCGTGTACTACTTCCTGTGCGGCGACGTGAATGAAAGCGGCACGCACACCTCAGCCGACATCATCCACCTGGTGAATCACATCTTCAAGGGAGGTCCGGCTCCCCTTCCTGTACCGATGTCGGGTGACGTCAATCGCTCGGGCAACCTCACGTCGGCAGACATCATTGCGCTTGTGAACTACGTTTTCAAGTCGGGCACCCCACCCTGCCCGTAGGACGGCCGGACGCACCGACGGGTCGCACACCACATAAAAAAAGAGCCGCTTTCAAGCGGCTCTTAAGTTCTGGCGGGAGCTCTGAACGGCTACTTCGCAGCCCGCTTGCGGATGCGTGCGGCCAGTCCCACGGCACCCATCCCCAGGAGCGCGAGCGTGCCCGGCTCCGGAACCGCAGTGGCTTCTCCGTCGTGGGAGAATGGCGCATTGACGTACACGGCATTCTCGTTCCGGTTGTAGTAGTGATCATACAGGTCGAAGTGAAACGCCGTGCCCACGGGAACACCGGCGAAGCTGATGTCGTACACGTTGATCTGCCCCATCTTGGCCGCATTGGGAACGGGTGTGTCGGTGGCACCGCTGAAATCCGCGATGTACGAGTCGGTCAGATCGAAGTCACCCAGCTTGTATTCGGACCAGGTGGTGCCGGCGCCGTAGATGCCGTGCGAAGGCAGGTTTGAGCCGTCGCCCAGTACCGGAACCGAACCATCCGTCACGGTTTGATTGAAGACCGGATTCGAGGCCGCCGACGGATCGACAAAACCGTTGTAGCCGCCGGCGGTGGACCCGGTGAGGCCGAACGTGGGGGTCAGGCCGGAGGCGTAGGCGATCGACAGCTTCACATCGAGAATGGGCCCCTTGGCGCCCACATTGGCCACGGCCCACAAACGCAGAGAGCCAGTGCTCTCGGTCACCCAGGTAGACGTCAGCTCATCGTAGGTCGCGCCCTCAATATAGATCTGCAGCTCCGGCAGGGCGAACGCCGGGCCGGCCGCCAGGATGGCAAAGGCGAGGGTGAACAGGCTGAGCAGAAGGCGGTTTTTCACGGTACTGGCTCCTTAAGAACTCGCGGTCTTCCTATTTTATTGAGACGTAGTTATCCAAGCCCAATACGGCAAGTTTGGGGCCAAAGCCTGGCAGGGTCATTGCCCTTCCGCCGAAGTGGTTACAAGTCTATGTCTCGGAACGACTCTGCCAGCCCTCCCTGTGTCAGGCCGATCGCCATAGCCTGCCGCGGGTGTGCACGACACTGCAGATGTACGGCTGTGCGGAATCACCTCAAAGGGCGTTGAATCTCCGACCGGGGTTCCGCTTATTCCCCCTGCCGGAGTTTCGAAGGTCCCGAGCCGTAAGCCATGGACACCACTGTTCGCGAGGGATCGCCGGCCTGTCCCCGAATTGAGGCCCGATGATACGTACACTCTTGCTCTGCATTCTGATCACCCACGGATCCGCGCTCGCCATAGAGCCCGCACCCTCCGAGCGCACGGGCTATGTTCAGACGCCCGACTACGCCGCCACCCTCGATTATCTCAAACTCTTGTCGAAGTCCTCAGAATGGATCCATCTCGACACGTTTGGCACCACGCCGCTCGGCCGCCCCATGGTGCATGTCGTCGTCGCAAGCGACGGCGCCTTCGAGCCCGAGCGGGCCCACAGCACAGGCAAGCTCGTGGTGCTCATCCAGAACGGCATCCACTCCGGCGAAATCGACGGCAAGGACGCCTGCCTGGAGCTGGTGCGTGATCTGGCGGTGACGCGCGAGAAGTCGGCGCTTCTGGAGCAGGTGATCCTGGTGATCGTCCCGGTGTTCAACATCGACGGGCACGAGCTCTCCTCTCCGTACAATCGCATCAACCAGAACGGGCCGAGGGAGATGGGGTTTCGCGCCACGTCGCAGAACTTCAATCTCAACCGCGATTACATGAAAGTGGACGCGCCCGAGATGCGCGCCTGGGTGACCCTCTGGAATCACTGGGATCCCGACCTGCTCGTGGACAATCACGTCACGGACGGCGCCGACTTCCAGTACGCCGTCACCTACACCGTCACGCGCCACCACAACTCCGACCGACATGTGGCGGCCTGGGGCCAGGAGGTGTTCATTCCACAGGTCACGAAGCGGATGCAGGAGCTGGGGGAACCCATTTTCCCCTACGTGACCACGCGAGGCGGCTCCCTGCGCACGGGAATCGTCGACTGGGTGGAAGACCCTCGCTTTTCCACGGGCTACGCCGGCATCTGCAATCGCCCCGGGCTCCTGGTGGAAATGCACATGCTCAAGGACTACGGGCGGCGTGTGCGCGCCAACTACCTGTTCATGGTCGCCCTGCTCGAGCTGTTGAATGAGCGGCCGGACGATCTGAAAGAGGCGATCCGCCGGGCCGACGAAGCCGCGGAGGCCGGCGGGGACAGCCTCGTGGCCCTCGACTTCACGCGCACAGAGGATGCGGACACCGTGGAGTTCCTCGGCTTCGAGTACGACTCGGTGAAAAGCGAAATCACGGGCGGGACGTGGATCCGTTACGACCCCTCCCGGCCCGTCACCATGCGCGTGCCCTACTTCGGGCACATGCGGCCCACCGTGGAGGTGTCGCGCCCGTGGGCCTACGTCATTCCGCCGCAGTGGACCGATGTGATCGCGCGCCTTGCGGTGCATGGCGTGGAGATGCAGGAACTCGACGCCCAGGACCTCGACGTGGAGCGCTACAGGCTGCACAACGTGCGCTGGGAGCCCCGATCCTTCGAAGGGCATCACCTCGTGAACTGCTCCGCCACGGTGGAGCGCGCGACTGTGCACGTGGAGCGCGGCAGCAGGCTCGTGTCCACGCAGCAGAAACGCTCGCGCCTTGTGTTGCACGCCCTCGAGCCCGGTGCCCCCGATGCCTTTTTGCGCTGGGGGTTCTTCGACACCATCCTCGAGCAGAAGGAGTATGCCGACGACTACGCGGCCGAGAGCCTGGCCACATCCATGCTGGCCGAGCGGCCCGGCCTGAAACAGGAGTACGATTCGCTGGTGGCGGCCGACACCGCGTTTTCAAGCAATCCGGAGGCCCGGCGCGATTTCTTTTACAAGCGCTCGCCCTGGGCCGAGCCGATGTTCAATGTGTATCCGGTGCTGCGGATTTCCGCACCGACCACCGTGAAGCTGCTGCGGCCCTGAGCGTGCCTCAGTCCACCCAGTCCGCCACGAACACGTTGGTCTCGCCACGTTGACTGCCGTGACGGTTGGAACACCACACGAGGCGCTTGCCGTCAGGTGAGAACATCGGGAAGCCGTCGAACTCGGGGGTGAACGTGATCTGCTCCAGGTGCTCCCCCTGGAGGTCCACAAGGAACAGGTCGAACTCGCGGCCGTTTTCCGAATGATGGTTGGACGCGAAGATGAGCCGCTTTCCGTCGGGTGTGAAATAGGGGCAGAAGTTGGCCCCACCCAGACGGGTCACCGGTCGAGCTTCGGTGCCGTCGGCTCGCATGATGAACAGCTCCAGGCGTGTGGGCCGGATCAGTTCGCGTGACAACAGCGCTTTGAATTCGGCCTGCCCCGCCGAGTCCTCCGGGTGCGAGGCGCGCCAGCAGATCATTGAATCGCCGGGAGAGAAGAACGCGCCGCCGTCGTAGCCCACGCGGTGCGTGAGGCGCTTCACCCCCCCGCCGTCGGGCTGCATCGTGTACAGTTCGAGGTCGCCGTCGCGGGCCGAAGTGAACAGGATGGAGCGCCCATCGTGCGAGTACACCGCTTCGGCGTCGTAGCCCGGCTGATCGGTGAGCCGCACCAGCTCCGTTCCGTCGGACTTCACACTGAAGATGTCGTACGAACCATACACCGCCCAGACGTACCCCTGCGAGAAGTCGGGCGACGGAGGACACAGGGAGTCGGCCATGTGCGTGGAAGCGAAAATGAGCGAACGCCCGTCCGGCGCCCAGAAAGAGCACGTGGTGCGCCCGCGGCCCGTCGACAGGAGCGTGGCTGTGCCCCCTCCGGAGGGCATCCGGAAGATCTGATCACACGGGTAGGAATCACGCGTGCTCTGGAACACCAGTTCGGATCCGTCGGCCGAAAAGTACGCCTCGGCGTTCTCGCCGCCGAACGTGAGCTGCCGGAGGTTGGACAGCCTGACTTCGCGCTCGTGCGCTTTGACCGGTTCCGTCGATTGCACGGGCTCACCCGAAAAGCACGCACAGGCCACCGCCACCCACACTGTTCGCCTCATCTTCACCTCACCTCCGCACTATTGTTGTGAAAGGGTAATTCCGACCCGGCGTCAGGAACGCGACAGTCCCCGGCGCGCCGCCGCCAACAGCTCCTGCGCCTCGCGCGGTGTGCGTGCTTCGGCCATGATTCGCACAATCGGTTCGGTGTTCGACTTGCGCATCTGAACCCAGCCGTCCGGCCAGTCCACGCGCAGACCATCCCGGCGATCCACGCGCCCCGCGGGCAGCCTCGAAAGCAGCCGCGCCAGCCGCGCCTCGTAATCTCCCGGGCGCGGGAGCGCGAGTTTGGCCAGATGCCACGCGGGCAGCTCGGATACGACCGTGGAGAGCGACGCACGACGCCTGTGCAGAAGCGCCAGGATGAAGGCGAGCCCCACGAGAGCGTCGCGCCCCGGATGCAGCGCCGGATAAATCACACCGCCATTGCCCTCGCCGCCGATGGCCGCGTTCACCCGCCGCATGCGTGAGGCGACGTGCGCCTCCCCCACGGGCGTGCGGTGAAATGATACACCGAAAGCGCGCGCCAGATCTTCGGAGATGCGCGAAGTGGACAGATTCACCACCACGGGTCCGGGGCGCCAGCCGAGCACGAACGCCACCGCCAGCGCCAGCGACCACTCCTCCCCGATCGCGCGGCCGTGCTCATCCACGAGCGCCACTCGATCGGCGTCGGGATCCACGGCCACGCCGAGGTGCGCCCGCCTTCGACGCACTTCGCGGCCGAGCATCTTCAGATTCGCCGGCACCGGTTCCGGCGCGTGCGCAAACAGACCCGTAGGCGATTCGTTGATGGAGTGGACTTCGCAGCCCCACGCACCGAGCAGATCGGGCGTGAGCACGCAGCCGGCGCCATTGACCGTGTCGAGCACCACCTTCAATCGTTGGGCCCGCCGTCCGGGCGGAAGCAGGCGCAGCACCGCTCTCAGGTGCAAGGCGCGCCACTCGGGCCGGTCCTCCCGCCCCCCGGGAGCCTGGTAGTCGACCCAGCGATGTGCTCCGGAGTCGGCCTGCCGGAAGATCTTCCTGGCCTGAGCGGGGCTGACGAACCCGCCGTCCTCCCCCAGAAACTTGAGCGCGTTCCATGCCACCGGGTTGTGACTGGCCGTGATCATGACGCCGGCGGCGGCCTTGTGCGCACGAATGGCGTAGCCCAGCGTGGGGGTGGCGCAGAGCCCCACGGACGTGACATGGTGACCTCCGGCGCGCAGCACGGACGAGGCCAGTTCGAGAATCCACGGACCCGAGGTGCGTGAGTCGCGCCCGAGCAACACGTGCGAGCCTTTGGGAAGGGAGGCGGCCAGTCCCTGCACGTAGCGCGAGACAACGTCCGGTGTGAACGTGTCGCCCACGACGCCCCGTACACCGGAGACCGAAACCATGAGTTCGGATCGGATTTTGGTCATGCGCAGATGGAAAGCCCTGAAGAAAGCAGGAGGTCAACCCGAATCGAGCCGGGACGGGCCGTCCCGAACCGGGAGGATTTGCCTTGACGGTCCCGGGGCCTGTTCGGATATTGGCGCCCGTTGCGGCGCGGGCCTGAGGCGCCGCTACCCTGGGGGGATGTTGCGCATACTGAGACTGCTCGTCTGGACACTGGCCTGGGTTGGCTTTTGGGCGTCGGCGGAACAGAGTGCATTCGCTCCGGCCGCCGAGGTCTTTACCGTCACGGTGCGGCCCGCACCGGTGCTGCCTGACGGGACGTGGGCCAAACTGAGAGCCTTGTTTTCGGAGGCCCCGGCGGAAGCCGGGGAGACCCTGTCGCGTAAAGGAAGGCCATGAAGCTATCGTATCAGGAACGGGGCGGAGTTGTGATACTCGAGCCCAAGGGCAAGATCCTGGGCGGCCCCGATGCCACCCTGCTCAAAGATCAGCTGCAAACGCTCATCGACTCGGGCAAGGTCCGGGTGGTCATCGACCTGGCGGAAGTGGATTACATGAACTCGACGGGTCTGGGAATCCTCATCTCCACGCTCACCACGCTGCGCAAGGCCAACGGCGAACTGAAACTGGCCAACGTGACCGAGAAAATCCAGAGCCTCCTCACCATCACCAAGCTGGTCACGGTGTTCGATGACTACGAGAGTGTCGATGAAGCCGTGGCCACGTTTGCCAAGTAGCACCTTCCCCGCGCTCCCGTGGGGGGCGCTTCCCGCGTCATGGGTCTGAATCCGGGTCGAGAGCACAAGTCGTATCCATCCGTGCCGGAGACGGTCGCCGAGGTCGACAGCTTCCTCGACGAACGCCTGAGAGCCGCCGGATTTCCCGAGGACATGATGGCCGACGTGGCCGTGGCGGTCTCGGAAGTGGTCAACAACGCCGTCATCCACGGCAACGGTCGCAACCCCGAGAAGCACGTGGTGCTCGAACTGGACATCCAGCCCGACCGCATCAGGATCTCGGTGGAGGATGAAGGAAACGGCTTCGATCCGGACGCGCTGCCCGACCCGGTGGCGTCCGACAATCTCATGCGCGAAGTGGGTCGGGGTCTGTTCATCGTGCGCGCGTACATGGACGAAGTGCACTTTCAGAAAATGGGCGGCCGAGGGCTGCGCATCACGCTGGTAAAAATCCTGCCCGACGGCGACTCGGGCTAGCGCGGGTCCGGCCAAGGCCGGGAATGGGTCATGTCGGAGCGTCTGGTCGTCGGGGTGTACCTCGCCAGCGGCGCGCTCCTGCTCTTCCTCTCCACCATCATCTGGCGGGAGAATCCGAAGAGCCGGATCAACCGCATCACGGCCTTCATGCTGGGCTTCGCCGGGCTCGGCCCGATCTTCTCTGCCGTGGGGTACAGCCTCCCCGCCGCGGCCCTCGCCGGCACGGAGAGTGACCAGCCCTTCATTCGCAATCTCCAGTACCTGTGGGAGTTGTTCTTCCCCTGCCTGCTGCTCTTCAGCCTGGAGTTTCCCTTCCGCCATCCGCTGTGGGCCCGCTATGCGCGCTTTCGCTGGATGCTGTTCGTGCCGCACCTCTTTCACCTCGTGCTCATGCTGGGGCTGGCGCGCGGCGCGCAGATTGCCGGATGGCTTCAGGCGCAGGGCGCCTCCGGGCCGGCGGGCTGGCTCTTGGACCAGTTCTCGCGCGGGCTGGGAGTGCTCTCGATCCTCTTCAACTACACGGTGGGAATCCACCTCAAGTTTTTCTCCGTCGTCAACCTGGCCTACATGACCGGGGCGCTCGTCATCCTTCAGCGCAGCGCAGTCAAGATCACCGCGGTGCGCCTCAAGCGACAGATCAACGTGCTCACGTGGGGATTGCGCATCGCGCTGGGCCTGTACGCCGTCGCGTTCATCGCACCCATCCTTGGCGTCGTCGACGTGTCGCCCCAGGTGGAGATGGCGCTGCTCATGCTCGCGCTTCTGGTGGGCTCGGGCGGCGTCGTGTACAGCATCGTGCGCTACCAGTTCCTCGATGTGCGCCTGATTGCGCGCCAGTCGCTCGTCTACTCGGCCACCTCCGCCCTGCTACTGGGACTCTACCTCCTGGTGCTGGGGCAGTTCTCGGCCTGGGTGAAGTCGCAACTGGGCCGCTCGGTGCCCATGCTCGAGGCCGGGTTCATCATTGTGGCGGTGATCTTCTTTCAGCCGCTCATGTCGGTGATCGAGGACGGGGTGTCGCGCTTCTTCAAACGCGACCGCACCGACTACCGCCGGATGGTGGAGCGCTTCTCCTCCGAGATCGTGCGTATCGTGGACTTGAAAGAGCTGCAGCAGCAGGTGATCACGGCCCTGGAGGAAGATCTGCTCGTGGATTCGGTGATCCTGGCTCAGGTCATGGATCGCCCCGCGCGATTACGCTTCTTCTCGCGGTCGCGGCTGGAGGGGGACTACGCGGATCTCGACGTGCAGGAACTCCTCGATGCGCTGGTGCGCGTGGAGGGCCCGGTGTATTACGAGTCGATCGTGGCTCTCGCCCAGAAGTCGCAGGTGTGGTCGGCCATGGCCGGCTTCAAGCCGTACCTGATTGTCCCCCTGCGCGTGGGGGGCGACGTGGCCGGGTTTCTGCTCCTGTCGCGCAAATCGGGCCCCTACCGGTACTCCGAGGAAGACTTTACCGTGCTCCAGATCCTCTCGAATCAGGTGGGGGTGGCGCTCTCGAACGCCCTCCTCTACAGCGAATCGCTCGTGAAGCGCCGCATGGAAGAGGAGCTGGAGGTGGCGCGGCAGATCCAGCTTGCCCTGTTGCCCGAGTCCCTGCCTCGAAGCCACCTTTATGAAGTGGATGCGTTCACGCGTCCGGCCCGTGAAGTGGGGGGCGACTTCTACGACTTTCTGCCGCTCGAATCGGGAGACCTCGGCGTGGTGATCCGTCGCATCGAGTTCGATCACGCC
>DAIOGN010000120.1:0-9915 GCA_036745245.1 Candidatus Zixiibacteriota bacterium
TCTCCGGCGTGGTGCGCTCCCCCGTGAAGTACACCATTGAAAGCGACCAGCTCATCACCGAACAACGGGACGGCGGCGCCGTGGTGGAGACGTTGCCGCCCGGCACCGTTCGCTACCTGAAGACGCCGCTCTCGGCCTCCATGGGCTTCGGGGCGCGTCTGCGCGGACTGGCGCTGGCGGCCGAGGCCACGTTCACCGACTGGTCGCAGAGCGAGTACGAAGAGTCTCCCTGGATCAGCCAGTACAACGCCCTCTTGCGCACCACGTACCGTGAGGAACTAGCACTGGCCCTGGGCGCCGAGTGGGCTCCGTTCAAGGGACCCATTGCGTTTCGTGCCGGGTATCGACAGGCCTACCTGCCGTACAGCGAACACTACAGCGTGAACGATCGCCGCACCCTCTCGGCCGGTGTGGGGCTGCTCTTCGACAGAGTGGTGCACCTGGATTTCGGAGGCAGCTTCGAAACCTGGCGGGGCAGAAATCCGCTGTACGGCTTCGACGAGGAATACGAGCACATCCGCTTTCTCGTGACCACCTCGTTTGAGATTCAGTGAGCCCGCCCTCCCGAGTGTTTGAGGCGCGGCCCCGGACCCGCGCCGTGCGTTCAGTGTGGGCCGTGGCCCTGTACCTCTCGGTGCAGGCCTGCAGTTCACCCAGCGAGCCGGTGGACGACAGCCTGCCCTCCAACGTGTCGGCCTACCAGTACCTGGGCGCCTCCGGCAACCGCTATTTCCTGATCACACCTGTGCCGGATACCTGCGGCGGCTGCGCCGACACCCTGGTGGATTCCGTGCGGCGCGTGTACATCGAGGACGGCGTGACCTGGGTGCAGTCTTTCCGTGCGGTGCGCCACTGGATCTTCGACACAACTTCGGGTCAGTGGATTCATGCAGGCGACGAGAGCGGCGTCAACCGGCGCGAGGGACTGTTCTTCGATTCACTCATGCTCGATCCATCGCTCCGGTTCAAACTGCTCGTGGCCCCCGTGACGGCGGGCCGCCAGTGGAACGTCGACGATTCCGGAACGATCACAGCCGAAATCGTCGCCGAAGAAACGCTCGCACTCGGTGCGGACACCGTGCGCACCTGGCATGTGGTGCGTGGCGCCATGGGCGACGAGTGGTGGGCGCCGGGTCTGGGACGCGTTCAGTATGAGGAGCTGGTGGCGGGAGGCGGACGGCGCAGAGGGAGCCTGATTGGCACAGGCGAGTTTCCCTGACGTGGCAAACCACATGCCGCGCGCACCGCGCCGGACTGCATTCTAAAAGCCCTTGCAATCGGCGCTCGCGCCGGGCTATCGTGCAGAGGAACAATGATGCTCTTCGCCACAGAATGGCAGGTCGACTCCGAGCTCACCAGTTCGGGGCGCGTCCTTCCGTCGCCCGAGTTGTTTGCCCGCCGCGCATCGGATCTGCTCGAACGCGGTGAGGCGCGTCGTGCACTCGAGTGCGCCGTGGAAGGCACGACCCGATTCCCCGAGTACGCCACCGGCTGGTTCATGCGCGGCACATCTGAAGTCCAGTGCAGCCAGTGGGACGACGCGCAACGCTCCGCGGAACGATGCCTCGCTCTCGAGCCTACGTTTTATTCAGCCTGGAGCCTTCTGGAGATGATTCTCGCCCGGCAGGGTCGGGAGGCGGCCGCGCGCGCCGCACACCACCGCCTGGAAGAACTCCTGGGGTCTACTGCGCGAACTCCGGAGCAGCCGCCACGGCGGATTCCGGGCCCGGGCCCGTCGGAGGCGCTTCCTGTGCCTCCCACGCGGAGCACCCTGGTGCTGGTGAAACCGTCCGGTTCCTTCGAAACCCCTACGCTGGCGGAAGTGTACCGACGCCAGGGACTCCTGGATCGCGCGCTTGAAGTGTACCGCCGCATTCTCGAGCGGCATCCCGACGACACAGGCGCCCTCGCAATGGTACACAAGCTCGAAGACGAGCTGGCGGCGCGCCGACACACCGCGGGGGCGGCGTGACATCGCGACTCCGCCTGGCGCAGGCCAAAGTCGCAGAGGCCGACCTCGATCTGTATCTGGTGAGTCATCTGCCGCACGTGCGCTACCTGTGCGGTTTCTCAGGCTCCAGCGGGATGCTGCTTCTGTCCCGGCGCGACGCCTGGTTTTTCACCGACAGCCGCTACGCCGAACAGATCCGCCGCGAGGTGAAGGGCGCGAAGCGCGTCGTTCCCAAGAGCGGATCCTTGATCGAGGCCATCTGCGCCTCTGAGCTCCTGCGTAAGGGCCACCCTCGGCTGGGGTTTCAGGCCCGGCATCTCAACGTGGATGCGCATGCCAAACTGCAGCGCGGCGTCACCGGGGCGCTCTTGGTGCCACACGACGAGCTGGTGGAACCGTTCACCACGGTGAAGGACTCGCGTGAGATCGTCAGTATCGAACGCGCCGCCCGCATCGCGGATAAAGCCTTCCAGCGCATCCTGAAAGTCATTCGCCCCGGCCTGCGCGAACTCGACGTAGCACGCGAGCTGGAGTACATCATGCTGAAGCTCGGGTCGGAGGGCAAAGCCTTCACAACCATATGCGCATCCGGCGCACGCTCGGCGTTGCCTCACGGCGATGCTTCGAAGAAAAGACTGGAGGCGGGCGACTTCGTCACGCTGGATTACGGGGCGCTGGTTTCAGGGTACTGCTCCGACATCACGCGCACTGTGGTACTGGGACGTGCCACGCCGCGTCAGAAACGCCTTTACCGAGTCGTACAGTCCGCCGAGGCCAGGGCCGTGGCCAAGGTAAAGCCCGGCGGCTCCACGCAGGCCGTGGACAGGGCTGCACGTCAAATCATCACCCGTGCCGGCTTCGGTTCGAAATTCGGGCACGGGACCGGCCATGGCATCGGACTCGAGGTGCACCAGGGTCCCTACCTGTCGCCACGAACCGACGGCATCCTGAAGGCCGGCATGGTAGTCACCGTGGAACCCGGAATCTACATCCCGGGATATGGCGGCGTCCGGATTGAGGACGACGTCCTGGTCACAAGCAGGGGCCACAGGGTACTGACCACGGCTCCCCGACACCTCATCGAAATTGAGGCAAGGTGACGTCATGAGAGAACTGTTCATCCGCAAGCTCATCAAAATGGTGGAGCAGAGCGAAATCGACTCGCTCGAGGTGAAGAGCTGGGGGCGCAGCGTGAAGATCCTCAAGAGCCGGCCGGCCACCAACGGTGCGGCGCCTCCGGTGCATACGGTGGCCCATGCTCCGGCACCCGTGCGCACAGAGCCCATCCCTGCGGCCCTCGAAGCGCCGTCCCCCGCCCCTGCCGCCGCACCCGCCCGTCAGATCACCGCTCCGATGGTGGGCACGTTCTATCGCAAGCCGGCTCCGGAGGCGCGGGCCTTCGTGGAGGTGGGCGACACGGTGCACGTGGGACAGGTGGTGTGCATCGTCGAGGCCATGAAGCTCATGAATGAGATTCAAAGCGACACGGACGGCGTCGTGGTCGAGGCGCTTGTGGAGGATGGCCAGCCCGTGGAGTACGGGCAGCCTTTGTTCCGCCTGAAGTAAGCGAGCCGCTACTCGGAGGGCTCCTCCACATGGCTTTTGCGGTCGAAGAGCACCAGGCGCTTCGTCCGGCCGTTCATCACTTCCACGAGAAGCTGATCACGCTCCTTGTACGCTTCGAACACGTCTTTGAGATTCTGCAGATCTGCAATGTCCCGATCCTCGACTTTGCGAATCACATCGCCTTCCGAGAGTTCGGCTTCGGAGGCGACACCGCCCACTTCCACAAAGTCCACAAAGACGCCTTCCTGACTGTCGAGACGGAGGGCACGCGCGAGGTTGAACGTGATCTCCTTGGCGCGAAACCCGTACGGAGCTTCGTACTCGTCGGCCTTCACCTTGGGCTGTGGCCCGATGGTGACGGGCAGTTGGATGCGCTCGCCGTTGCGGAATACGTCGAGCTGCACCACATCTCCCGCCTTGCGCGCCGACACCATGAGGATGAACGAATTGAGATCGTCGGAGTTCTCCGCGGAGAGAGAGGTGCCGTCGAACGCCGTCACGACGTCGCCCGACGTGAGCCCCGTCTGTTGTGCCGGAGACGTAGGTTCGATGTCGCCCACCAGAACGCCGGTGAGCGTCGAGTCGCCGTAGTAGCGCGCGAAGCGTCGATTGAAGGGCTGCACCGTGATTCCCAGCCAGCCGCGCTCCACGGATCCGGCCGCTCTGAGCCGTTCGGTGACGTCCCGCGCCATGTTGGAAGGGATGGTGAACCCCTGTCCGCGGCCGATCCCGATGGAGTTGATGCCGATCACTTCGCCATGCAGGTTTACAAGCGGTCCTCCCGAGGATCCGGGGTCGATCGCGGCGTCGGTCTGAATGAAATTGTTGAGGAGAGGGGTCTCCGACGGAAGGTCGGTAATCACCCGGCCCTTGCCGGAGACGATCCCGAAGGAGACGGTGCGGTCGAAGCCGAAGGGATTGCCCACCGCGATCACCCACTCGCCCACCTCGACTTTGTCGGAGTTACCGAAGGTGGCAGCCGGCAGGGCTGTGGTGGTTTCCACTTTCAGGAGGGCCAGATCGGTCTGCTTGTCTACGCCAATGACTTCGGCGGACGACTCACGCTTGTCTTCGAAAAGAACCTTTACGGCGACAGAGCGCCCCACCACGTGCTCGTTGGTCAGGATATAGCCCTGCGCATCCACGATCACTCCCGAGCCGAGGGATCGGAACGGGCGCCCCGACTCGGACTTTTGAATGACTTCGATGTGAACCACGGAGCGCTTTACGCCGTCTGAAATGGAGACGATTTCCTTCTGCATGTCCATGAACAACTGCACGACCCTCTTGTCCTTGGCCGAAGCGGGCGCCCAGGCCAATAGCGCCACCGCGAGTCCTACCCCTATCGTGAGCTTCCTCAAAGTGTCCTCCCTGAAAAGGCCGTCCCCAGGGCCCCGATTGGGTGTTGGCTGGCAACACCTTAGAAGCGGAACCCAAGGGATAGCGTTACGTATAAAACAGCAGGTGTGGACTGGTCCACAAAAAAAGTTGACAAGCCGTTGGAATATAATAGAATGCGGGATTGTCCCCGGATTCGGAGGTGAGGGGAGATGGCGTCAAAACTGACTTATCGCAGGGGGTTCCTGGTCGTGTTGTGCGTTGGGCTGCTTGCCCTGGGCTATGTCTGGGGCTCATCGGCCGGGACCGTCGCCGGCCTGTCGCGGCTGGCGCAGCCCGAAGCGACCATGCAGGTGCTTCCTGTCCAGGCCGTCGAAAACATCTACTCCGACGAAGGACCTATCGTCCGGGTGGTGGAGAAGGTGAAAGACGCCGTGGTGAACATCGAAGCCGAGGCCGACTCCGAGGAGGGCGAGCCCGAGGGCTGGCTGCCATTCTTTCACCCCCCCACCGGCCGGGTGCAAAGCTACGGTTCAGGCTTCTTCATCGATGCCGAGGGGACGATCGTCACCAATGCACACGTTCTGGGCGACGCCGACCAGGTGGTGGTGCGACTCTCCGATGAACAGGAGTACGACGCGCGCATCGTGGGAACCGACCCGGAGACCGACCTGGCGGTACTCAAGGTCGATGTGGGCCACAAGGTTCCGTACATCGAACTCGGCGACTCCGACAAGCTCAAAATCGGGCAATGGGTGGTGGCCATCGGCAACCCCTTCCCCCGCCAGAAGCTCGACCGCACGGTCACCGTGGGCGTGGTTTCGGGGATCGGCCGGTCCGACCTCTGGTTCGGCAGCGGCACGCCGGCCTATCAGAACTACATCCAGACCGACGCCGCCATCAATCCGGGCAACTCGGGTGGACCCCTGGTCGACCTGCACGGCCGCGCCGTTGGCATTAACGCCGCTATCGCCAGCCCGTCGGGCGGCAATGTCGGGATCGGCTTCGCCATCCCCGTGACCTATGTGCGAGCTGTGCTGAAAGACCTGATCGCCGACGGCCGCGTCACGCGCGGCTGGCTCGGAATCCAGCCGGGGGAAATCACTCCCGACCTGGCCGAAGCCCTGCAGCTACCAAGCCCCAAGGGGGTGGTTGTGGAGACCGTCGTCGAAAATACGCCGGCCGAGCGATATGGGCTCAAACAAGGGGACGTGATCGTCCGTTTTAATGGTGAGCCGGTAGCCGACGTCCAGCAGTTCATGTTCCTCGTAGCCCAGACCAAGCCCAACACCGATGTGGACGTCTCGATCATCCGCGGGACCGACCACCAGAACATCCGCGTGCGTCTGGCCGAACGCGACGTCCGGGTCGTGGCCGATACGGAGCGCCGGCCCGACACCGGGTCGGAGGATACCTGGTTTGGTATGAGCGTCCGAACCGCCACGCCCGAGCTGGCGGAGCGGTATTCGGTGCCCTTCGAGCCGGGTGTGATCATCACTGAGGTGTCCCCGGGGAGCCCGGCCGAACAGAAGGGCATCGATCGCGGCGACATCGTCACCTCCGTAGAACGGCAGCCGGTAGTTTCCGTGGAGGATTTTCGCCGGGTCCGCGACCGCTATCGCGACCTCGGACGTCCGGTGCTGTTTTTGGTGCAAGCCAACGACGGGCAGCCGCGCTTCGTAGCGCTCAAGGCCCGGTAACTGTGGAAGGAGTGTAGCCCCTGGCTGTAAAATCTCGCAGGTATCGCGATGAGGACAGGTCTCTCGACATGTACCTCCGCGAAATCGGTGAAACCCCGCTGCTCACGGCTGAGGAGGAAGTCACCCTCGCCAAGCGCATTCGCACGGGCGATCACGACGCGCTCGAACGGCTCACCAAGGCCAATCTGCGCTTCGTGGTGAGCGTGGCCAAACAGTACCAGAACCAGGGTCTCTCCCTGGCCGACCTCATCAATGAGGGCAATATCGGACTGATCAAGGCCGCCAAGCGCTTCGACGAAACGCGCGGGTTCAAGTTCATTTCGTACGCGGTGTGGTGGATCCGCCAGGCGATCCTGCAGGCTCTGGCCGAGCAGTCGCGCATCGTGCGCCTGCCGCTCAACCGCGTGGGCACGCTGCACAAGATCGGCAAGGTCTCCAGCTCTCTCGAACAGGAGTTCGGCCGCGAGCCCTCGCCGGAGGAAATCGCCACGCACCTGGACCTCTCGGAAATCGAGGTGTCCGACACGCTGAAGATTTCCAACTCGCACCTGTCGCTCGACGCGCCCTTCTCCACGTCGGAAGACAACAGCTTAATCGACGTGCTGGAGGACGAATACCAGCCCTCCCCCGACGAGCAGCTCCTGGGCGATTCGCTGCGCGTGGAAATCGAAAAGGCGCTGGAGACGCTTACGGCGAGGGAAGCCGAGGTAATCAACCTGTACTTCGGGCTCAACCAGGAGAAGGCGCTCACGCTCGAAGAGATCGGCGCCCGCTTCAACCTCACGCGCGAGCGCGTGCGTCAGATCAAGGAGAAGGCGATCCGCAGATTGCGGCACGCGTCACGCTCCAAGTCGTTGCGGGCCTACCTGTCGTAGCTACACGTTCAAACCGGAATCGGGGGCCATGGGCCCCCTTTTTTTTGGTTCATCTCGGAATTTCGGGGAAAGCGGTGAGGCCTTTGGCCATCGAGCAGAGCGGGCTTGAGCGCTTACTGACTGCAGGCCCCTCTTTCGCTGGCCAAAGAGCGCCCGAGGGGGACATTGTTGGATTTGTGGTTTTTCGTCACACGATCAATGTGCAACCGAATCCGACTACGTACTGATCGGAAACGATCAATTATCGCGCTCCAAATTGTGATCGATCCGGCTCACAGAAGGCACCGAAACCATCAGATAATGATCGTGTGACGAAAAACCACTAAAGCGAAGGTATGGCCAGGGAGTGGAAGGACAATCCGGCTGCTTCGCAATGAGCTCTGCCCTTGGCGGCCATTTTGCTGCACTCCTTGTCCCGGAAATCCGTGATGAACCTTTTTTGTGCTCTCTACGGAATCCTGAGACGGAACAGCGGGAGGACCGAGCCTCCGGTTCTCACCATGCTCTCCAGTGGGTCAGAAGCCTTCCAACATCACCGCATCGCTGGTGGAAGCGTACCGACAAATTACCAGCTGCCGGCCGTCCCTGGACAAGTCGAAGTCGTTGATGTACAGGTCTTCGTAAAACGTAATCTGGCGCGGTGGGCCGCCTGCAATTGGCTGACTCCAGATATTGTCCACTCCGGCCTTCAACTCCAGATAGAGGATCGATGAGCCATCGGGAGACCATACCAACTTGGTAAATCCTGCGTTTTGCGTGGGCGAGACCGCCAGTGTGTGCGCGGGGCGGCCGCCTTCCGACGGGAAGATGGCGATCTCGAATGCCTGGACCGAATCATCATACATATAACAGGCGATCCACCGGCCATCGGGGGAAATGCGTGGCATAAAGCAGGGTTTGGTGGTGTCGCCCACTGCCATGGGCTCCCCACCCTCCACCGCCACACGCATGATCCTCGGGTACCCTTTGGCGCCGTCGAGAAAGACCGCCCATTGGGCGTCTGACGAAATATCAGGCATGTAATACTCGCCGTGGGCCGACAGGGTCTTTCGACCACCGCCATCCAGTGCGCAGATCGAGACTCCCGAGTGCTGACCTCCACTCTCCACGAATATCAAGGCCTTGCCGTCGCGTGATACGGAGGGCGATTGCACAATGGACGGACCCTTCAAGACGGAGGTTGCGGTCCTCTGCGCCAGGGAGTAGCGGTTCAGTCCACAGACATTACCTGTGCCGCTGAAGTACACAAAGCTCTCCTGGTCGGCCCACGTGACACCGCCTATGCCGTCGTATTTTCCTTGAAGGATCTGCACGCCCTTCCGGGTGTTCCCCGTCGGCACCAGCCAGATGCCCGCACGCGTATCCGTTTGAATCACTGCTAATCGTGCACCGTCGGAGGTCAGCGAAATGTCACCGTAATCGTTCAAGTCATTCGTCACTCTGTAGAGGGCTCCCCCAGGGTAAGCGACTTTCCAGATCTGCCCGCCAAATGGATTGGAGCGTTGGCTGGAGGCTACCATCAGGCCGCCGGCCGGCAGCCAGCCGATCGAAAGGCCCTGCGACCAGTCACCGGAGATGAGCGATAGCTCGTGCCCCGTGGTGGCGTCGAGAATGGCCAATAGAGTTTGCGCCGTGGGCTTCATGGAGTTCTTAGATATGGCCATGTGCTTGCCGTCCAAAGACCAGGCGGGACTGGCAAAGTAGTAGTTATCGTCACCAGCCGCGGTGGTAATCAAATTCCGCTCCCCGGTCCCGTCGGATGTGGCCTCCATCAGGTGCAGTGTTCCCGCGGAGACGATGAACCGCGCGAATGCGATATGGCTCCCATCGGGTGAAAAGGCCACCTGGCTCCAGACATTGGAGAGCAGACGCTGCGGGCTGCCGCCGAGCACTGGAATCCGCCAGAGTTCGCCCATGTCTCCGCCCACAATACGCCGGTAGTACACATGACCTCCGTCCGGAGAGAACGTCACGTCTTTCATGGACACGTCCGTCGCCTCGACAATTTGAACTCTGCTTCCGGTCGAGAGGTGCTGAACCCAGAGGCTTGTCAGGCCGGACTCCTCCCGCAGATAGGCAAGGTACCTGCCTTCAGGAGAGATGGCCGCCGACTTCACTTTGCCATCTGAGGTAATCGGGGTAATCCTCATTCCAGCCGACGGTGGAATCGCAGGGGGATTCGGTCTCAGGAGCAAGAACCCTAAGGCCGCCACCGCGACCACTCCCAGCGCGGAAGTGTACACTCCGATGCGGTACCGCTTCGTCGCTCCTCGAGTGACCTTCTGTGAGGGACCGCTCGCGGCCAGCCTCCTGAGATCTGCAACGGCATCGGAGGCCGTCTGAACTCTGAGCGCCGGGTCGCGTTGGAGCAGCCGGGACACGATCCGTTGCAATTCTTCCGGCACATTCGTTCGAAAGCGCGACAGGGGTTCGGCGGTCGTCACCGGGGTCGCTCGTGTTCCGCCAGGCACTCGCAACGCTCGCG
>DAIOGN010000121.1:0-3271 GCA_036745245.1 Candidatus Zixiibacteriota bacterium
TTTCGGCGTGGGTGTGATCGACGTGAACATCGCGCGGGCGCCGCACAAGCCGAAGCGCCTCGGCCGTTTCGCAGGTCGACGCTCCGGCTACAAAAAAGCCTTCGTCACTCTGAAAAAGGGTGACCAGATCCAGGTCTTCGAGAACGTCTAAGAGGTCACTTCGTGGGCATACGTTCATTCAAACCGATCACTCCCGGACGCCGATGGTTCACGAGCTCAACGTTCGAGGAACTCACGCGGCGCACGCCGGAAAAGTCGCTTTTGTCGCCTCTGTCGAAATCGGGGGGGCGCAACAACGTGGGTCGCATCACGTCGGCGCACCGCGGGGGCGGCCATAAGCGCCACTATCGTGAGATCGACTTCAAGCGGTCCAAGCGCGAAGTCACGGCGCGCGTCATGCATATCGAGTACGATCCCAATCGCACGTCGCGCATCGCGCTGCTCTACTACGCCGACGGCAGCAAGTCGTACATCCTGGCTCCCCTGGGGCTGAATCAGGGCGATGTGGTGTCGGCGGGCGAAGAGGTGGAGATCCGGCCCGGCAACGCGCTGCCCCTGCGTCGCATTCCGTACGGCACGGCCATCCACAATGTGGAGATGCGCGCGCGCGGCGCCGGAACGGGCTGCATGATCGCGGCCAAGGAAGGCGAGTACGCGCAGCTGCGCATTCCCTCCGGTGAAGTTCGCATGGTGCCCCTCGACTGTTACGCCACCATCGGCCAGGTGGGGAACCTCGACCATGAAAACATCTCCATCGGCAAGGCCGGGCGCTCACGCTGGAAGGGCAAGCGGCCCTACTCCCGCGGCGTGGCGAAGAATCCCGTGGATCATCCCATGGGCGGGGGCGAAGGCAAGTCGTCCGGCGGCAGGCATCCCTGCTCCCGCACGGGCGTGCTCGCCAAGGGGTACAAGACGCGCAAACGCAAATCGTCCGACCGGTACATCGTGACCCGTCGCAAGAAGAAGTAGGATCCATGCCCAGGTCACTGAAGAAGGGCCCGTTCATCGACGGGCACGTGGTGAAAAAAGTCGAAGCGCTCAACGCGCAGAACCAGAAGCGGGTGATCAAGACCTGGTCGCGCCGCTCCACCATTTCGCCCGAGTTCGTGGGGCACACGGTGGCGGTTCACAACGGCAACAAGTTCATCCCGATTTACATCACCGAGAACATGGTGGGGCACAAGCTGGGCGAGTTTGCGCCCACCCGCACGTTTCGCGGTCACTCCGGCAAGAAGGCCGAGAAGACCACCTCGCCCACTCCAACCGCCGCTCCCGCGGGCAAGTCCTAGGAGCCTGACGTCATGCTGGAAGCCAAGGCTCGGGCCCGGTTCGTGCGGGGATCGGCGCGAAAAATGCGGCAGGTGGTGGACCTGGTGCGGGGCAAGCAGGTCAATGAAGCGCTGAATATGCTTTCGCTTCTGCCCAAGTCGGCGGCGCTGCCCGTGCGGAAGACGGTGCAGTCGGCGGCCGCCAACGCCCTGGCGGCCGAAGGAACGGCCCATCTGAAGTCGGAAGATCTGCGCATTGCACGCATCACCGTGGACGGCGGGCCGTCCATGAAGCGCATCCGGCCCATGGGCATGGGACGCGCGTACAGAATCAACAAGCGGATGTGTCATCTGACGGTGGTGCTCCAGGGCGAGCCGCTTCAGGCGGCCGACCTTGCAGCGGGTCGCAAGTCCAAACCGGGTGCAGGCGCCCCGGCGGCCTCGCGCGCCGGGAAGGCGCCGTCGCCCGCCCGCAAGAAACGTTCAAGCGGCGCGTCCGGATCCTCCGGAAGGAAGAGCGCGGCCAAGGCCACACCCGGCCGGGGCAAGAAGGGCAACGAGTAGGTCATGGGACAAAAGACGCATCCGATTGGTCTGCGACTCGGCATCATCAAGAACTGGAACTCTCGCTGGTTCTCCGACCGCAACTTCGCGAAATTTCTGAAAGAGGATCTCACGATCCGCCGGTACACGGCCAAGCGCCTTCAAAACGCCGGGCTCGCCAAAATCGACATTCTGCGCGCCCCCAAGCGCGTCACCGTCGACATCCATACCTCCAAGCCGGGCATCGTGATCGGTCGCAAGGGCGCGGAGGTGGACAAGCTCAAGGAAGAACTGCAGCTCCTCACTCAGAAAGAGATCACGATCAACATCGTGGAAGTGCGCAAGCCCGAGCTGGTGGCCAAGCTGGTGGCCGAGGGCATCGCCCGTCAGCTCGAGGGACGCATCAATTTTCGTCGGGCCATGAAGCGCTCGCTCCAATCGTCCATGAAGATGGGCGCCGAGGGCATCAAGGTGATCTGCGGCGGGCGCCTGGGGGGCGCCGAAATCGCGCGCACCGAGAAATACATGGAAGGCCGCATTCCGCTGCACACGCTGCGCGCCGACATCGACTACGCTCAGGCCACGGCCAACACCACCTACGGCACCATCGGTGTGAAAGTGTGGATTTGTCGCGGTATGGTGCACGGCGCTGGTGAACTGACCATGGAAGCCGCGGCTCCGGCCGATGTGGCTCCGGGTCGCGAATCCCGCGACTCCCGCTCGCGACGCCCCGAGGGGCGCGGTGAAGGCGGCGACGGACCACGCGGTGAACGACCGCGCGGCGGTGGCGGCGGCCGGCGTGGCGGTGGTGGAGCCGGTGGGGGTGGTGGACGGCGTGGCGGTGAAGGCCGGGGGAAGGGAGGCTGATCGATGCTCATGCCCAAGCGGGTGAAATACCGCAAGCAGCAGCGGGGCCGCCGCAACGGAAAGGCCTACCGTGGATCCGACATCAGCTTTGGAGAGTACGGGCTCAAGGCCATGGAATGCGGGTGGATCTCGGCGCGCCAGATCGAAGCCGCGCGCGTGGCGCTCACGCGTCACATCAAGCGCGGTGGGAAGGTGTGGATCCGCGTGTTTCCCGACAAGCCGGTGACGCAGAAGCCGGCCGAGACGCGCATGGGCAAGGGCAAGGGCTCCCCCGAATTCTGGGTGGCGGTGGTGAAGCCGGGTCGCGTGCTGTTCGAAGTGGCCGGCGTCGACACCACGCTCGCCCGCTCGGCCCTCGAACTGGCGGGCGACAAGCTGCCCTGCAAGACGCGGTTCGCCACGCGTCCGGGACTGTAGGAGTCGGGAGATGAAGATCGATCAACTGCGCGACCTCTCGCGCCAGGAACTGCAGCAGAAGCACCATGACACGGTGGAAGAGCTGTTCAATCTCAGGCTCCGGAAGCGGGTTCAGGAGATCAACAATCCCCTGCGGCTGCGCCACCTGCGTCGTGAGCTGGCCAGGATTCAAACTG
>DAIOGN010000121.1:3281-9816 GCA_036745245.1 Candidatus Zixiibacteriota bacterium
AAGGAGAGTACGTGATGTCGGAGTCCGCCCGCGCGCGCCGGAAAACGCGCACCGGCACGGTGGTGAAGAACCGCATGCACAAGACCATCGTGGTGCAGATCGACCGCACCCTGCGGCATCCGCTGTACGGCAAGATCCTCAAGGTGCGTTCCAAGCTGTATGCTCATGATGAGAACAACGCGGCCGGGATCGGCGACCGGGTCCTCGTGATGGAGACCCGTCCTCTCTCCAAGCTGAAGCGTTGGAGACTCTTGTCGATCGTGGAGAAGGCGCCCGTCGCATGATTCAGGAATACTCACGGCTCACCGTAGCCGACAATTCCGGCGCCAAGGAGATCATGTGTTTCCGGGTGCTGGGGGGCACGGGCCGGCGCTACGCGCGCATCGGCGACATCATCGTGGCCTCCGTGAAGGACGCCATTCCGGGCGGCCAGCTCAAGAAGGGCGAAGTGTGCAAGGCGGTGATCGTGCGCACGCGGGCGCAGACCCGGCGCAAGGACGGCAGCTACATCAAGTTCTCGGAGAACGCGGCCGTCATCATCACCGAGCAGAAGGAACCCCGCGGCACCCGCATCTTCGGGCCCGTGGCGCGCGAACTGCGCGAGCGCAAGTTCATGAAGATCGTATCGCTGGCGCCGGAAGTGCTGTAGGAGACTCCATGAAGATCCGCAAAGGCGATACCGTGGTGGTGCTCACCGGCAACGACCGGGGCAAGACCGGGCGCGTGCTGTCCGTGGATGTGGACTCGCAACGCGTGGTGGTGGAGGGCGTGCGGCTGGTGAAGCGTCATGCGCGCCCCACGCAGCGCAATCCCAAGGGCGGGATCGTGGAGCGCGAGGGAGCCATTCATCTGTCGAACGTGGCCCTGTTCCGCGACGGCCAGAAGGTGAAAGTGGGATTCGTGTGGCGCGAAGGCGACGGCAAGAAGTCCAAGTTCCGGATCGATCGTCGATCCGGGGAACCGGTGTAGTGCAGTCATGGAACGTCTGAAAGATACCTACCAGAAAAAAGTGGTGCCGAACCTGCGCACGCAGTTCGGATACAAGAACGTGATGGAAGTTCCGCGGCTCGACAAGGCCGTGATCAACATCGGCGTGGGCGAAGCCACGGGGAACTCCAAGGCGATCGAAGCGGCGGTCTCCGACCTCGCCATGATCGCCGGCCAGAAGCCGGTCATCCGCAAGGCGCGCAAGTCCATCGCCAATTTCAAACTGCGCGAAGGCATGCCGATCGGCGTGTCGGTGACCCTCCGGCGCGACCGCATGTGGGAGCTTCTGGAGCGGTTCATTCACGCGGCCGTGCCGCGCATCCGCGATTTTCGCGGACTGTCGCCCAAGGGGTTCGATGGACGCGGCAACTACACCATGGGAATCCGCGAGCAGATCATTTTCCCGGAAATCAACTACGACAAAATTGACAAGATCCGCGGTCTGAACCTCACCCTGGTCACCACCGCCAAAAGCGATCCGGAAGCCCTCGCCCTCTTGTCGGAGCTGGGCCTTCCGTTCAGGAAATAGTCTATGGCCAAAAAGTGTCTCGTGGTAAAAGCCAAGCGTACACCCAAGTTTGCCGTGCGTCGCTACAGCCGGTGCGATCGCTGTGGACGCCCGCGGGCCTTCCTGCGGCGATTCGGCGTGTGCCGCATCTGCTTCCGGGAATTGGCCCTGCGCGGGGATATTCCGGGCGTAGTCAAGGCGAGCTGGTAGGAGACCCGATGCATACAGATCAAATTGCCGACATGCTGACCCGCCTGCGGAACGCTTCGCGCGCCCGGCACCGCACCGTGGACATTCCCAGTTCGAAGATCAAGCGCGAAATCGCCCGCGTGCTCCTGGCCCACAGGTTCATCCGCCGCGCGGTGGAGATCCCCGACGGCAAGCAGGGCGTGCTGCGGCTGTTTCCGCGCTATTCCAAGAAGGACGAGCCAATTCTCTCCGGGCTCGAGCGCCTGTCGAAGCCGAGCCTGCGGCGGTATGCCGGCAAGGCCGAACTCAATCAGATCAACCGCCGACTGGGCATCACGGTGCTCACCACGTCGCAGGGCGTCTTCACGGGCCGTCAGGCCCAGCGCCTTGGACTGGGCGGCGAAGTGCTCTTCAGGGTGTGGTGATATGTCGCGCATAGGCAAACAGCCCATCTCGGTCCCGGCCGGCACGCAGGTGTCGTACGACGGCTTTCAGGTCAAGATCAAGGGACCCAGGGGCGAGCTGGCTTCACGCGTGCATCCCGACATGCGCGTGAAGATCGACGGGCAGACGGTGACGGTCGACCGGCCGTCCTCGGGTCGCCTGCATCGCTCGCTCCACGGACTCACGCGGCAACTCATCGCCAACATGGTGACGGGAGTCACACGCGGGTTCGAGAAAGACCTGGAGATCGTGGGGGTGGGATTCCGCGCGGAACTGGTCGGCACCCGGCTGGTGCTCGCCCTGGGGTACTCGCATCCCATCGTGGTGGCGCCGCCCCCCGGAATCAAGTTTACGCTCGACGGCCAGACCAAGGTCAAGGTCTCGGGGTCGGACAAGCAGATCGTAGGTGAAATGGCGGCCCGCATCCGCAAGCTGCGCGAACCCGAACCCTACAAGGGCAAAGGCATTCGCTATGCGGGCGAGCAGGTGCGCCGCAAGGCGGGCAAGACGGCCGCCTAGGTCGGGACTTTCGGACGCATGAGCACGAGGACGTCATGAACAAGGGTCGGTATCGACAGAAGGCCATACGGGCGGTGCGCAGGAGAATGCGCGTGCGCCGACGCATCACGGGAGCGCCCGACCGGCCGCGCCTGGTGGTGAGCCGATCGCTCTCCCACCTGTACGCACAGATCGTCGACGATCAGGCGGGCCGCACCCTGCTCGGACTCTCCTCCCGGGCCCAGGGATTGGGGCTGTCGGGCAACAAACGAGAACGGAGCAAACTCCTGGGCAAGGCGGTGGCCTCGCGCGCCCGCGAACTGGGCATCGAGCTCGTGGTGTTCGACCGCGATCGCTACCAGTTTCACGGTCGCATCAAGGAGTTTGCTGAAGGGGCCCGCGAAGGCGGATTGAAGTTTTAGCGGAAGGATTATGGCGCGCAACGTTACGGAATCACTCGAGTACGAAGAGAAAGTTATCCACGTCAACCGTGTGGCCAAGGTGGTCAAGGGGGGCCGGAGGTTCAGTTTCACGGCCCTCGTGGCCGTAGGCGACCGTCAGGGTCAGGTGGGCGTGGGGCTGGGCAAGGCCCGCGAAGTGGCCGAGGCCATTCGCAAGGGAACCGAGGCGGCGAAGAAGGCGATCTTCCCGGTGCGCATCGTCGACGGCACGCTGCCGCACGATGTCGTGGGACGCTTCGGTTCGGCGCGGGTGCTCCTGAAGCCGGCGTCCCCCGGAACCGGGGTGATCGCAGGCGGTGCCGTGCGTGCCGTGCTCGAATCGGCGGGCTTCCAGGACGTGCTCACGAAGAGCCTGGGGTCGCCCAATCCGCACAACGTGGTGAAGGCCACGCTCAACGGACTGGGCCAGTTGCGCACCCGCGACGACATCGCACGCGTGCGCAGCCTCGACGACCAGGAGCCCACACATTCCATGGAAGAAGCTCAGGCACGAGCCGACCTTGCGGCGACGCAGCGGGGAGCCTGATCGTGGCGGCCAAACTGAAAATCACGTACGTCAAAAGCGCGATCAAGTATCACCACTCCCAGCGCACGACTCTCGGACATCTCGGACTCCGGCGGCTGCACCAGTCCGTCGTGCTGCCCGACAATCCGCAGATCCGCGGCATGATTGACAAGGTGGTGCACCTGGTGCGCACCGAGAAGGCGGAGTAAGTCATGGCCATCAAACTGGGCCAGTTGAAGTCCCCGCGTGGGAGCCACCGTAGTCGGAAGCGTCTCGGTCGCGGCCCCGGCTCGGGACTGGGCAAGACCTCAGGCAAAGGACACAAGGGCCACAAGGCCCGTTCGGGCTATCACCGCCGTCCGCACCGCGAAGGCGGTCAGATGCCCCTGTATCGCAAGCTGCCCAAGCGCGGCTTCACGAGTCTGTCCGACGACCGGTATGAGGCCATCAATGTGGGGGTCCTGGAGGGCCTGAAGGCCTCGGAGTTCACCCCCGACGTCATGAAGGCGAATCGGCTGGTGCGCTCGGACCGGCACCGCTACAAAGTGCTGGGCACGGGCGAACTGAAGCGCGCCTGCGTGGTGCATGCGCACGCCTTTTCCAAGACGGCGCGCACCAAGATCGAAGCGGCCGGCGGCCGCTGTGAGGTTCTCGCTTGATCGAGAGTCTGCGCAACGTATTCAAGGTGAAAGAGCTGCGCGAACGCGTGCTCTTCACCCTCGGCATCCTGGTCATCTATCGCATCGGCGGTCACATCCCCACGCCCGGCGTGGACGGGGCGGCGCTCACCGAGTATTTCGAGCAGGCGCGCGGCACGCTGTTCGGCATGTTCGACCTGTTCGTGGGCGGCGCCTTCACCAAGGCCACGGTCTTCGCCCTGGGCATCATGCCGTACATCTCGTCCTCGATCATCATTCAGCTGCTCGGGCCGGTGGTGCCGTATTTCCAGAGACTTCAGAAAGAAGGCGAAGAGGGCCGCCGCAAGATCACACAGTACACACGCTACGGCACCGTGCTGTTGGCCGCTTTGCAGGCCTACGCCACGGCGCTGTACCTCGAGTCGCTCACCGGGCTGGGCAACGTACCGGTAGTGGCCGAGCCGGGGATGGCCTTCCGGGGCCTCGTGATGCTCACGCTCACCTGCGGTACGATTTTCGTCATGTGGCTGGGCGAAAAGATCACCGAGCGCGGCATCGGCAACGGTATTTCGCTCATTATTTATGTGGGCATCGTGGCCTCCTTTCCCAGCGCCATCATCCAGGAAGGGCAGATGGTGTTTCAGGGCCAGCGCAATGTGTTCACCGAGGTGTTCATCCTGGCGCTCATGGTGGCCATCATCATGTCCATCGTGCTGGTCACGCGGGCTCAGCGCAAGATCCCCGTGCAGTACCCGAAGCGCATCGTGGGCCGCCGCATGATGGGGGGCGCTCAAACCAACATTCCGCTGTCGGTGAACACCGCCGGCGTGATCCCCATCATCTTTGCGCAGTCCATCATGTTCTTCCCGGCCACGATCGCCCAGTTCTTCCCCAATGTCGACTGGATGCAGAACATCGCCGGCTGGTTCGACTACACGAGCTGGACGTACTCCGTGATCCTGGGGCTCATCATTGTCTTTTTTGCCTTTTTCTATACGGCCATCGTGTTCAACCCCACCGACATCGCAGACAATCTCAAGAAGAACGGCGGGTTCATTCCCGGCGTTCGTCCCGGCAAGCGCACGGCCGAGTACATCGACCGCGTGCTCACGCGCATCACGCTGCCCGGGGCCATATTCTTCGCGCTGATCGCGGTGTTGCCCTACTGGCTCATCAATCAGTTCGGGGTGCAGTTCTACTTCGGAGGCACGTCCATCCTCATCGTGGTGGGCGTCGCGCTCGACACTCTGCAGCAGGTGGAGTCGCATCTTCTCATGCGGCACTACGACGGCTTCCTCAAGCGCGGACGGATCCGTGGACGGTCCATGTAATGCGTCTGGTGATGCTGGGGCCCCCGGGGGCGGGCAAAGGAACACAGGCCAGTCGACTCGCCACAGACCTGGGGATTCCACATCTCTCGACGGGCGACATGCTGCGGGATGCAGTGCGGCGCGGCACGGAGCTGGGCCGGAAGGCACAGTCGATCATGGAAAAGGGCGAGCTGTTGCCGGATGACCTGGTGGTGGGCATCATGGCCGACGCGTTGAAGCGTGACGAGTGTGGCCGGGGGTTCCTTCTCGATGGATTTCCTCGCACCGAAGGACAGGCGACGGCCCTCGACGATTTACTGACGGCGAGTGGCCAGACGCTCGACCGCGTGGCACTCCTCGAGGTGGACGAGCGCGAACTCACGAGGAGGCTGTTGAGCCGGGCGGCCAAGGAAGGCCGGGCCGACGACACGCGCGAAGTGATCACCCGACGTCTGAAGGTGTATGAAGCGCAGACCCGGCCGGTGGTGGACTACTATAGAAGCCGGGGCGTGCTCGCCGAAGTCGATGGCATGGGCACCCCGGAAGAGGTGTATCGACGCCTGAAACAGGCCGCGACGCCGGAGATCGCGTGATCCCCGTGCGCACGCCGCAGGAACTCGAAAAGATGCGCCGGGCCGGGGAACTGGTGGGTCGGGTGCTCGACCACATGGAGACCCTGGTGGTGCCGGGTGTGACCACCTCCGAGCTCGACACCGAGGCGCGGGAACTGATCGAGCGTGAGGGGGGCCGGCCGGCCTTCTTGGGCTACCGGGGCTATCCGGCCACGCTCTGCGTGTCGATCGACGATGAGGTGGTTCACGGCATTCCGGGCGGGCGCCGCCTGGCCGAGGGAATGATCGTATCTATTGACGTGGGCACGGTGGTGGATGGTTATTACGGGGATGGCGCCCGCACGTTTCCCGTGGGCGCGATTTCGGAAGAGGCGAAGCGCCTCCTCTCCGCCACGCGCGAGGCCCTCGCGGCAGGAATCGACG
>DAIOGN010000122.1:0-9611 GCA_036745245.1 Candidatus Zixiibacteriota bacterium
AGCGGGGAAAACGGTAGCGGGCAAAGAAGTCGTCGTAGCCGGACCGCCGCGCCACCACGCGCGTCTGAAGCACCGACACGGCGACCACGGCGGGACCCACGCGCGACGCCGCCTGCGTGATGGCGTTGTGCCTGGAGGTCGTGATGGACTCTTCGGACGTGGACACTGACACGTCGAAATCGGACACCGTGTCGGCGGAGCCGGTCTCGGGAGCGCGGGCCTCCTCTCCGGACTCGTCCGCACGCCACTGCCTGGCTCCCCAGGCGCCGGCCAGGAGTCCGAGTCCTGCCGTGAGGGCCAGAAGCCCCAGCTTCGTGGATGTCTTCATCGAATCTCAGGTTCCTGCCGGAGCCGGCTCATGCGGCCGGCTCCCCGTGGCGGAAAAAGCCCGCGGCCGCCCCGCGCTCGAGCAGGGCTGCCACCCGCAGCGCTCAGGCGTTCGAGAGCGCGCGGTCCAGATCTTCCAGCAGATCGTCCTTATGTTCAATGCCCACCGAAAGCCGAACGAGACTGTCGGTGAGACCCATCTGTTCGCGCACTTCGGCCGGCACCGAGGCGTGTGTCATGAGGCCCGGATGCTCGATGAGCGACTCCACGCCGCCCAGGCTTTCCGCCAGTGCGAACACGCGTGTACCTTCCGCCACGTGCCGCGCGACCTCGAGTCCGCCCTTCACATAAAAGCTGATGAGTGCACCGTGGCCGCGCGTCTGCTTCTTCGCAAGCGCGTGCTGCGGATGCGACGGAAGCCCGGGAAACAGGACGCGCTCCACCTTTTTGTGCTTCTCGAGAAACTCGGCCACGGCCTGGGCGTTGGCACCGTGCCGCTCCATGCGCACCGCAAGCGTCTTCAGCCCGCGTGACACCAGCCAGGAATCCCAAGGCCCGGGCACCGCACCCACCGCGTTCTGCAAAAACGCCACGCGCTCGGCCAGCTCAGGAGAATTGGTGACCACGGCGCCCCCCACCACATCGGAGTGCCCGCCCAGAAACTTCGTGGTGCTGTGAACCACCAGGTCGGCGCCGAAGGCGATAGGGTTCTGAAAGAACGGCGAGAGGAACGTGTTGTCGACGGCGAGAAGAATCCCCGCCGACTTCGCCATCTCGGAGAGCCCCGCCAGATCGCACACCTTGAGGAGCGGATTGGTGGGGGTTTCGATCCACAGCAGACGAGTGTTGGGGCGCAGCGCCGCCTTTACATCGGCCAGGCGAGACGCGTCGACGTACGTGAAGTCGAGGCCGGCGCGACGGAAGACTTTTTCGAACACGCGATAGGTGCCGCCGTACAGATCGTCCGAGGCCACCACATGGTCGCCCGACGACAACAACTGCACACAGGTGGAGATGGCCGCCATGCCCGAGCCGAAGCAGAAGCCGAATTCCGCTCCCTCCAGCGACGCCAGCGCGGCTTCCAGTGCGCCGCGCGTGGGGTTGCTCGTGCGTGCATACTCGTAGCCTTTGTGACGGGCCACGCCGTCCTGCACGTACGTCGACGTTTGAAACACGGGCACCACAATCGCGCCCGTGCTGGGATCGGGATCCTGGCCATCGTGAATGGCCCGGGTTTCGAAGCGCATAGACACAGACTCCTGCCGGCTCAGAGGCCCAGGCGGGTTTCGAGTTGCGACGCGAGATCATCGATTCCGACGCGCACCTGCTGCATGCTGTCGCGGTCACGCAGGGTCACGGTGCGGTTCTGAAGCGTCTCGGAGTCGACGGTGATCGCGTACGGTGTGCCGATTTCATCCTGGCGGCGGTAGCGGCGACCCACGGCGCCCTTGTCGTCGTAGAACACCTTGAATTTGCGGCGCAGATCGGCGGCCAGCTTCACCGCCAGCTCCGGCATGCCATCACGGTTCACCAGCGGAAACACGGCCACCTTGAAGGGCGCAATGCGCGGGTGCAGGCGCAGCACCACGCGCGTTTCCCCTTTCACCTCTTCCTCGTCGTAGCCGTTCACCAGCACCGTGAGCAGGGTTCGATCGCAGCCAGCAGAGGTCTCGATGATGAAGGGGATGAACTTCTCCTTGGTCTCTTCCTCGAACACCGACAGATCCTTCCCCGTCGCCTCGGCGTGGCGCGAAAGATCGAAGTCGGTGCGGTTGTGCACTCCCTCGAGTTCCTTCCAGCCGAACGGGAATTCATACTGTATGTCGTAGGCCGCGCGCGCGTAGTGCGCCAGCTCATCGGACCCGTGCTCGTGCCAGCGCAGGCGGTCGGGGCGGATGCCCAGGTTGAGGTACCACGCCCAGCGTTGCTCGCGCCAGTACTCGAACCATTCGCCGTCGGTGCCCGGCTTCACGAAAAACTGCATTTCCATCTGCTCGAATTCGCGCGTCCTGAAAATGAAGTTGCCCGGGGTAATCTCATTTCGAAACGCTTTGCCGATCTGTGCGATGCCAAAGGGGATCTTCTGACGCGACGGACCCATGACGTTGAGGAAGTTTACGTAGATTCCCTGCGCCGTCTCCGGCCGCAGGTACACCACGGCGGTCTGGTCCTCCACCGGCCCCATGAACGTCTTGAACATCAGGTTGAACTGACGCGCCTCCGTGAGTTCGCCGCCGCACTGGTGCGGGGACTTGGAGGGCTTCTGCGGGCAGCGTGCCGAGTCGAGTTCGTCGGCGCGAAAGCGTGACTTGCAGGTCTTGCAGTCGACCAGGGGGTCGGTGAAGTTGGCCACGTGACCCGACGTTTCCCACACACGGGGATGCATCAGGATGGCCGCATCCAGGCCCTCGATGTCGTCGCGCATGTGCACCATGGCCGACCACCAGGCGTCCTTGATATTGCGCTTGAGCTCGGCCCCGAGCGGACCATAATCCCACGTGGAGCCGAGGCCTCCGTAGATCTCGGAGGAGGGGAACACGAATCCTCTGCGCTTGCAGAGGGAGACCATCCGGTCCATGGGCGTTTCCGTTTTGGCGGCCATCCGGTGTGCTGTGTCCTTTCTTTCCGGTTGCTGCATAAACGGTTAAGCTTAGGAGGACGGTGCGTTTTGGGCAACGGGGTCTTTGCCGGCGCCGCATGAAAGCGGGACCATGCAGCGATGCAGCCGAACCTTCTTCGGCGCGGGCGACCCGCACAGGCTGGGGCCGCCCCGCCGTGGAGAATGAACCCTAAGAGGACCCCGCCTTGGAGACCGTGATCCCCCACTGCTGGGGCTGGCGCGGCTTGCCCGCGTTCCATTCCTCGAAGGAGTGGGAGCCGTCGGATTCGAAGAATACATCGTACTCGCCGGGCTCAAGCAGGATCTGCCCGTCGAACATGCGGTTCTTGTCGGCGCCTCCCGCGTGACGCGTGTTGCGCCACGTCATTTCCCACACCGACCGTCGTGAATCGCGCTCTTCGATCCAGCCGAAGTCGGCCATGTCGCCGTCGGTCCCTTCGCCCACGGCCACGATCCGCACGCGCGTGGGGGAGGTCAGCGTAAAGCTCGCGCGCCGGCGTTCGTCGTCGCCCACCCGAATAATGCGCGCGAGAATGTCGGAGTCTTCCAGTTGCTGCGACTCCGACACCAGTACCAGATCGCCCTTCTTGTAGCCCGGTCCCGGAAAGATGGCCAGCCCCCAGGCTTCCGGCTCGAACGGGGCCGAGGAATTCCAGTCGCGATAGGAATGCGAGTCGTCGGTGCTGTAAGTCGCCGTGTACTGCCCCGCGGGCAGCGTAAGTGCGCCCTCGAACATGCGGTTCTTCTCGGCCCCCCCGGCGTGCTCGGTGTTGCGGCCGGTCATTTCAAACACGGGCTCGCCTGTGGCGGCGTTTTGAATAGTGCCGTAGTCCGCGAATTCGTCGCCCCAGTCCGAGTACTCGCCCACGCAGCGCACGAACACCGAGGTCTCACGTGACAGCTTGAATCCCTGTTCGAGATAGGCGTCGTCGCGTGCGCCCGTGAGATCCACCAGCGCCTCCCCGCGTCCGGGAGGGTCGAACGTCTTGAAGGACGAAGGCGAGAACCCGGGGCCGGCCGCCAGGGTCACGCCCCAGTTCATGGGGTCGAACGGCGGACGGTTATTAAAGTACTCCCAGGAGTGCGAGTCGTCGGACGCGAAGTGGAGGACGTAGCGGCCCTTGGCCAGTTTGAGATCCTCGGTGACCATGCGGTTCTTGTCGCCCCCGCCGGCGTGCTCGGTGTTACGATAGGTGGTTTCCCACACCTTCTCGTGCGTGTCGGCGTTGAGGATCCAGGCGCGGTCCACGGCCACCTTGTCGGGCACCTCCACCAGGGCGTACACCGTGACCGTACCGGCAGCTGAAAGTTCGAACCCCTGTGCCTTGTATTCGTCATCGCCCATGGGCGCGAAACGCAGGAGCGTGCCCGGACGTTCGCCGGTGACTTCAAACGTCTTCACAGCCTGGCGGTTGGTCCCATCCGACAGGACGGCCACGTAGCAGTTGCGCAATTCCCTGTCGAACTCACGGGAGGCCTTGGGGGAAAACATGCCGCCGATATCGTTGAACAGATCCCCCAGGTCCTCCGAGTCGGATCCGTCCCAGAAGCCGCCGTTCCAGCGGTTCAGCGCGGCCATGTACAGCTCGTAACGACCCTTGGGCAATTCCATGGTCTCTTCCACGGTCACGAGGTCGCCTCGCGACTGGGTGCGATCGCGCTTGCGGCGTTCCATCACCCAGACGAGTTCGCGGGTATCGGCGTTGAGTATCCAGCCATAGGACGCTAGGCGATTGGAGGATCCCAGGCGGAGACCCACCCCCTCCAGGGTCACGGTGACGGCTGAGGGGAGTTCGAAGCCCACCATCAGGATCTCGTCCGATCTGATGTCGCGCAGCTCCACCAGGGTTTCGGTGGCCCACAGAGGTTTCGGTCCAAGGCCAAATGCCAGGAGCACCAGGAGCGCTCCGGCGCCCCGCCAATTGTGTCGAAGAATCTGCCGCATCAAGCCCTCCACCCCTTCGGGAACAGGTTAAACCCTCTGGTAAGTACGGGAACAGGCCTGCGAGGTTGCAGGGAGAGGATGGCCGGTGGGCTTTCAAGACCATCTGGACCGGAAATTCCGGCGGCCCGGCCGTCCGGAGGCCCGGAGGCCCTACTTCAAGAGGCGCTTGATGAGCTGAATCTGTCCGGCGTGATACAGGTCGTGGCTGGCGATGCCGTGAACGTACTGCTCGTAGCGATATTTCAGGCCGGTGGGGGTGCGATCGAGGCGGGAGGCGGGAAACAGGGCGAGCGCCTCGCGCAGCGCCTTGTGCTCGGTGTCGAGAAACTTGACGTCGGCCTTGTAGAGGGTGGCCAGCTTTCCCTGGGGCAGCTTGAACCAGTTGCTCCCCTCCCGGGCGAAGCGCTCCTCCCTCTGGCCTGTGAGGTGGCGCCGGATGCAGAACTTCCAGTAGGCCGCGTGGATCACGATCTCCCAGATGTTGTGCCGCTTCTTCCCCGGACGCCACGACGCCTGTTCCCAGGTGAGTCCGCGCAGAGACCCCCGGAGGTTGGTGCCATGCCAGGCGTGCTTGTTGTAGGCCTGGTCGACGAGATCGAGCAGAGACTGGATGCGGCGGTCCATCGGGTGCTACGTCCTTTCGGAGAGTTCGCGCTTGAGGTGGTCGATGGCGGCGATCGGCGTGGGATCTGTGCCATTGAGAATGGCCATGTAATAGCTCACGAAGTCGCCCCACAGTATGAGCGAAAACATACGCGCGAGGGCGCTTTCGCCCGAGGAATGCATGTCGATCACCGGCACGCCGAGGTCGGCGATCATCTTGCGCACGATGGCCATACGGAATCCAACACGCCGGTGGTCACCCGAGTCGCGCAGAATGCACACAGACAACAGACCCGACATGTGGGACAGCCCCCCGTACCCCACCAGCTCGTTGTGGTTGAACTCGGGAAACACGTTGGCGAAGGCCAGTTGCTTGGCGTTCTCGGCGATCTGGCAGCGGATGCGCAGCGCCACGGCGTCGAAGCGTTCATTGCCGCCGTAGATCAGCGGCAGGCGCCCGTGCCAGGCCGACGCCATCTGCTTGGCCGGATTCTTGTCGGTGGCGGTGGACCGGGAGTACAGGGTGGCCTTCTGGGCCAATAGGCCCAGGGTTTCCTGAAGTTCCGAGGCGGGATCGCTCACGAACCCCAGGCGTGAAAGCGTGAGCAGCATGGGGAAAAATGAGAACGCGAGGGCCGCGCGTGGGGACAGGCCACCCGGCAACTTCACCACGGGATGGCCGTGCGAGGCGGCAAGCTCCGAGAGTGTGCCGCCCGTGGTGAAGGCCACCACTCGACAGCCGCGTTCGCGCGCCTGCGCGTACGCCGAGAGCGTTTCCTCCGTGGACCCCGAATACGACGAGGCGAGCACGAGCGTGTGGGGACCAACGAATCGCGGAAGGTTGTAATCCCGCACGACGAGCATGGGCACCTCCAACCGATCCGATAGATACGACCGCACCAGATCGCCGCCGATCGCCGAGCCGCCCAACCCCGCCACGACGATCTGACGGATTCCCTCCCGCGACAACGAACCCAGGTCGCTGGCACGGCCGATGTCGATGGCGCGTGCCGCCTGGTCGGGGAAGCGGAGAATTTTGCCATACATGTCCCCCGGATCCGTGGCGCTCCACGAATCCTGGGAGTCGAGTTCTGTCATGACGGGGCCTTCTGATGTGAGCGACGATTCCAGGTTTTCCAGGTGGCCTTGAGCAACGCGAGGATCTCGGTGGCCGTCTTCAGACTCAGCGCCTGGCGGCCCAGCTCGCGCGCTTCTTCGATGCTGAAGTCGCGAAGCACCGCCTTGATCTGCGGAATGGCGCCGGGCACGGTGGAGAGCTCATCGAAGCCCAGCCCCAGAAGAAGCGGCAGGGCCAACAGATCGGAGGCGAGATCGCCGCAGATCGACACCTTGATGTTGTGCGTGTGCGCCGCGCGCGTCACCAGCCTGAGTGTACGCAGCACGGCGGGGTGGTACGGCTGATAGCGGCTGGCGACTTTCGGGTTCTGCCGATCCACGGCCAGCATGTACTGAACCAGATCGTTGGTGCCCACGCTGAAGAAATCGCACACGGGCGCCACCGAATCGGCCTCCAGGGCGAGGGCCGGAATTTCCACCATGATTCCCAGGGGCACGTGGCGCGAATTGGACAGCCCCTCCGACTTCAGTTCCATCTGCACCTGGCGTGCCAGGTCCACGATGCGCTGCCACTCCGCCAGTCCCGACACCATGGGAAAGAGGATGCTCACGTTCCCGTATTTGTAGGCCACTCTGTACATGGCGCGCAGTTGCGTGCGAAACAGGGCCGGTCGGTCGAGCAACAGCCGCACCGCGCGCCATCCCAGCGCGGGGTTGGGCTCGAATTCCGGCTTGTGGGAGTAGAACACCTTGTCGCCGCCGAGGTCGTACACGCGCAGCACCACCGGCTCGGGGGCAAAGCGCGACGCGAGGTCGGAGTAGGCCTGAACCTGCGTCTCTTCATCGGGCAGGCGCTCCGCTGAAATGAACAGGAACTCTGTGCGGAAGAGGCCCACGCCTTCGGCGCCGCAGCGCTGCGCAAAGTCGATCTCGCTGACCAGTTCGAGATTGGCCCGCAGGGCGATGCGATAGCCGTCGGAGGTGACCGCTTCTCGACGCGCCCACACCTCCGACTGCTTTTCGCGCAATTGCTCGCGACGCTGGGCCGTGCGATACCAGCTCAGTTCCGCGGGCCCCGGCGAGTAGTACACGCGCCCGTCCTCGGCGTCGACCAGCACGCGCTGGCCCTGCCGGGCCGGCCGGATGTCGGCGGAGGCGCCCACGACGGCGGGAATGCCGAGCGAGCGCGCCACGAGCGACGTGTGATCGGTGCGGCTGCCTGCGCGCGTGACGATGCCTACCACTTTGTCGCGCGGAATCTGCACGAGGTCGGCAGGCGACAGCTGCTCGGCCACCAGGACCGACGGCTTCACGAGTTCGGCCAGCGTGGCACGCTTGAAGCCCAGGAGATATTGAATGACCCGTCGCGTCACGGCGGAAATGTCGCCCTCCATCTGACGCAGGTACTCGTCCTTCGATTTGCGCAGGACGCCGAGGGCCGCCTGGATCTGGCGGTGATAGGCCCACTCCGCCGTGACGAACTCGGTGCGGATGGCGGTGGTCACCTGATGATACAGCTCGCGATCGTCGAGCATGAGGATCTGCGCGTCGAAGATCTCGAGCACGCGCCCTTCCAGGCGCCTCAAGCCGCGCTTGCGAATCGCCTGGAGGTCGCGCTTGGCGCGGTGCAGGGCGCGATTGAAGCGCTGCACTTCACGCCGCACCTCCGTGGGCTTGATGTTGGCCTCGGAGATGTCGGGCACGCGGCTTTCGAGGTAGAAGGCCGGCCCGAGTCCCAGGCCACCCGTCACGCCCAGGCCCTTCACCATGCGACGACCGGACTTCATGGTGACACATCTCCTGTGGACCGTCCCGGGAGGTCGGTGGGGCTCGCGTTGTGGGAGCTCATTCTTCTCCGAAGTTCGAGGCGAACACGGCGACCATGGCGTCCACGGCCTTCTCCGCGTCTGGCCCCTCCGCCAGAATTTCGAGTGAGCTGCCGAATTCGGCGGCCAGCATCATGACGCCCATGATGCTCTTGGCGTTCACGCGGGTGTGGTCCTTGATGAGGAAAATCTCCGATTCGAATGCGGAGGCCGCCTTCACCACCAGCGCGGCCGGTCGGGCATGCAATCCGAGACGGTTGGAGATGGTAATCACCTTCGACGCAGACGACGTCAGGGCATCCTCCGTCACCGAATCCGTGCATATCGAGGGCCCGGCTGTCGCACCACCGCGCCGGCAAGTTCCAGTGCCAGAAGCCCGGCGAGCACCTTGGCCGTGGGCAGATTGAGTTTGCGCACAAGTTCGTCGAGTGACTGGCCCGAGAAGTCGAGCGCGGCGTGCACCGGCGCCAGATGTTCCGGCAGAGGGAGCGCGGCCTCGGGGGGGCGACGGAGCGTAGAGCGTCCGAAGAGGCTGAGCAGATCGTTGGGCGAACCGATGGCACGCGCCTTGTCGCGCAACAGGCGCAGGCCCCCGGCGTTGGCCGGATCGGCGAGGTCGGACGGTGCCACCAGCACGCGGCGACTGGAATGGTGGGCCGCCTTCGCTGTGTACAGGGCTCCTGAACGCGCGCCGGCCTGCATGACCACCACCAGATCGGTCAGTCCGGCCATGGTGACGTTGCGCGCCGGAAAGCTGCCACGAAATGTACGGGTGTGGGGTGCGAACTGGCTCACCACGGCACCTCCAGATGCCAGTATCCGGTCCTGCAGGGCCGCATGCGGGGAAGGATATGTCTTGTCGGGGCCGGTGCCAAGCACCGCCACGGTGTGTCCTCCGCCGGCCAGGGCCCCCACGTGGGCCGCCTTGTCGATGCCTTCTGCCATCCCCGAAATGATGGAGAGGCCCGCCTCGGCCCACTCCGCGCACCACTCCCTGGTGAGTTCGGCGCGGTGGCGGCCCGGTTTGCGGCTGCCCACCACGGCCACGGCCGGTGGCTCCTGCTCCAGCCGACCGCGCACGAATAGAACCGGAGGCGTAAAGTGAAACGTGCGCAGCCGCCGCGGATACTCGTCATCGTCGGGTGTGACGAGGCGCACATCCGGGAGCTTCTCCAGAAGGTTGCGCAGCTGAAGAAACTGCTCGTCCAGCATG
>DAIOGN010000123.1:0-6499 GCA_036745245.1 Candidatus Zixiibacteriota bacterium
CGAACGATCCGGTGACGGCAGGAAGCTCGCGGGCGTCAAGCGGTTCGAACGCGAGCCGGAACGGTAGACGTCGCTTCATGACTGCCCTCGCCTTGTCGAGGAAATGAATTGCCCACCGTTCCCAGAGGACGCGGCGGAGCGCGGGCGAAGCGTCACGCTGACTTCCTCGAGACTCCTGCCGAGATTGTCGATGCGAAGGTCGCCCTGTGCTGTGATCCCCGTCAACGCCGGTTCGTTACTGAATTCAGAGAGCGAAAACTTCAGGGAGACCGGCGCACCTTTTGGCAGAAGCTCCAGCGCTCCAGCCACATTCAGCACTCCGTACCCGGTGGCGAAGTCGGGACCCACAGGCTCCACATCCAGGGCCGAGCGGACGAGAGCTTCCTTGATTTCCTGCGGCGTGGCGTCCGGACTGTGCTGCCGCAGGAGGCAGATCGCACCGGCCACGTACGGCGCCGCCATCGAGGTGCCGGAAAGCAGTTTGTACCCGCCTCCCACAGCGCAGCTGCGCACGTTGACGCCCGGGGCCACGATCTCGGGCTTGATCAGGCTCGACGCACAGCTTGCGGGGCCGCGGGAGGAAAAGGGAGACGCACCCAGAGTCGGTTCGAGGGCATTTACCGCTCCCACGGAAAAACACCCGAGCGGAAGATCGCCGCGGTCGGCCGGCTGACGCAGCGTGGACGCGCCGGGACCCTCGTTGCCCGCGGCGAACACCACCACGGTGCCGAGAGCCTCGAGATGATCCACCGCCTGCCAGAACGTCGCGTCGCAATCGGGCAGCACGCCGCGGGGAATTCCCCAGGAGTTCAGCACCACGTCGGGGCGGTCGCTGCGGGTTTCGGGGTCGCCATCCGGATCCGCCAGCCACTGGAAGGCGCCCAACAAATCTGATATGGTTTCCGAAAGAGAGCGCCCGCGATCCACCACGCCCGCGGCGATCCACTCGGCTTCAGGCGCCACACCCACGGTGTCGCCGGGCTCGCAGCCCAGCACCGTACCCATGGTGTGCGTGCCGTGTCCGCGAGAATCGTTGGGATACACGCCTCCCGCCGGATCACGCCAGGAAGCGGCGGCTGCTGTGCGGTGTCCGCGGTACCTTGCCTTCAGCGCAGGGTGCAATCCATCCACGCCGGTATCGAGCGACGCCACCAGCGTTCCGCGTCCGGTGAGCCCCTGCTGCCACATTGAACGAACGCCGAGCAGATCGAACGCCGCCGCAGTGGCGTCGGCCGCCTGCGCGGAGGATGGACTGCGCACGGGGTTCAACAGCTCCACCGGCGCGTCTTCGATGATCGAGGCGACTCCGGGAATAGAGGCAAGTTTGTCAATCTGCGACACGTCGACGCGGGCGGAGACGGCGGGCCCGATCCAGAAGGCTTCAGGGTCGCTGAGGTGGATTCCCTGGAGAGCAGCGCGGTTGAAGAAATCGGCGATCACGTCAGCATGAGTGTCGCGAAGCGAACGGGCGTTGACGGAAGCCGAAGACGGACGCCCGTATGTGGCCCTCGGTACCACGTTGGGGGAGGACTCAAGCAGGACCACCACGCTCAGTTCTCCCTGCTCCCTGGACATCCGGGTCGCAAGCGTCGGTCCCACGCCAGCTTGCGCGGTGGCGGCAAGCAGCGCGACCAGAACGGACGCTTTGAGGGCTGAGATGCTCATGGCACCTCCCTCATGAGCAAGAGAAGCGCCGGACCCGTGCCCTGCTCACACTTGACAATCTACCGGTTGGGCGGTTCAAAAAACAAGCCTAACAGGCTAAATACCAATAGCTTACATAAGTGTCGTCAACCGGTAAAAAATGCCCCTCGAGACCGGCGCCCCAAGTGAGGGCCCGGACGATGCAACAGGCTGCAACTAAGTGATCGGGAGTTTCAATTTCGCCACCGTGCTGTGGCACTTAAAGTTAGGTCCGGAAGGACCCCGTCGACCCCGTGAGAAAATGCGGAAGGGGGGACTCGAACCCCCATGCCCGAGGGCACCACCCCCTCAAGATGGCGTGTCTACCAGTTCCACCACTTCCGCGAAAACACGAAACGAAGACTGAGTTCTGCTATTTGCCACCGGGTGTGTCGGACGGTGCCGCAGGCTGCGCGGTCTCGTCGAACAACTCGTCGGTGGCGGGGCTCACGGGTTCGGCGCCGGGCACATCCGTGGCCGGGGTCGATTGCGACTCCTGGCTGGCCTTCTGCACGGCCGAAGCACCTTCGGGCGTAGTCGCACCCGGTCCCAGAAACGACAGCACGACGGCGAATACCATAAAGAGCACCGCGAGCACTGTGGTGGCACGTGACAAAAACGAGGCCGCTCCACGACCGCCGAACACGGCGCCCGAAAGCCCACCGCCGCCGAACGCGCCCGCCAGGCCCTCGCCCTTGGACGACTGAAGCAACACCGTGATGATGAGCGAAACGCACACCACCACGTACAGCACTGTCAGAATAGTCAACATTCTTTTGCCGCTTTCACGATGTTCACAAACGAGTCCACGTCCAGTGAAGCCCCACCCACGAGGGCTCCGTTCACGTCGGACTGCGACAGCAACTCCCGAGCGTTATCGGGCTTCACAGATCCGCCGTACAAAATGGGTACTTTCATGCCCAGGTCGTTCCACTTTCTTCCGAGCACCCCCCGGATGAAAGCGTGCACCTCCTGCGCCTGTTGTGGCGAGGCCGTGACCCCGGTGCCAATCGCCCACACCGGCTCGTAGGCCACCACCAATTTCCCCGGCGCAGACAGCCTGCTCAACATGGCTTCCATCTGCCGGCCGACCACACGTTCGGTGTGCCCGGACTTACGTTCGTCGAGAGTCTCTCCAACACAGAAGACGGGCTCAAGGCCCGCCTGCGCTGCCATCTCGACTTTCTCGGCGCAGAATCCGTCGGTTTCGCCGAGCAGATGTCTGCGCTCAGAGTGGCCAATGATAACACTGGTGCACCCCACCGTCAACAGCATTTGGGCGCTCGTCTCGCCTGTAAAAGCCCCGGACGCAGCGGGATACACGTTCTGCGCTCCCAGCCGGATGGAACTGCCACGCAGAGCCTGCGCGGCGGCGGAGAGTGCTACGAACGGCGGATAGACGGCCACGGTCACCGCACGGTCGGATTCGCACTTTGCGCGCAACTGACCGCAGAAGTCCGCGGCCTCCTGCGGCGTCTTGTTCATCTTCCAATTGCCGGCGATCAATGGCGTGGGCTTGTTCACGAAGCGCTCCGATCGGCCAGTGCGGCCACGCCGGGCAGCACCTTGCCTTCCAGGAACTCAAGTGACGCGCCGCCGCCCGTGGAGATGTGGCTCATGCGCTCGCTGGTGCCTGTTCGCGCCACAGCCGCCGCGGAATCGCCGCCGCCGATGATGCTGGTGGCGCCGCGATCGGTGGCGTTGGCCACGGCGCGTGCGATTTCGAATGTGCCGCCCGCGAAAGCCTCCTTCTCGAACACGCCCATGGGGCCGTTCCAGATGATGGTTCGAGACCCGTCGAGCGCGGCGCAGAAGCGGTCGACCGTGGCCGGTCCGATATCGAGACCCATGAAGTCCCGCGGAATCTGGTCGATTCCGACCACCTTGCAGCCCGTAGCCTTTTCGATATCGGAGGCCACCACGCAGTCGCTGGGCAGCACGATCTTGCCTTGCCGATCGTCGGCAAGCAGACGTGCCGCCATCTCAATGCGATCGGACTCCACGAGCGATCGGCCCACGGCGATGCCCTGCGCGGCCAGAAACGTGAACGCCATGCCACCCCCCACCAGCAGCCGATCCACTTTGTCGAGGAGGTGCGTCAGCACATCGATCTTGCCGGAGATCTTCGCGCCGCCGAGGATGGTGACGAACGGGCGTGCAGGTTTGGAGAGCGCTTCGCCGAGGTACTTCAGTTCGCGCTCCATGAGATAGCCGGCCGCGGCGTCCTTGAACAGCCCGGGCAACGCCGAGGTCGACGCATGCGCACGATGCGCGGCGCCGAAGGCATCGTTGACGTATCCCTGACCCAACTTCGCAAGCTGGCGCGCGAATCCGGAGTCGTCGGCTTCCTCTTCGGGATGGAAGCGGAGGTTCTCGAGCAGCAGCACCTGCCCCTTCGACAGCCCGGCCGCCATGCGCTCCGCCTCTGCACCTACGCAGTCGGGCGCGAACTGAACGGGGAGAGACAACAGCTCGGAGAGTCTGCCCGCTACTGGAGCAAGGGAGTACTTCGCCACCGGCGCGCCCTTGGGGCGACCGAGGTGGCTCATGAGCACGGCCGATCCGCCGGATCCGAGGATCTTGCGGATAGTGGGCAGGGACGCGCGCAGCCGCGTGTCATCGGCCACCCGGCCGTCTTCGAGGGGCACATTGAAGTCCACTCGCACCAGCAGGCGGCGCGACTCGAGCTGGATGTCGTCGAGCGTCAACTTGTTCACGCAGGGCCCCCGCACACCTGCTTAGAACAGACGTCCCAGCATGTCCACCATGCGATTGGAGAAGCCCATCTCGTTGTCGTACCACGAGAACACCTTCACCATGCGGTCACCGCCCACGCTGGTGAGCTGCGCATCGAGAATCGACGAATGGATGTTGCCGGTGATGTCGGAGCTGACGATCGGATCCGTGGTGTACTGCAGTATGCCTTTCATGGGACCGTCTGCGGCCTTTTTGAATGCCGCGTTGACGGCCTCCACCGTGATGGGCTTGGCCGTGCGACACACCAGGTCCACGAGCGACCCCGTGGGCACGGGGGCGCGCACCGCCACGCCGTCCATCCTGCCTTCGAGTTCGGGAATCACCAGGGAAATGGCCTTGGCGGCGCCGGTGCTCGTGGGAATGAGATTGATGGCGGCGGCACGCGCGCGGCGCAGATCCTTGTGTGGCAGATCGAGGATCATCTGGTCGTTGGTGTAGGCGTGAATAGTGGTCATGAACCCCTGCTCGATCCCCCAGCCGTCCTGAATGACCTTGGCCACTGGAGCGAGGCAGTTCGTGGTGCACGAGCCGATGGAGATCAACTGGTGTTTGGCCTTGTCGTACACCTGATCGTTGACGCCGATCACCACCGTGCAATCGGCGCCCTTGGCGGGTGCCGAAATGAACACCTTGCGCGCGCCAGCGGCGAGATGCGCCGAGGCCTTGTCGCGGTCGGTGAACAAGCCGGTGGACTCCACGGCTACGTCGATGCCGAGAGCCTTCCAGGGCAACTTGGCGGGGTCGCGCTCGCTGGACACTTTCACGTGCTTCCCGGCCACTTCGATTCCGCCCGACACGGCCTTCACCTCCATGTCGAGCACTCCATGAACGGAGTCGTATTTCAAGAGGTGAGCCAGCGTCTCGGCGTTGGTGATGTCGTTGATGGCGACAATTTCAAACGGCGCCTTACGCAAAAGCGCGGCGCGAAAGAGGTTGCGGCCGATGCGGCCGAACCCGTTGATGGCAACCTTCATGGATCAAACCTTCCCTGATAGAGGCAGTACGATGCTCCCTTGACGTCCGGGCCTGTGGGGCCGGGCGTCGCCCGTCTTCACTTCAGGGAGGGCAAGATAGAGGCGCGCAGGCCGGGAGCAACCGAATTGCGGACGCCGAAAACGCCCGTGTTACAACGTGCGGAGGGCCACCAGCGTGAGGTCGTCGAGGGTTTCACCGTCGGCGGCAAACGTCAGCACTTCCTGGTGAATGCGATCGCAGAGGCTCTCCGCACTCTGGTCGCGCGACCGCTTGACCAGCTCAATCAACCGCGCTTCGCCGAACTCCTCACCGCCCCGTCCCACGGCCTCCGTCACGCCGTCGGTGTACAGCAGAACCAGATCGCCCTTCCCCAGCCAGAGCGGTCGTTCGACGTACGTGGCATCTGCGATCACGCCCACCAGGGGCCCGCCTTCCGCCAGGCGTTCCACGTGTCCGTCGGCGCGGAACACGAGGGGCGGATTGTGACCTGCATTGGTAAACGTGAACACGCGATTGTGCGTATCGAGCACACCGTAGAAGGCCGTGACGAAATTGTCGCGCGGAGTCATCTCCCGCAGCACGTTGTTGACTTTGCGGAAAATCGTGCGGATGGCGTAGTTGTTGCGGATTTCGGCGATGAGCGACGCACGGAAACCTGCCATGATGATGGCGGCGGGGATGCCCTTGCCCGACACGTCGGCGATGGCCAGACCCCACTGGCCCGGCACGATCGGCACGAAGTCGTAGTAGTCGCCCCCCACTTGCTCGGACGGGTAGTTCACGCCCGCAAGGTCGTACCCGTCGATGTCGGGAGCGTGACGGGGCAGGAAGCTCTGTTGAATGGTGCGCGCCACGGCGATCTGCTCGGAGAGTCTCCGCATCTGGATCTGCTTGTCGAACAGCTCGGCGCGGTCGAGCGCGATGGCGAGCTGATGGGCGAAGGCTCTCACCAGCCACTCGTCGTTGGCGTCGTAGGCTTCACGCCGGTCGCTTTCGAGAATCAGGACTCCCAGTCGCCGCTCCCGTACCTCGATAGGCACCACGAGCGCAGACCGCGTGGAGGGACGGGCATTCACGTAGCGCG